>DAHXNH010000413.1 GCA_027365485.1 Clostridiales bacterium
AACCCCGAGACCCAACTCCTGCGCCTCCGCCAGTTTGTCGCCCAACACCCGGACTGGCATATTGCGCAGACCTATGTCGACCAGGCCAGTGCCAACGATCTGCTCCACCGCACGGCCTGGAAAGCTCTGCAAGATGACGCCATTCAACATCGCTTGGATGCGGTCTTAGTCTTCAAACTCGACCGAGCGTTTCGCAGTGTCAAACACATGCACGATACCTTGGCTGTGTGGGACCCATTGAACGTCGGATTTCTGAGCGCTCAGGAAGGCTTTGACACGACCACCGCCTTGGGCCGGCTGCTCTTAAACTTGTTGGCCAGCCTCGCAGAATTTGAACTGGAACTCATTCGAGAACGCGTGACCGCTGGCATGGATCGGGCCCGGCAAGAAGGGAAGGCGATTGGGCGGCCTAAGCTGGTCGATGATCCGCAAAAATGGGCCAATGCGCAGGCCGCTGTCTCGGCCGTGCGGTCCGGCCAACTGAGTTACCGGAAGGCTGCGAAACAGTTTGGAGTCAGTCTTAGCACGATTCAGCGAGTCATGCAAAAACTCGATTAACGGTGTACCCCAAAAGGGGGTACTTTTATGCTCCTGGAACCCGCATTCCTGCGTCCCATCGGCAGGCAAAATCCCTGTGTTCAAAAGGAAGTCGTTCGGGGTACGGGTTGCAGAGAGGGACACGATCTCAGGAATGGAGCCACACGAGAATTAGCGTTCCCTCTCATCCTGATTGCGTGATTCGCGGACAGCGGATCTCAATAGGCTCGTTATCTGTTGATGGAGCGGGGGGATGTCATGGGTGAGAGTGTTCCAGACGATATCCAATTCCACATTCGCATAGCCATGAATGAGGGCATTGCGCATCGCCTTCATGTTGACCCAGGGAATGGTGGCATTTTGAACCTGGAACTCTGCTGTAATACGGCCGCTGGCTTCCCCAATGATCTCGAGCAAGGAAAACGCGGCGTGGTAGGTGCGCCAATCCTCTTGGAAGCTCTCGTAATCCATTCCCTGAATCAGTTCTTTCAGTTTGGTTGTCGCATCCAGGATATCGCGCAAATACTCCGCATTAGTTCGGGGTAGTCGTTTGGACATAAATCGTCTCCTTGGTCGAAAGAATTTCTTCCCGGAGAATGGGTCTAATCGCCGACATCGGGACAAGATCCACGGGACGCCCAAAGAGAGCTTCTAACGCTGCAGCCAAGCCACCCAGCCAGAATAAGGTGACCAACGTTCCGGACAGGAACGACACGGTGACATCGACGTCACTGGTCGGAGTAAAGTCATTGCGCAACACCGAACCAAACAACGCGAGTTCTTGAACTCGATAGCGACGGCAAATTTCAGTCAGAACATCCTCCTTAATAGCCAATGGCATAGAGGGAGGAATCATAATGGTCTCCATGGGTTATCCCTTCGTTGGCTTCTTCTTCTCTTTCTGTGCTTATTGTATCAAGCCGCCCAAGGCCGTGGCAAGCACCGCCTGCTCATCGCACCGGGCCCCAACTCAGAGTGAGTACCGGCGTCCAGCAGACCCCCATTCACGGTCAATCTGACGAGAGCCGGGGCTGTCGGCAATTTCCCCCTTACAGTCTTCGGGGTGGCGTGGGTTTCGATATGCTTCCGGTCGAGACTTTGTGTCTTCCGACTCCGAATCAACCGTAGTGTCGCTCCGCAAGAGCGGAGTAATAGCAGGAAGGCGATACAGGAATCCTGCCCAATCCGAGGACTCAATCCGTGGAGAGCGCACATCGTGACCGTTTCTCTCTATCGGCTTAGTCCTTGATTTCCTGTTTTTTCCTTACAGTCCGGTCAACTCCGCCGGCAGATCGGTGACTTTGCCACTGGGCAACGCCTCAATCGCTTGGGCCAACAATCGACACCCCGTCGCAATCCATTCGCCCATCGGGGCGGTCTTCATCATTTGGGGAAATCGGAGTCGGACGATTTGAATGGCCGTCCCAGTGCGAATCCGGACGGTGATGTGGTGATTCGAGCGGTCGAGATTCCACAACAGATCCATGGTTTCCTTCATCAATCGGTCTGCCCCCTCGTCGTAACCTCACACAGGGCGGTTTGCCGTGAGGCAGCGTCCTATGGCGGTCCGCTAACGAAAGCATAGCAGACCCAGGAATTTTGACAATCGATGGCGAATCGCAGACGGTCCCCTCTTGACACCGCCGCGTTCACGCCAGAGGCACGGGGGAGTGGCTCCCTGCCGGGACCCGCCAGGCCACGCGACAGCGACCGTGGGTGTCGATAATCCGCCATTCGATCCACGGACTGCCGGGGTCCGTAAACTCCGAGTGCCAACATTCTACCCAACCGATGGGGGTATCGGATATCCCTTGCACCCAAGGCACCCAGGCCAGGGTATCGGTTGACCAGACTTCCTGTAAAATCATGGCCATCGCTCCTTCACTCGTCAGGGTTCGCCAGGCGGCCCCAGAGGTCCTGCTATCGTTTGGCCCAAAGGTTCGGACGCAACCGGCTCCAAGACCACGTCGCCCGATGCGTCCGGTGCCCATTCCCAGCCGCCTCGCCGTCCTGTCGCCTGCGTCGGGCAACCCCTGCGGTGCTTGCCAGCCTCCGGCACAGCGCGGCGGGCGGCTCTTGGAAGGAAAGAGAGGACCAGCCCGTAGAAGGAAAATGTCAAGAGAGAACCAAGGATCCTGGTGCTGAACCCAGGGAAGACCCTGAAGAGGGATGGATCGCGTGAACGGAGCCGTTGATTTTCAGACCGAGGGTGTGCTACCCTAAGCCTAACGGAGGTCCAGGGTACCACCTCCTAAGCATCATCCTCGGACCTCCGGGACCAACGCCCACCAGGGCGGCTCCTGGAAAAACACAAATCACAGAAAGACCGCTACCTGAGTGCTATCAAGGGCGGTCTTTCGTGTTGAATGCCACGATGGCTAAGATTAACATTGCGAATGCTACCGCAAAGATTAAGCCGTT
>DAHXNH010000425.1 GCA_027365485.1 Clostridiales bacterium
AACCCACTGCCTACGCCAATCAGCGAATGCTGAGAATACCATTGGGCGAGTTCCCCGACCACCAGTGCAACCTTGGAATTAGGCTAGAACTGATGACTACAGGCTTAGCCAAACCATAGACAAAAGGAGTTAGCCAAAACAGTATCGCAGTCGGCCGAGGCCCCATGTGCTCGGAGAGCACCTGCTCAGTGTGGAAGAACTGTACGGGAGAAATTACCCTCCGGTGCCTGACCCGGCAGAGTGGCACAAGACGCATCCGAGGCCGAAGAAGCAAAAGGGAGGTCGGGCATCATCACACGATATGACGGCGGGGGTCAATGGAGTCCCGGACATGATTATGCTGGCAAGTGGTTGTGGAGGGTTGTCGGATTCGCCCTCGTGATTTTCTTGGGCCATGTGGTGTTGGCCCACGTGGGGTTCATTGGTGCCTGGGCCGATGCGTTGCCGAGGACGGTAAACCTCCCGGATTTCGGCGGGACGTTACCGGTGGGAGACGTGTTGCGATTATGGCAGCATCCGGGCGCGTTCTACGCGCAGTGGATTGGGAATATTCTCGCAAAGGTGCCGCAATAACGGGGTTTCGTGAGGACTGCCCGCCTTCCCCCTTGGCGGGCTGGTCCGTTTTATAGGTAACTGACATACAGTTATCTATGATTGACAGACCGTGGTCCTGACTCGCGCTCGAGATAATAGATAACTCCCTGCGTGTTATCCATAATTTGTGGTTGATTCCGGCGTACATACATAGTGAGGACACGGAAGTATCATGGAATGAAACCCAGCGGGCCATCGGCCTTATTCGTACAAAGCACCCAATAGAGACAGGATATGAGCCTCTTCTTTCTATTGGCTTGTCCTCTCTTTCCTTCCAGATGCCGCCCGTCGTGTTGAACCGGAGGCCGGCAAGCACCGGAGGGATTGCCTCAGCCGAAGATGTCAAGACGGCAAGGCGGACTCCATTCGGCACGAACCCTTTGAGCGTGAGCTGATAGGGTTCGAACCTTTGCCCCAGGGTTCGCCAAAGTTTGCTACAATGTGTGCGGACTCGACGCATGGGGCGGCTCACTCCCTGGAAAGGGGGTGAGGCTGTGGTCACATGGAATGGCTTAACGTTTGCAGTCATGTTTGCGATGTTAATCTTAGCCATCGTGGCATTCAACAGAAAAGACCGCCCTTAACTCCCATTAGGTAGCGGTCTTTCTGATCGTTTCATTTTTCAGGAGCCGCCCTGATTGGGCGTCGAACCCGGAGGTCCGAGGGTGCAACCTTGGGCCTTCGTTAGGTTCAGGGTAGCACACCCTCGGTCTGAAAATCAACGGCTCCATTCAAGAGATCCATCCCTCTTCAGTGACTTCCCTGTGTTCAGCACCAGGAATCCTTTGCTCTGTCTTGACATTTTCTTTCTATTGGCTTGTTGTCTCTTTCCTTCCAAGTGCCGCCCGCCGTGCTGTGCCGGAGGCAGGCAAGCCAGCGCAGCGGTTGCCCGACGCAGGCGACAGGACGGCGAGGCGGCTGGGAATGGACACCGGACGCATCGGGCGACGGGTTTTGGAGAGCCGGTTGCGTCCGAACCTTTGGGCCAAACGATAGCAGGACCCTTGGGACCGCCTGTCGAAACCTGACGGATGAAGGAGCGATGGCGATGATTTTACAGGAAGTCTGGTCAAGCGATACCCTGGCCTGTTGGCCTTGGGTGCAGGGGATTACCGATACCCCCATCGGTTGGGTGGAGTGTTGGCACTCGGAGTTTAGGGACCCCGGCAGTCCGTGGGTCGAATGGCGGATTATCGACACCCACGGTCGCTGTCGCGTGGCCTGACGGGTACCCGAAGCGAACCTTCCCATCTCGGATCTGGCAATCCTCTCCAGAGAGGAGTCTACCTGATGGGCCTCCCGCCTAGTCGATCCCTGCAGACCCAGGCCGCTATGACTTGATACCTGTCGTCCGCCGCCTAGGAGGTGAGATGTTCTGTGGAGCATACCATGGATCTGTTGTGGAACGTAGATCCCATTCATCACCACATCACCGTCTGGATTCGCACGGATGGCGTTGTTCAACTCGGCCAGGTGTCGGTTGTTGGCGAGCGCGATAGAAGGCCTGCCGCGACCGACTTGCCGGCCGAATTCGTGGGGGACTAAGACCCGATAGAGGAAAGCCATCAAGGTTTCGTCACCCCCGCCCGGCACGGTCTCTGCACGGAGCGAGATGGTACCGTTGGCGGATAGAGACACGCGATCAAGGGGAATTATCCGCCGGTTCCCCGGCCACACCTAGCCGCGACTTGAGGGCTTCTTGCAGGACTTGGGAATAATTGATATCAGCCCGGTCCGCCGCGTCTGCCAGCCACTTGGGAACTGTTAAATTTTTCTTGACCGACTGATTGGTCATTTTGCTGCGGATCACGGGCATCCACGCCTCCACCACGGCAACCATCGCCTGGGGAGGGACGGTTGCGGGCTTCAACCGGGACGGCTCAGGAATCGGATCGTGATCCGCTTCCGTGCCATATACATGCAATTCCAAGGCTTCTTTCGCCATGGCAAACGCCTCTTCCAGGGTGTCCCCTTCCGTAATACAACCCGGCAGATCGGGAAACGTGACCGTATACCCCGCAGTATCGCCAGGTTCAAAAATGGCCGGAAATAGATATCG
>DAHXNH010000432.1 GCA_027365485.1 Clostridiales bacterium
GTGTCCGTCCCACTGCCCCGTTTCTAAATGCTGCTCCACTGTCTCTAGTATTGCATCGCCGTCCATTTTGCGCAAATAAATTCTCTCCACCTGGTAGCTCAGGGTGCCGGCGTCAATGGTGGTCGACCGCGGCCGATACCGACCAGTATACAACACGATGGTGCGAATCGGTCGGTGCCACTTCACGTAGAGGTAGGCGTCATAGACCAGGAAGCGATCTAACGTCGCTTCCGACTTGCTCTGAAACTCCAAGTGCAAGATGTGGTGATCGTGCAACTCCAAGACCACATCGGTGAACCCTTGGCGGACTTCGATGATGGGCAGTTCGGTAGGCAGGACATGCTCGACGTGGATTCCGCCCAAGCCCAACACCGCCAAGGCGTCATCGGGAAAGGCGCCGGCGAGATGTTTCAGCAGGATATCTTTCGATTGCCGCGGCAATCGGATCATTCAAACCCCTCCTCATCCCTACCTCACGGTCAACTAAGAGTCCTGGTCAATCACGTAGGCCCGTCTTGATGTCGCGGAACAATCTTCCAGGTACACGTTCAGAATAGAGGGCAGGGCAGCCGCGGTCAAGCACAAACGTTCGTCACCGTCCGACAGCAGACAGAGAGCGCTCTTTTTTTGAGGGTTCCGAGGTTCCGAACACGGCGCTTGACCCGACCCACCGCAACCTGTTGGCGGTCCATGAGGTCAAGGTATCATTCTGGCCGGCGGGTTCAGGTCAAGAAGGGCGCCACCCGCGGGACCGCGCTCCGAAGCTCACGAAACGAACGCCTGCAAGAGGTGTTGGTATCTATAGTCCAACCCGGGGCTAAGGGATCCCCAGCGACACCTCCGCATTCGCCCGATCGACACTTCATCGAAGGGCCTCGCCATTGGTCCAAGGGCCGTAGGATGAGATAGGGAAGCGCTTTTCATTAGATGGATGACCAGATTCTTGCGGACTTTTGGGAAGTAATCACGAACGGTTGGCCAAAAATCTCCAACAAACACCCAGATCAACGGAAACTGGGGATCGTTCTTAGCGAATCCTTTAAGTTCCACTAAGTCTTTGCGAGACGAGGTCAGTGATTTGATTTTATGAAGTGAAGAGTTTCATGGTTCACGGTAGGCTTCGGGTCAGTCGCAGATCCATTTTGCCGATCACGGATTAACGGACTTAGCTACCAGAACGCCCAAAACCTTGACCAAAGATGCTAGGTACAATTTCTGAGGATATCTTGGACGAGACGGCAATGGGGTTATTAAAGGACTAAAACGCACCTTAAAATTTTGATCCCGCGATCGCCATAGCGGCTCTGTGTTCTCTGTCGTTATTCGGTATTAAGAATACAACCTACGTAACCTTTCGACCCGGTCCAGAGGACCGATAGTCTAGTGTTTGTACCTCGCAGAGCGTGTATATTTCAGAACATTCTTGTTCAGTCAAGGGTACCTCGTAGTCGACGCCATCTACAAGAAGTACCCAAATCGTAGCCGGACGACCATCTTCGCGTCGGCGCAGCACTCGCCCCATTCTCTGAATGAATCGTCGGCGTGAGCGGTCAGGAGCCAGTAAAAGCGCGTAATCGGCCTCAGGCCCGTTAACGGGCCCGTTAATTCCTTCGTCCAGGCTTTTGCAGGCTAACAGAGTGCGCAATTCCCCATGCTCGAAGTGAGCTAGGCGGTGCCTTTGTATCGCGCGCTTCATTTGTGAATGGTAAGAGGCGATGGGGAGGTCGTTAAGACTAGCGGCTAATCGCTCGGCATCTTCGATGACTTCTACAAAGAAGATGCCACGGCTTGCCGATCGATGCAATTCGTCTTGGACAATAGCCCGACTCATTTTCAGTCGGACGCGAAAACTCATCGACAAACGATGATGCTTTCCGTTTGACACTCCCCATGCGTAAACGCAGGGGATTCTTGCGAGGAACGCACTTCGGTGCGCTTTACTCGCAAGGGGTGAGCCAAACACCCCCTATCCTGTCGCCCGAAGGTCTCTGGTTACTTGCCGTGATGGTTCGCCGAATCCTGTTAACGTCTGGTCTTGACGACGCGATACATTTTACGTCTCCCACGATTGCGAGAGACAACCGCCAACGTATCCATTTGTCAAAGGGCGAACACATCCTCAGTATATATATTCGGCACTAAAGAATTGAAACGTACTCCTTGATGAAGAAGACCAAGGCACTCAAACCTGGTCGGCACCAGTATTAGATCTTTAATGCCGGGTATATAGCACGCAAGGTATAGCTTGGGGACGACAAATCTTCGCCTGACGGTGAGCGCCTTATATCCCCATACCTAAAGGTAGGGGTTTTACGGCGCGTTTGATAAGTCGAGTAACCGCTTGGCCCATGGACAGGCTGGGTGCTCTTCAGCGATCGCCAACAGCCGAAGGGCTTGCATTTGGGCGCGAAATTCTTGGGGAAGGGGATCATCGCGTTTAGTCGATCATAGTTTTCGTTTTTGGGAGAACGCCATCGTGTTGGAAACCCATTGTACAACAAGGTGTTGAGACGCTCACCGTCTTGGCATCATACCGTCATCTGGATGGAAGCGAGAGCCATCAACGTCTTGCCGGTTCCGGTGGGCGCACAGATGGCCCCGCGGCCTTTCGACTCTATCCATTTTCGAACGGCATCTGGTTGCCATGTTCGCAAGGGGTGTCCGCCGCATTCGCTGAGCAAATGGTCAGAGTGAGAAATGCGGTCCAAAATTTCCTGGTCAATTAAATGACCGATCTTCGACAAGGGTGGTGGTAAGGAAGCAGTGATAGACGGGTTTTTCTTGGAAGAGCCCGGGCCCAGTCGATACCGTTTCCCTGGTTGTAAAACCTCTAGGGCCACGAATCCTTCTTTGCATGCCGGTGCATTTAAACCAGTCCGAGAGCTGACGAATTCTCCCTCGCCGGGTAAGTTTAGACACAACACTGCGTAAAGACTCTAGGTCCAATTGAAAACGCACTCCGGGATGGGGAAACAAGAAGCGATGGATTGCGGGAATTCGAAGCACTCCATATTCAATTTGGTTGCCGGCAACATATATACCCGGTCGTAAAGAATTGAAAGATCCCGTAATCACAGCCCCCACGATCGGCCAGTCCTCGGATCGGCCCCGTGATAAATGCCAGCGGCGAGAATCGTCGGGGGGGTGCGTAGCAAACGAACCATGATACTGGCGTGGTTGCGACGAACCGGGCTATGTCGAAGAGC
>DAHXNH010000294.1 GCA_027365485.1 Clostridiales bacterium
TTTAGAGCTACCACTCAGCGTTTCCATGCTTAGTATACCAAATCCTGTCTGAGCCTAGGAATGCCTGTCTCGGCCAAAGCTCGCGGATCGACTTGAACACGCCCCAGCGTCATCGAGAGAATGTTTCTGTGGATGCGTTTCCTCACGCCGAAACGACCGGCACATCCCCGAGGGTCCAGCAGGAAGCCAGATGGTCCGCTTCGACTCCAGTTTAGCTCCAGCGTCGTATCGGGGGAATCGGCGGTTCCAGGGCCACACCGCAACTGCTGAGATTCCAGCGACAAAAACCCAGCCCTTGGACTCCAAACAGCCGGCAATCCCGGGCAACAATGGGAACACAACCTTGCTTAGTGTAATTTGTCGCCAACCGGCGCATCACATCAACCCGCGACTCTCGCGTCATCGTACGGCACCGTGATTCAACAAGGGATTCCACCCGATATTGCACAAAACGGACCAAACTCCGTCCGATGGGTTTATTGCTCTTTCAACCACCTTTTGCATATAGCCAAAAAATGTTACCCAACCTAGGTGGCAAGCGAAAAGCATGGTCTTTTGCAGGGCGATAGTCTGGGGTCATTCAATTGTGGGGGGCACCTCAATGAATGTCGATGCGAAGCACCTCGACATGAAAACCGCACAGGCGAAAGACCTGCCAGTGCTCGTCTAAGTGCATGGATTGCCCAGCGCGAGTTGTTATGATTTCACCCGACTGCAAATGCCTCCGGTTGTCGCAATGTTTTTACGTAGTGGCGTTTGACCAACGCGACGGGTTGCCATCAGATCTAATTGATGAGTACGAGACATTTGGAATGGAGAATCTCCTTGCCGACTACGAGTTCCTCCGTCGGCAATTTTCCTTCGAAGAGATGCCTGGTTTGCCGCCTACAAATTTATGTAAGAATTTTTTGTTTCCTATATTTTCGGCACTAAAGAATTGAAACGTACTCCTTGATCAAGAAGGCTATGGCACTCAAACCTGGTCGGCGCCAGTATCAGATCTTTAATGCCGAGTATATAGCTACGAAAGCCAAACCCAAATCACTGGATATATGACATCAATTAGTCGATTCCACGGCTCCTGCAACCATGGTGGCCCATCCCTGAGGAGTTGCAAAAAGATCAAGATGCCATGGTGCCCTTCGGGTGTTCGATCGCCAAACGACCTCCATTGGATTGCGTGCTACTTTCCCTGGGTCAGTGCTCGCACCCGACAGGTTGACCTCTGTCACCTGGCCCAGGCCGGACTGCCGCTTTTAGCTCGCCGCTCTCTTCATTCCCGTCCGCGTCATCAAACCCTGGCGTTTTTCCAAAATGCTGTCGACCGCGGAACTCTCGTCGCGCATCCTGACCGATGGCAATGGCCTCGTTAGAATGTTTGTCCAATGAGGCCACTAGCCCTTACCTATCCCTGTTTGACTCGATTTTGTCGGCATTAAGTAGACACGTATGGGGTTGTTTTCTGCGTGCTAAAATCGTCCAAATGTAACGGCTACACTGCGATGCGACCGTTCGACTAGACGAGTCATACTCCCACTTTATTAATAAACCCACGCAATCGTGCGGATTGCGAAGAATACTAAGCGAGCATCAAGGAATTCGAAAACCAACGGTAATTAATACACCTACCGCCTATTGATCAACAAAAGGCCACTGTGTTACATTCAGTAACAGGTACTTTATATAGTTTCCAAAAGATCTACGGATGGGAGCACGCTATGAGCGTAGGAGGTTCACAGGCACACGCATGGATCCGGCATAGAAATCGAGCTTTGGTGCTCAACATTATCCGTCGTGGTGTGCGGGTATCTCGTACCGACATAGCCAGAGATTCTCATCTGTCTTTACCAACCATTTCTCAGATTACCCAGGCTTTGATGCTGGAGGGCATGATTGAGGAGATTGCTGTAGGCCCGTCACGGGGAGGACGACGTCCTGTTCTACTAGCTATCCGCCCGGACTACGGATGGGTAGTCGGGATGAAAGTCTTTGCCGAAACTATCGACGTAGCCGTGACCAACTATCTAGGCGAACTAATTGCTAGCCGAGAAGTGCAAACCTCGACCAACGAAATCCAGCACGTTGTCGCTACGATGGCAGAAATCGTGAAGGCATTTTCGTTATCAGAGACAAGGTTCCCAGGTAATTGCCTGGGCGTAGGAGTTGCAGTTCCCGGAACCGTTTCGCAATCCAACGGCTTGATCCGCAATTGTCCTCTCGGGTGGCGAGAGGTCAATTTCAGGGAACTATTACACAGCGCATTGGGATTGCCGGTTATGGTAGATAACGACGTCAACATTTTAGCCCAAGGCCATTTACTATTTGGTCATGCCCAAGGCCGCCAAAATGTCATCGTAGTCACCTTGGGCAGGGGGTTTGGCTTAGGAATCATCATTCACGGCGAAGTGTATCGTGGAACCGACGGCGCAGCCGCGGAAGTTGGCCATATTCCATGGCGGCCTACGCCGATCCGCTGCGAGTGCGGGCGAAACGATTGCATCGAAAATTTCGTCACTGACCGGGCCGCGTTACTCCATTATAGGGAGTTGACCGGTGTCACCGAGCCACTGACCATTGAGGGATTGCGAGCCCTTTGCGGCCAAGGTGAATCCGCGGCCGTCAAGGTCTTCGAAGCAATAGGTGCAGAGGTGGCCAAGGCAATCGCTATCCTCGTCAGGACCTTTGCGCCGGAGGTCATCATTTTATCCGGCGAGGGACTCGGCGCCGGTCCTGCACTCACCGAAACCATTGCCCAAAAGTGGCGCCAATACTGTCCGGAAGAATCTTATGCTTCGGTGCAATGGATTTTGGACTCATGGGATAACTTTCATTGGGCCCGGAGCGCCGTCAGTCTTGTCTTCGACGAACTGACATTTCCCGAGGTATTCCGCAGTCTCCGACCGGGCACTGCTCACGCGAAAGAAGGTGGGATTAGGTGACTCTGGTCCGACCCTATCGCATATCAACCAACCAAGTTGATTGTTCGGGATCAGACCGTTGATGGCTAACATTGCACAAGTCCACGAGATTACAGAGGAGGAACATTAAATGAGCAAGAATCGAAGTTGGATGTGGGCAGTACCTGCCGCGAGTGCGCTTTTCCTGGCGGCCATGGGCTCAGGTGCTTTTGCGGCACCAGTCGGTCCACACGTTGGAGGAAGCATTAGTATCGTCGCATCACCCCACGGCCCCTGGGCAGATGTTTTTAATCCTTTTGCGCCGGGTGAAACTCAAGATGACATCGTCGGTGACATTTACGAACCGTTAGTGGAATGGAATGGCAGCACAGGCGCCCACAAGGCGTGGCTGGCGCAAAGCTGGGCCTGGAGTAACAGTAATAAAGTGCTCACTTTGCACTTGCGTCACGGCGTGAAGTTTACCAACGGCCAGCTCTTTACCAGCGCTGACGTGGTATTCACCTTGGATATGATGAAGAAATATCCGGCCATTGACACCTCGGCCCTGTGGTCGTACATGACCTCCGTCAAAGCCGAAGGCCCCTACACAGTAAAAATTACCATCAACAAGCCGGACGCAACGTTTTTATACTACTTAACGGGCACCTATATGGTACCGGCCTCGCTTTGGAAGAATAAGAATCCAGTCCTCTGGACCGATCCGAATCCTGTCGGCACCGGCCCTTACCAACTGAAATCTTTTAGCCCCCAAAACATCATTTTGAAGCGTAATCCGCATTACTGGCAGAAGGGCAAGCCATACTTGCAAACCGTCTACTATCCTTCAGCCACCTCCAACGGGTCCGTGATCTTGGGATTGGCAGACGGATCCATCCAGTGGTCCAGTATTTATTCTCCCGACCTGCGTAACTCGTTTGTGTCCAAAGATCCCAGCACCAATCACACCGACGTCAGTTCCGGGGGCTATGACTGGCTTTACGTAAATCTGCATCAGTATCCTCTAAACCTCTTACCGGTTCGTCGAGCGATCAGCGACGCGATTAACCGTAAAGCGCTTTCCGTGATTTCCGAAAGTGGCTACTCTACACCCTCTCGGCTTGATGGGATTGATGCCGCTCAGTCATCGTGGTCGACGCCGGCTTTGAATAAAAAAGCCGCTGCGGTTTACAATCCTAAACTGGCCGAATCGATTTTAGCCAAGGCTGGATTTAAGAGGGGACCCAACGGTATGTTGTTGACCCCGAAGGGCAAGCCCTTCACAGTGAATTTGGTGACTGCTTCATCGTTCACTGACTTTGTCTCGATGACCAGCCAGATTTCTTCGATGCTCCACGCCATCGGGATTAATACCAACATTACGGTGACGTCGGTGTCAAATTACAGCAACAAAATGGAGGACGGCTCGTTTTCCATGGGCGTGATGTGGGGCGCATCCGGACCGAACCCCTTCTACACGTTGAATCCTTTGATGAACACGGAGTACTCGGCAGCATTAGGTCAACCCGCTCCCGACAACATCGAGCGGTATTCTAACCCGAGGGTGCAACAATTGGCCAATGAGTACGACGCGAGTACCAGTGTTGCCGTACACAAGTCAGTCATCGATCAAATGGCCAACATTATGGCCACTCAGTTGCCAATCATTGGTCTCTTAAACCGAAATTCGCCAAACGAGTATTCAAGCGCGACGATTGCCGGTTGGCCCACCGCATCTAATCCGTATTGGGACAACTCAGCAGACGTCGGCCCGATTGTCGTTCTGACTCAACTGTACGCTAAGAAATAATGATGCAAAGGGCGCAGGCGCGATTCGCCTCTGCGCCCGCTTTGCTGCTTAAGGGTCCGATGCAAGCACCATCTGGGCGCTGGAATTAAGTGGTTTAAAGGGGGTTAGCGCGTGTTTTTGGTAAAGCGAGCCAGTTTTTACCTGCTTACATTTTGGGCCGCGATTACGTTGAATTTTTTCCTTCCTCATCTTATGCCAGGAAGCGCTGTGGGGGCCGTGATGGCTCGTGCCCACGGTGAAATGGGTCCAGGCGCGTTACACGCTCTGGAACTAGCCTTTGGCGTCAATGTCCATCAAACTTTATTGCAGCAATACGGGATCTACTTGTCGCATTTGGCCCACGGGAATCTTGGAATTTCTTTCACTTACTTTCCGGAGCCAGTGTCTCAAGTAATCGCTAGCACTTTACCGTGGACGCTCTTTTTGATCGGTTTGGCAACCATTATCTCCTTTGTGGTAGGTAATCTGCTAGGCATTTATGCCGCTTGGCGCCGAGGACGTCCGCTCGCCAGCGTACTCCCCATCGCGTTTACGGTGATGGCCGCGATGCCCTATTTCTGGGTCGCGTTAATTTTCCTTTATGTTTTTGGATTCCTAACCGGTTGGTTTCCCATCACGCACTCTATCGGAACCGAGGTTACCGGCATCTTTCATCGATTTGGTAGCATTATGTATCACGCTACCTTGCCCGCGCTTACCATCGTCATTACCTCCATGGGAGGCTGGATGGTGGGAATGCGCAATAATTTGGTCAGTGTATTGTCCGAAGACTACGTCATCTTAGCGGAAATGAAGGGGTTGCCTGAACGCGAAATCGTCGCCAACTATGCTGCGCGCAACGCCTTGTTGCCGGCCATTACCGGATTTGCCATGTCTCTCGGATTTGTGGTTGGTGGTGCCTTGTTGACCGAGATTGTCTTTAGCTATCCAGGTATTGGATACGCTCTCTACCAGGCAGTTACCAACCAAGACTATCCGCTGATGCAAGCGATCTTTCTCATCATCGTTACCGCCGTTCTCATCGCCAACTTCTTGGTGGATCTACTATATAGCCGTTTAGATCCTCGAGTCTCTAATGATTAGGCGATGGCGTCGGTCCGAACCGTCTGTCCTAAAATACGAACACGCCTAATTCGGAAGGAGCTGTGATAGATTTGCAGGAAGCAAGTGTCGTACACGATCCAACCTCTAGTCCGGTCAAGACATCCAAACCGCGCAACCCGCTCTGGCACAACACCAAGGCGTTGATCGGACTAGGGATGATCGCCCTCTTCATTTTGGTCGCGATTATTGGACCATGGATCGAACGTTACGCCCCTAATGCTGAGATCTTCATTCCGGGCCAAGGGCCGAGTAGCGCGCATTGGCTGGGCACGACCGCGCTCGGTCAAGATGTCTGGAGTCAATTGGTGGTGGGAACGCGAGTGTCGCTTTTAGTAAGCTTTCTCGCTGGAATCGTGGCTACCTTTATCGCTGTATTGGTGGGAATTGCCTCGGGTTACGCCGGCGGATGGATCGACAACATCCTCTCGATCTTAACCAACATCTTCCTGGTCATTCCGAGCCTCCCTTTGGTAATTATTCTCTCCGCCTATTTGCATTTAGGAAACTGGGGCATTATTTTCGTTATCGCTATCACCAGTTGGGCTTGGGGAGCCAGAAGTCTGAGATCACAAGCGCTAACTTTAGTGCAAAGGGACTATGTAGTCCATGCCAAACTCGCAGGGCAAGCCTGGTGGCAAGTGATCTTCGGCGAGATATTGCCAAATATGGCTTCGCTGGTCGTGTCAGGCTTACTGTTTGCGATGATCAACGCCCTGCTGACCGAAGCAGGCCTAGACTTTTTAGGACTCGGCAACATCAACGCGGTGAGTTGGGGCACCATGCTCTATTGGGCTCAAAACAGTGAAGCTTTAATCAATGGCATGTGGTGGTGGTTTGTGCCTCCTGGCGTTGCCATCGCCGCGTTCGGCGCAGCCCTATCCCTCCTCAACTTCTCGCTGGACGAAATCACCAACCCCCGTTTACGCCAGAGAAAGGTTCGGTGACAGATGGACCAAGACACAAAAACCCCTCCCGCGTTTGCGGTCGAACATTTGACGGTACGCTACCCTTCTGAACGAGGATGGGTGCAAGCCATCAGAGACGTTAGCCTCCAGGTGGAACGTGGCAAGCTAGTAGGTCTCGCAGGAGAATCTGGGAGCGGAAAGTCTACATTAGTCTTAGCTGCCACCCGGGTGATCCGTCCACCACAAGTGGCAGTCGATGGCCAAAGCTTTATCAATGGGCGTTCGATTTTAAACTTGCGCGACGCTGAATTGCGAAAAATGCGCTGGTCGACTTTCTCTTTTGTGACCCAATCGGCGATGAATGCGTTGAACCCAGTGATGCGGCTTCGTGATCAGATGCGAGATACCATCCGAGCCCACGACCGGAGCTATCAGCCCAGCGTTGCCGACGCCCGTGCCCGGGAAGTGATGGACATGGTCGAGCTACCCTCGTCCAAGCTTTTGAGCTACCCCCACCAACTCTCAGGCGGACAAAGACAACGTGCCGTGATTGCCTTGGCTCTTCTTCTTCGCCCTGACTTGATTGTCATGGACGAACCTACGACCGCCTTAGATGTGGTGGTTCAAAGAGAAATTATTGATCTCATTCGTCGTCTACAGAACGATCAGGGGTTCGCCGTAGTACTGATCACTCACGACCTGTCACTGCTATTGGAGGTAGCTCACCATGTGATTGTGCTCTACGGCGGCCGAGTGATGGAAGCCGGGCCTGCAGAACAACTGGTCGAAAATCCGTTGCATCCCTATTCTCAGGCGTTAATGCACTCGTTCCCGCCTCTGCACGGAGCAGTGTCCGCCCAGGTCGGTATCCCAGGAGCTCCTCCGGACATGGTGAGCCCTCCGCCGGGATGCCCTTTCGCCCCTCGCTGTGATCGCGTCATGGGCATTTGCCGAACCACCATGCCGTTATTGCAGACCGTCGGGCAGGTCGATGTTGCCTGCCATTTGATGAATGACCAGAACCGGGAGGTAAAGACGCTATGACCCCAACGGAACCTTTGATTCAAATGGTCGATGTCGATAAAACCTTTCGACAAGGCCATCGAGTCACGCGAGTGTTGCGAGGGATGAATCTATCCATCAACCCGGGAGAAATCGTGGCATTAGTCGGAGAATCAGGATCGGGCAAGTCCACGGTGGCTCAAACTCTTGTTCGTCTCTACGAGCCCGACCACGGTCAACTGGTATATGCTGGTTCGGACGTCAGCCATATTCGTGGCGGCGAGCTCAAGGAATTCCGCCGTCACATCCAAATGCTCTTCCAAGATCCATTTGCATCGCTGAATCCGACCCAAACCGTTCGAACGATTTTACTTCGCAGCTTCCCAAAAGAATCGAAAACCAGCGGTCAGAAAGCGTTAGAACAGCATTTACGCGATACACTGGCCGAAGTGGATTTGTCTCCGCCTGACAACTTTTTATCCAAGTATCCTCACGAACTTTCTGGGGGCCAACGCCAACGGGTAGCGTTCGCCCGCGCTTTAGGGGTACGGCCGCAATTAATGATAGCTGATGAACCCGTGTCGATGCTGGATGTGTCGCTTCGGTTAGGCCTGTTGAATTTGATGCAGGAGTTGAACCATTCTCAGGGTTTGGCCTACCTCTATATTACTCACGACTTGGCAAGCGCCCGCTATGTGGCGTCACGAATCTTAGTCATGTATGCCGGTCAAGTTGTGGAATCGGGCAGCGCCGATGCGGTCGTCAACCGTCCCCAACATCCATACACCCAACTATTGGTCGCTGCGGCCCCAGACCCTGAGCAACGTGGGAAACGCGATGAATCGGTCACCATCAACGGCGAGCCACCTGACTTGTCGCAGGAGATCCGCGGGTGCCCATTTCAATTCCGATGTCCGTTGGTTTTTGACCCGTGCCTCACCGTTAACCCGGCCATGGTTGAAGTGGGTGAGAATCAATGGGCGCGGTGCCATCTTTTTGATCAAAGGCAGAAAACAGTCGTCAGAGGATAACTCTGACGACTAGACCCTGGGAATCGTGCTCGGCATGACACCTTATTGCATGTTAGGCGACACTCACGGTTACTCTGCTTTCTTGGCTTCTTAGGGCTTGAAACTCCATCGAACGGGATCGCTCCAGGGGAGGTTTGGGGATTCGCGCTCGATGTTCATCGCGGCCATCTCGCGATCTTTCATTCCGTCCGATGCTTGTTTCTCAAAGAACGCGGGCCTCGGTTCGCCGGGACTGTGAGGCCCATGGTGCTGGTGGGGTGACCCAGCTGATTCACGCCCGCTGCCTTCATGGATTCATGGTGGACCGGCCCCACGAATCCTCATTGTCGATTTTTGGCGACGCTCGATTTGATGAAAATTCGACGGACCGGGTGGAATATGGTCTGTGCCGTCGGCATATTAGACTGCGCTGGGAGCATCGCTCATACGAGCCGGAAGCGGCCCTTCAAGTATTTGACCCAGTGCTCACCAATCCGGGTAGCGTTCACTGTTGTGGTTTGGCGGCTTTGAGCTCTCGAGCGCACCGTGCTATCCGCCCACCCTTGACCAGAAATTCTTCCCCACTCTGAAGGTAAAATGCCGCATTTAAGCCTTATCGGTTGAGTTACGGAACTTCCCCCGGCGTCATCGATATCAAGACTGAGAAGCCGTCAAACTGCCCGGAACCTTTTCTTCCGGTACGGCGCCCAATTTCGCAGCAACCATGGCCACGGGGTCTTTGGAGATGAATTGTTCGCATCTCTCTTAGCGGCCGGGTTAGAAGCCTGACCCGGAGGGAATCAAAGGTCCTGACGAGGTTCGATAGAATCAACGAAAGTGGAGCGCGCTAAGCGGTCCCGAGACGATAGGCTGACTCAAATCCCACTCACTGACAGGCGACTCCACCCTGTCTTTAGAATAGATGTGATGCCTGAGGTAGACAATAGCTCTACGACATTCGAGGAGCGTGACACTTCATGGCTCAAACCAACGAAGAAACCGTGGTCTTGCTTAACGCCGATCTCTATGGCGAACACGATGCCATCGTGTATTATGTCACCCATGCTTGGACCGTAGTCCGTCAACACGGTCAGCAAATCTTAGAAATTGCCAATGACGAAATGCGCC
>DAHXNH010000313.1 GCA_027365485.1 Clostridiales bacterium
GACATGACCCCGACGAACCCGACCTTGCGGTCGCGGGTAAAATCTTTCGGACGTTCTTTGGATCGCTCCCGAAATCGCAAATCTTGTAATGTTTGACCGACGGTATTGATAAGAGCCAGCGCTTTGCTGGACATTATTCCCACCTCCCGTGCCAGAATACAGGAAAATGGCCCGAAGATCCAGCTTTTTTACCGACGACAGTCGCTGAACCGCCGAGATCCGGGGTCATTAAAACACTCAAATGTTTGCAATATCACGCGAACATTAGAGCCGAAATTCCTTAACCTGACAACATTGGGTCGCACCCCCATATTCGGCCCGCAACTGGGATGAATCCGGCAGTGGCTTAGAGGAACCGTCGATCGCGCACACGCGAAAGCCGCGAAAGGTGCGATATTCCTCGTCGTCGTCATACCGATTCAAAAACACCGTATTCAGTTCGGTAAACGCTTCGGGACGAATTGTTTGCCGCGCTTCGCCAAAGGACGGTTTCGTATCCGTCGTCTCGTCGGCTTGGTGTGGCCACAACCGCTCCTGAAACGGATCCCATTCGATTGGAGTGCTTCGTCGGGCACAATGTAAAATCATGGACAGGACCCCGACGAACCCGACCTTGCGGTCGCGGGTAAAATCTTTCGGACGTTCTTTGGATCGCTCCCGAAATCGCAAATCTTGTCATGTTTGACCGACGGCATTGATAAAAGCCAACGCTTTACTGGACATTATTACCACCTCCAGTGCCAGAATACTGGAAGGTGGCCCGAAGGTCTAGCTGTTTTATTGGCGACACGCGCTGGACCGCCGAGATCCGAAGTCATTAACACACTCAACCGTTCTCGATAGTTGGCGAACGTGTGATCGGAAATTCCTTAACCTGACAACATTGCGGACCAGCCGCAACTCGTTTCCGATGACCAAGCCACATAGAGGTGCTGGGATGCTTCCCGAAGCCCGGTGGGGCCGCACGAGGCGCCACTTGGTCGCACGTTACACCGTCTCAGGAAAGCGGAAAAGGTCGATCAAGGGTTTCACGAATACCGCCGAATGGCCGTGGATGCTCTGCCAATCCGCGCGGAGTCGACGCGTGGTCAAGACTAACACCCGAGACGCCAGATTGGGATAGGGGGCGTCGGGCAGGATGAGGAAGCAGGAAGCAGGAAGCGTGCGTTATTGACGGCAAATCGCAGACACCGTCGCTGCTGTTCTCGGGTCCAACCGAGTCAGGCTGCGAGCATGGCACTGATCGGTGGCCGCGGCCCATCCGAGTAAAGCCAACCCCTGGCTGGGCCATTCCGCGACCTGGTATAGGCGCAGGCGCTTGCGCTTGCCTACCAAGCCTCGACACTCGCAGGCATGATCGCGGGCCATGAACACCTGCCACCGAGCGACAAAGTCGCTCGTCGCTAAACGCACCGTGATCTCCGATAACGCAGAGGCTCTGACCGTCGGTAATGTCGGCAGGCGACCATCAAAGATCTGGGACAGAATTCGTTCACCCCTTTTTCGATTCCATCAATCATGCGGGTTTGTGAGATTATGGCGGAGCCCTGGATTGGGCTTGACCTAGCCGCGTATGAAGGGCGGCGACCCGTCTTTTTAATCTTGCTGAGGGCCGGAGCCATGGGGCCTAACCTGGTTGGTGCGGGCAGCGTTATCTTATGCGACTTGTGGTGCAAGCAGCCCATGGAGCGGGCTACCGACAGCGCACATCGCATGGGACAAAAAGCGTGGTGCAGGTCATTCTGTTCCTCATCAAAAGTAAGATTGAAGAACAGACGTGTCCACTGCAACAAAAATAGCGAGATTTTATGGACCGCGTGGTACAAGCAAACGACCGAGGGCTCGGAGGACTAGGCGAAGAAGACGCATGCCAACTCTTAATAAGCTAAGTATGGGAACGGTTCCCGAAGTGCGGAAAAATGCCGAGAAACCGGAGATGCTTGAACGAAAATTCTCAGATTTTTGCGCCCGCCCCACAGACAGATACGGGTAAGGATCAGGCATACCGTGGGAAGGTCAAGACGTCGGAAAACTGGCTAAAGCGGTGGCCGTTAACAGGAATGGCGAATTAGGCTCCATTTGGGTGCTTCGCCCCGCGTCAACAGAGACTCCTCGATCTCAGTAAGCATTGCTATAATCAGCCTCCTGTCACCGTTCAGCAGTGCCTATTTCGTGGAGCCTCAGACATCAGCGTCCCGGAAGATATATAATACGGGCAAGAACGGACCGTTTTAACAAAAAGCTAGTTGGGCCGCTATTCGGGCTCATATCCGAATCGACAGACCGCGCTAGGCACCGCGTGTAACCCCCGGACCATCCTCGGGGTAGAGAATTTCTCTGAGAATCCTCGGTCACCGGTTACAAAAGGCAACAGCTTGCCGTCTTTAGAACAGGAGGGAATACCATGCGAAAAGCGGGGAAGGTTTCGCCGATTCCCTTACCGCGCTTAGACCAGGTGTACCACCAGCATTTTGAAGCCCTGGTCGCTTACGCGTCTCGATTGTTGGACGGTGAACGATCGCGAGCCGAAGACGTGGTTCAAGAGGCGTTTGCTCGCCTGATGCAAGCTCCGCCGGAAGATATGGCATTGACCGCGGGATGGCTTAGGGTGGTGGTCCAACACCTGTGTTACGACCTGTTTCGTAAGAACAGCCAGGAGCGGCACTGGCAAGAAGGCTTGCCCGCGACCGAGCGTGGGTTGGCCCCTTCGGCCGAAGAGGTTTTCATTGAAAGCGTCGATCGCGACCACATCGTCCGTTCTCTGCGAGGACTCGACCCTCGCGAATCCCGTGCGTTGTGGCTCCGCCACACCGGCTATCGATATCGTGAAATTGCAAAGGAATTGGGCATTGACCCAAACCAAGTGGGCATGGTGCTGTTGCGGGCGATGAAGAAACTGAAAGCCGCATACCACCAAGAGGAGGAGTTGGCGCATGGAGAGGATTTGCCCAGAAGAGGTCACATGGTTGAGATTTCTGGATCACGAAACGACGGACCAAGAAAGCGCAACATTGGAGGATCATCTTAAGATCTGCAGGCCTTGCCATACGCTGCTTTTAGAGGTGGGTCAGACGGCGGGATGGACGGCGTCGATCATAGACGACTGGATTCAGGAACTGCCTACCCAACGATCTCGAAGAGTACGCTTCCGACAAGGCTGGGGCTCCGTTCAGGGCCTCGTGGCCTCGCTGCTGGTCGTGGGTCTGGCCTTGGCGGCGATACCTACCACCCGACATGCCCTGGCTGCCTTAGTCCAATCGTTTCAATTTACCCGCGTGGCCACGGTGACCTTGACCTCGCAGCAAATCAATCAGATTGCTAACCAACTATCCCAAGGCGGGACGGTGAGCATTCAGCACTACGGATCGATTAAAGTCGAGGGCGTTCGGAGCGTGCCCAAGACCGTGCCTTTGAGTCAAGTAGCCGGTCAGTCGGGGCTCCCCTACGAATGGCCGCAGGCTCTGACCGGCTCTGGAGTTTCTGCCCAAATCACCGCGCCTGAGCAGGTGGTGCTAACGTTGAACGTGAACGCCATTAACCAGCTCATCAAAGATGAGGGCGGCGGCCAATTTTTTCCACAGAATGTGAGTGGGATACCTATCACGGTCAGCGTTCCAACGGCCGTAAACATTGCGGATGTACCAAGCTCGGATAAAACTTCCAGTGGTCAAAGCACCGGTCAGTACGACCTGACCGAAACCGGGACGCCTTCAATTTCGGTCCCTGGGTCGATCAACGAGCGTCAAATCGCGACCGCCATCGCCTCTCTGCCGTTCTTACCGCAATCCTTGCAGGAAGCGTTGGTGCCACTCGAGCACAATCTGCCAAACACCGTGGTCATTCCGACTTTCGGGAAAACGGGCCATATGACGGTCCAAGGTCAGTCCGGGGTGCTCGTTACCCTGCCTGGAATGAGTTCGAGTATGCGTACGGCGATCTGGGTTCGCGACGGGGTGTTTAACCAATTTTCCTACAACGGGCCGATGAGTTCTAAAAAGTTTGTCCAAGAGGTTCAACAATGGTTCCCCTAAAGGTCTCAGACTCTTCGAGCAATGCCATCGAAGCCGTCGGCTTGGGCAAGCGTTACGGTCGCGTCATGGCCTGTCAAAACGTTAACTTGCTGGTGCGGTCGGGAGAAATCTTCGGATTCTTGGGCCCGAATGGAGCGGGAAAGAGCACGGTAGTGAAAATTCTGCTAGGGCTGGTGCCGGCGAGTCAAGGCACCGCCCGGCTTTTGGGTCGATCGTACAAGGAGCGGGAGGTGCATCGCCGCATCGGGTATTTGCCGGAGCTATTTAGGTATCCGCCCTGGCTCACGGTGCGCGAGGTGGTGACTTGGCACGCCCGTCTGGCCAGGGTCTTGCGACCAGGCCCGGCCGTGGCCGAGGCGCTTATCACGGTGGGGCTCGGCGATCGTTCAGACGTTCGGGTGGGCACGTTGAGTAAAGGACTACAGCAGCGGTTGGGGTTGGCAGTAGCCATCGTGGCCGACCCCGACCTCCTGTTTTTGGACGAACCGACGTCGGCGATGGACCCGGTCGGTCGCCATGAGGTCGGGGTGTTGTTGCGCCAGTGGCGGGCCAGGGGGAAAACCGTCTTTTTGAACAGCCACTTGTTGGCCGATTTGGAGGGGCTCTGCGATCGGGTAGCGCTCATCGACCGCGGACAACTCCTCTATACCGGGGGGCTGAGCGACGTCTTGGCGGCCAATGCGGCGTACGAATTCACCACGGGGCCGGTGCCTTCCGCCTGCATCGAGGAATTAAGAGCCCAGGGAAGCGCAGTCGAGGGTGCGGATGGGCGATGGACCTATGCCGGACCGCGCGACAAGCTTCCGCGAGTGCATCAGATCTTCAGCCATCACGGCGTCGACGTGTACGAGGTGGTTCCGGTTCGGCAGTCGTTGGAATCGTGGTTTTTGGCCAGTTTGCAGGAGAAGGAGGTGCCGGGTGATGATCCTGATCGCGCGTCTGACCATCTGGGAAACTTTCCGTCGTAAGGTCTTACTCTCCAGCCTGGTAATGACCGGGGTGTTTTTGTGGTTGTTTTGGCTGGAGGTCTCGCATGAGCCGCGCTTGGCGATCACCCAAAATCCTTTGGCGGATGTGACTTCCGCCGTGGCCAACCTGGGACTGGGTGCCTTTTTCTGTTATGTGGTCATCGCGTTCTTCGCGATCTTCTCGGTCAGTGGAGCCATTTCGTCGGAAATCGAAAGCGGAATGCTGGCCGCGGTGGTTCCTCGGCCAGTCTATCGCGCGGAAATCGTTCTAGGCAAATGGGTGGGATTTGCCTTGGTGCAACTGTGCTACGTCTCGTTCTTGTTTTTCAGCATGGTGGTCGTGATCCGTGCCTTTGACGCCCGAATCTTGCCGCCACCGGCGGCGATCGTCGCCGCTTGGGCTCTGTTTGTTGGAGAGGCCTGGATATTGTCGGCAGTGGGACTCTTGGGTTCGGTGTTGCTGCCCACCTTGACCAACGGGATCACTCTGGCCTTGGGCTTTCTTGTGGCTTTCTTAAGCGGGGGACTCGCGCAAATTCCCCTCGGCCAATCGGCCGTGGTCGACCGCATCGCTACCGTGATGGACCTTCTCTTGCCTACCGATGGCTTGTACCGTCGGGCGGTCTTTGAAATGACGCACAACAGTCAAAGTCTCATCGCTCTCAACGTATTGGGGCCATTTGGGGTGTTGAAGGTACCAAATGACGCGTTTTTGGCGTACGCTTTGGTTTATCTGTTGGGGGTGCTGGCTTTGACCGTTCGATTTTTCCATCGTCGAGACATCTGAAGACGAAGCCCAGATTATCTTCCTTCCGAGTTGGCATCTCTGGGGCATGAATTCACCGACGTCATCATGCCGACAAGGATTCAAGGGATTGCCGGGTTGGAAGCAAGCAAGGCCCTGACACGGGGTGCTTGTCCCGTGTTTTCACCCAACCCTGTCCGCGCTCTGCCAGACTATCAAGATACACGACTTCACATCAAAGCAAATATTCATGGGCTCGATTTCCTCAGACGGCGACGAATGTGAGTGTGATCACTGAATGGGAATCGCCGTTTCGCCGGGCTAGTGAGTGAGTCCTGGCTCGGGGGACCAGTCTCTCGCTAGGACGAGCCGGCTAGGTCTGAACCGGTAGATTCGCTCAGTTTGCGGATTTCATCCACCTCGTGAGCATAAGCCGGGAAGGCTCTGCCGTTGCTAGCCTGGCCAATCTCGCCGTCGAGAAATCTCCCGAAATATCTACGAGTAGACTCGGAGCGTCGAAATGGTCCCGGGGCAGATGCCCACCGGGATCAATTTTTGCCTGCAAGCGAGGTTAGAGCCTTGAGAGGGATGACATACATCTTGAGCAAGAACCAACATGGTTGACACCGACCCTGTCCTGGCAGTCACATCGTGGCCAATGCTAAGCGCACAATCAGAGCCCGCGAGAACCTCAGACCCCGGTCTGCTGTGGGCTTGGCGGACGTTCTAGTCTCGATTCCCTGGGTTTTAACCTTGTTCTGGATGATGGGTTTTCATTCGACTTTCGACGGTAAGGCTAAGAGATTGAAGCCATACGCAACACAGAGATTTAGAGCCGAACGATTATTTTCACATGAAAGTAATTATACTGTCTATTGCAAATAATGCATAATTAGATCAATAATAAAGCTATCCTCAGTGAAGGCGAGTGATCGCATATGCAGCACGCAACAGGTTTCGTAACTATTTAGGTATACCAATCGCAATGGCTGGGCTCCTGTAAGCGGTACGAAATTTTCGGTACGTTCAGCGTGGCAAAGGGCAACGCCGATGGGTGCGGCTCTTCTGAAGGGACGGTTTTCGCACTACTTCCTATAGCATACTGTGGCTATCTTGTGTATGCCCCCGCATAGTAGCTATGATCCGCGTTTATCGCGGCACACGGTACATATCCGTCGTAAATCGCCGTGAACTGCTTCTCCCCGGGAGGTTACCTTAAGGAAATATTGACCATTCGTCACCTCGGTTGTATGTGAAGCCAGGGCCGAAGGAATATTGGAGAACTCTGCGGGCCGATAGGCAAACGCGCTGATTCCGGTTGCTACTACAACGCACCGAGACGTGAATTCTTCTCCATCCGTCAAGGCCACCGTAAAGCCGCG
>DAHXNH010000145.1 GCA_027365485.1 Clostridiales bacterium
GGATCAGAGGGCATTGACCGGTGCCCTGGTGATGCTCATAACCGGTGCCCATTAATCTCCCGTTTGGTAGGAAGCGACCCACCGGTGCCCTGGGTGGTTTAGGTTCGGAAACTGGCTAACAACCCATGTGTGTTTGGTCAATAGAAAATCCCCAATTTGGTCAAAAAATTCCCCACCCCCCTGGGGAATTTTTTGAGAAGATTTTTGTAATCGGAAACGCTCCGAGGGGTCACTTAGTGACCTCGGTGGTGAGAGCACGGGAGCGTGTCCTGACGGCTAGTGGAGGCTGACGGCCGGATCGTGAGATCTCGAGATGCGGGCCTGGCTGAGCCATCGGGGCGTACACCGGCCCAAAGATGAGTCCGTCGAGACTTTGATGCAAGACGCCTCTCCGTCTGCGCTGATGGGCGTCGGAGAAAATCGCCAGGCACTTTCCCGGATAGTCCAAACCATTCCCGCGGGATGGGGAATGGTTCGAGACGATTTTTGGGCTCGGAAACGTGCTGAGGGGTCACTTAGTGACCTCGGTGGTGAGGGCATGGTAGCGTGTCCTCACGGCCAGACTCGTTAGATCGGGATGCGCGCCTAGCGGACGCCTCGATCATCGGGACGTGCTGACCCAGTGGGGGAGCGCCCATCGTGTTGGCGCTCACTAGGTTTGTCATCACTTCCCCTAACCTTCGTGCCGTCAGATACCCCATCGATCAGAGCCAGACATAAAGCCGAGATCAGCCCAAGGGGCTGGGATTCGCTAATTGACGCACCCAGAAAACCCACTGACTTAGCCAAACCATAGACAAAAGGAGTTAGCCAAAACAGCGTCCCACCAGCCTTGAATACTCGCAACCGCAAATTCGGCGGTATCATGGCTCTGACCCACATTCACGAACGCTTCATTGGCGGCGACGTCGTAGACTCCGTAAGGTGCCGCCTTGCCAACGGCAAGGCGGGGAAAGTCATCGGCATTGACCGCGATCGGTGTCTTGGCCTCTCGCCAACCTCGACCTTTGTTAAGAAAGTTGCCTACGAGTTCTTTTTTCTTCGTGCCGACCGAAATCGTCGGTTGACCTGCGTTCTGAAAGCTTTCCCGTTAGCGGGCAATAAACTGAAACCAGGCGTCCCGATTGGGATGATCGGCTTTGCCCTCGTGCACCTTGCGGGGGCTTTGGAGGCTATAGCCCGCTTCTTTGAGCAGTTTGCTCACGGTGCGTTCACTCACGGGATGCCCTTGAGTGCGTAATTCGGTGACTAGATTCCGCAAACTCTTGGACGACCAGAGCAAAGGTCGTTCGGGATCCCCCCGGGTCGCAGGGGCGACGAGCGCCAGCAACGCTGGCACGAGCGTCGGATCATTCTGGACGATCGTCTTGCTGCCAGCCCCCGGCCGGCGGATGCGTGGGGAGGCTTCAACCTCGGGATCTTGCACGTCGCGAATGCCGGCGCGCACGGTGTTCGGAGCCAAGCCGGTTATTCTGCTCACGGCGGTAATGCCGCCGTAGCCAAGTTCCAACGCAGTGGCTCCGGCCCAGAAACGCTTCGCTTTTTCATTGAACACGGGTGCCACCGTGGCATATTGTCGGCGTAAGAATTGGCTGATTTCTTGTCCCACGACCATCATCATAGCCTCCCCCACGATTTGGATGGAGACTGGTTCCTCATGTTCACCGCAAATTCCTTTATCCATCTGTTATTTTTGTATTCTCGTTATTGCAAATTATCGGTGAGTTAATCAGCCTTACGCGCGTCGATACCCGAAACAACCAAGTTGAGAACCAACCGGTGGCGTCCAGTAATCACTCAACTTAATTTTTCGTGAGTCCTAACAGCCACATTGCTGGTTCTTTGTGCATCACTCGACAATAACTTCTTGAAATATTATCGAGAGGGGGTGATGTGCTTGCCCTTTTCGTTCCTGTTCTACGGGCGATGGCTAAATGGAGATGTCTGTTCTCGCCGGTCTCCCACCCGAAGCCAGCACTTCTGGCAGTGGTACGAACCAGTTGTTGGCCATCATCGGTGTTTAGGCTCTTACGCACTTTCTGTTATTGATAGTCGACGTAGTAACGATCTAGCAACCTAATAGTACTGGTTTGCGATTGTTTCCTCGAGAAAATGAGGGAAAATCGTCAAACCGTCCAGAGACAATAGATATGTTGTGCGTATTTCTTGAAACGCCAGCAGTAAATAATAGGAAATACCCACAATATGTTTGTTTAAGCATTGTCTAGTCAATTAGTAATAACAGAAAGTGCGTAAGATCCGGTGTTTAGGGCGATTTATCCAGTCAGCAACCGCGCCTGGCACAATCCATAAATACTGGTCGCCTGTCAAAGCCCTCCACTATTCAACCAAGGATTCCGAGGCTATTTGGCATTTATTGCTAAACACTCATAGTAAGATGGTTGTGGTGGGCCGCAATTAGGGAAGACTAAGGAAGGGAGCCCCTTAACGATGTTAAAACAACAAGTGAGCACCAGATGGTCCGCTCCATCCTGGGCACGTTTGGAGCGTGCGCTAATTGACACGCTGAACGAAGCAGCGCTGGAGTTCGTGCAACGGTACGCCCGCAATGATGGAACGTTACGGTGGCGTACCGAATGGCCGGGTATGGATGGATCGGATGATCCCTACGAGGGATTTCAAAACTTTCCTCTGCTTTATGCACTAGGTGGGAGCGAGGACGTTGATCGAATTGCGCGCTTCTTGTGGGAATCCATTACATGGCAGTGGACAGAATACGGTCAGATTTATCGAGAGTTCGACGCGTACTACGATTGGATGCACCATGGAGAAGGGTCTCTCTTGTTCTACTTTTTTGCTTTGGCCGATCCCTCGACCCTCAAAGACAGACAGCGAGCGCTCCGCTTCGCCAACTTCTACACCGGACACGACGAGGAAACGCCTAATTATGATATCGAAAAAAAGATGATGAGAGCGCCCATCAATGGCAGTCGGGGGCCCCGCTGGGTGCATACTGCAGAGGATTGGTGCACCCATCGCGACGTGCTGGACCATTACCCTCCGCCGTTCGAAGACATTCCGGGTGTCGACGGTCCGACCTGCCCCTGGTCGGACGATGCGGTGTACGCAGCGATTCTCGAACGGATTAACCAGCGTATGGCGAGAGGCGATGTCCCCTTGAATCTTATCTCCACGAGTTTGGTTGCCCATGCGTACCTGTACATGGGGGATGATCGATATCGTCAGCATGTATTGGACTACCTGGCTGCTTGGATGACGCGAGCGGAGGCAAACGGGGGGATTCTGCCAGATAACATCGGTCCCTCCGGAGAGATTGGCGAGTGTATGGATGGCAAGTGGTGGGGCGGGTACTATGGCTGGCGCTGGCCACATGGTGCATTCAATCTCATCGAAGCGTCACTGATCGCTGGAAGCAACGCGCTGCTCCTGGATGGAAAGCCCGGTCATCTGCAACTGGTGCGTTCTCAGCTCGATTTGCTGGGTGACCTGGGTCGGGAGGAAAATGGTCAATGGATGGTCCCTCACAAACATGGTGATGCCGGTTGGTACCAATACCAGTCGATGAATCCCACCTACCCCATCTACATTTGGTACCTGACCATGGATCGCGAGGACGCCAGGCGCATCGACCGACTCGTGTCGGATCTGGAGTATCCGATGGAGCCTACCGCCCGGGTCGGTAAGGGAAACATAGGTAATACGGCCCCATGGTATCAGTATATCACTGGGAAAAACCCAGGCTACCCTGAGCAAATCTTGCTAAAGAACTTCGAGTTGGTAGCAGAGCGCATGCGACAGATCCGAGCGGATGACACCGCTCCTGACACATGGGACATACATCACTGGCAAGAGCTGAATCCGGTGGTCTGCGAGGGGTTGGTGCAATTAACTATGGGGGCACCGATGCACATTTACCACGGCGGATTACTCCATGCTGTTTTGCGTTACTATGATGCTGACCAGCAAAGACCAGGCTTGCCAAGCGATGTTGGCGCTTTAGTCGAAAACATTGATGATGATAGCGTTACGGTTCAACTCGTCAACCTAGATCCGATCAGGCAGCACAATATTATTGTGCAGAGTGGAGCCTTTGGAGAGCATCGTATTGAATCCATCACTCTTCGAGATGAAAACGGTGACTTGGTGCAGTCAGCGAAGGTGGGGGCAAAGTGGGTACAGCTCGACATAGATCCTGCTAGCGGGATTCGTGCCGAGTTGAAACTGTCGCGTTACGTAAATCAGCCATCGTACGAGACTCCGTTCTGCGAACGAGACGCCTACTCCGCGTTGATTCAACCCAGACGAGTGTAGCAGACGGAAGGTCGGTCGCAGAATGTGCGGTCTCACCGACGTGCAGAGACTCGCGTTAGCGCAACGCCGATAATCTCAACTATTGAGGGATACCCATCGCCATGGGTAGGGCCCGCGGTAGACGAGGAGAGCCTGTCGTTACATTTAGTGTCTGGAAAAAGGCCACGCCGAAGGGGGATAGTCCGGCCATCCCCCTTCCCCGATGATTGCTTGCACTGGGGACTGACTGGTCGAATCATACCTGAGGAGTTTAGCCTGTATCATGGGTTTCAAGAATCATCATGACTTAGATCCAGAATGAATTCGAGGATACCGGAGCAAAATTCCACTGGGAAGGCTGGGATCGCGGACGAGGGGACGGCCATCACGGTCTTGTTAAGTTCAGATGAAGCATATTGCATCCTCCCACATTGGGTTCGTGATTGATGGCGGACAATTGCCTGAAGAATAAGCAGAGAACCCGAAGTTACGGCCGCGCAAATTCGTAATCGCCTGGGGTTGCACACCTAACCCTAGGCGATTATTTAGTCACTGCGACGGCGAAGGCTGAAGCGCGACGTCTGGGTGGGCAAGGCTACGCCACAGGACTCCCAGAAGGACGCTGACCCCACAGTTTCCCCAATAGAAGAGGAACGGGTGCGTTACCGTCCACGACGCTAATAGCGGCGCTCCCATGGTGACCAAAAGGGCCCCAAACGCTCCCACGTAGCCTTGAATATCCACCCGCGCAGCATCCGGCACCCAGGTCATCCAATAAGTGGTTTGACTCGACCAGAACAGGCTTTGGCCGGTCATGACTAAGCCCCACGCGAGGAGCACGGTGGCCAAGCCGCCGGGCGCTCCGAGGCCTAAGAGGCCAAATCCTGTGATCAGTGCCGCGATGGCCAGACCGAGGGAAGCGTAGGCTGCCATGGCACCGATCCGACGGTGTTGAACCCAGAGGGCGATCCCAAAAATGGATGCCGCCAAAGGTAAAAAGGCCAGTTGGTCGGTGCGCATCCGGAGTCCCAGTCGATCCACAAAGGTGAGTGGAGCAAATGTGATGAACAAAGAGAAACTGAATTGGGCCAGAATTCGAAGAACGGCTAAAGGAATCCCTGGACCGCGGAGCGCCGGTCGAAGCCTGGGCCAGGTCCGTTGCCAGGTTCCGGTCTCTCGGGCTGAACGCTCGGCCTTCTCTCCCGAAGATTCCCGAAGGAGCCACTGCCGCAGCGCAATCGACGTCACCAGCAGCGGCAACGCGATGAGAAGCACCAAACGGCCCGAACGCGCCACACCCATCTGGCGCTCCCAAATGGCCACGAGGGGAACCACGATCCCTCCCAAAATCGTCAGGATTTGAAGCAGGAGGTATCCATGGCTGCGTTGTTGGGTATCAATATCCTCGCTAAATAGGCCATTCCACGCGGGTGTGACGACCGCAGAAATTTGATTTAACACCAAAGCCACTAAAATCCACAGGACCGAGACATGGACAATCCATAAACCTAGGGCGACCACCCATCCCAACACATCGCCAATTTGGACCACGGCTTTCCGTCCAATAACCCGGGAGAACCATCCGATAGCGGGGAGCAGCACGGCCTGCAACAGGCCGGCCACCCCGATGGTGAGTCCAATGGCGGCTACCGACGCGTGGAGCGCGACTAAGTAGAGGGTGAGATAAGAACTCATCCAGGCGGCGGTCATCGACCACGAGGGTTCGGTCACCAAAAAGATGGTGGCGTTGGACCAGGAATGAACGCCGATCTCTTTCCATCGGCTAAATAAGCGCATGGCACGGAGGTTTTCTTTTGGAAGTCGAGCGGATCTCATATGCGGCGGTCCACGTCGAGGTTTGTTGAGCATGGAAACCGGCGCTCCCCCATTGCGGCAACCCCAAGGTCGTTGGTCTCGGCGGCTGTCTGAACCAGCGTTTGACGTTCTGCATCCCTAATAGAACCTCCCGTTCAATCCGAGAACCGTAGTCGCCCATTCGATTCGCCAAGCGGACTCCCCGTCTCCCCCGTTTCGTTTCGTGTATACCGGATTTTTTCGACCGCACTTCGAATGGTTTCCAGCCGGATATATCGGTCACACGCGTTTTCTAATTCCGCGGACACCATCCCCTGAGTCCCCATCCCCACGATGCCTTTTCCCTTCGATCGCAATAATTCCACCGCCCGCTCAAAATCCCCATCGCCGCTCAGGAGGACGGCCACATCATACCGATCGGCCGTGTTAAACAAATCCACGACGATTTCGATTTCCAAACTGGCATGCCGCGTCAGCGTTTGAGACTCCGGATCGAGGATCTCTTTCATCGCTTTTTCGCGAATGGTAAACCCCAGATGCCGTAAGGCCGTCAAAAAGTCCCGT
>DAHXNH010000330.1 GCA_027365485.1 Clostridiales bacterium
GAGCCGGGCCACACATTGATACCAGAATTGCCCGAAGCGTTAAGTCCGGGAAAGCAAGTGTCGCGTCGGATCGTTTCCTACGACCATTTGTTAAAGGACGCACGGGTCAGTAGAATTGCCGACGCCATTGTAAGCATTAACTGTGCGCAGCGCTGGTTGTCGCTGCGCTCAGGCGAACAGGTAGCGTTTGACTGGTTGATTTTAGCGGTGGGTACGGTCCCTGCCTTTCCCGCCATCGCTGGCTTGCAGAAGTTTGCTCTGCCGTTGAAGAGTGCTAAGGATACCGAGCGGATTAAGCGTCACGTAGACAAACGAGCCAATCAGGCAGTCGTCATCGTGGGCGGTGGCTTGACCGGAATCGAAATCGCGGGGGTGTTGGTGTCGCGCCATCGGGTGAGTGTGGTAGAGGGGTCGACCCGGCTGCTCCCTGGCCTCGGCCCGGGTCTGGCGGCCTACGCGCATCGGCGATTAGAGACAGCCGGGGTGCATTTTCATTTAGGCAGCAAGCTCTCCGAGGTCACCGCCGACCACGTAATAGCGGGAGAACATCGTCTGAATTATGATGTCCTCATTTGGGCCGGTGGGATCGAACCCCCAGGGTGGCTCCGTGACACGGATTTGCCGTTGGACAGCCAGGGTTATCCTGTCGCCGACGACACCGGAGAAGTCGCTGACCAGATCTACGTTGCCGGCGACCTGTGGAGGATTCGAGGTTATGACAAACGCTGGATTCCACAGACGGCCCAAATAGCGGAACAAGCGGGAGCTTACGTCGGCACCGTGATCGGACGACGCTTGTATCATGACTATCCGCTCCCCACCTTTCATCCGCAATTAAGAGGCATGCTGGTGGCGCTGAACCCAGGCAAAGGGGTAGGCTGGGTGTACCATGGTGGATTGGCGGTGCAAGGCTACAGTGCGCGGTGGATGAAACGCATGGTTTTTCGCCAATACCGTCGGGGACTCGCGCGAGCGTTCGATCACGTCTGGCCGAATTAGCGAGTGAGACTGCAAGATCGCGCTCGACGGCCTTACGCACCTCGCAGAGCTCGCTCCAAGCCAATCTTTGATTGGTTGCCGTCGCTAAACGTCTAATGTGCTGAAAAATGCGACAAAAAATGAGGACCATGGGACTAGAAATAGCCGTCCTCTGCCCTCAGAGCCAAAAGTTTTATCCATCCCCAGATAAGTCCGGTTGAAAGCAGGCGATGGAGAGAAGCGACCTTGATGAAGTGGTTTTCGACGGCCACAACCCACCATATCGGCTAGAGTCCCCGTGATTTTAGGGTCTGAATTCTACCACCTGACTTAATCAATCATGTATACTGCGCGCGGATCACATGTGACAGATTGTGCCCACCCTGTGGGCGTCTCAACCCCATGCTGCATAATGGTTTCCCTAACACGATGGCGTTCTCCCCAAAACGGAAACTATGACCCGCGCACAGCACAGTATTTTGGTGCGTCGCGTGTTGAATAAGCGCGCGAGTTTTTCCTCGGTGGCCGCGCTGGAACAGCGCATTCAAGAGTTTCTCGACTATTATAACGAGCACTTGGCGCAACCGTTTAAATGGACGTATCGTGGCAAGTTACTCCAAGCCTGACCGGGCTCGACGGGACAGCGCGACAAGCGCATCTTGGAAGGCCTTGGGCCACCAGGAGTACCGAGCCCCGGGGCTGATATTCCATGTCCCTCAGTGCCAGCCGGTAGAGCGCCACCCATCGCACCTAGTCTCAGGGGCGCATCGTAAGCCGAACTTCCCCGGGAGCGATTTCGATGGCTACTTCCGAACCAGTGGCCCCGCACCCATTCCCCCAACCGAACCCGGGAGTATGGGCCTTCGGACGACAAACGCTAGACGCGACCCGCCGACACCTGGCTCAAAACAGGGCTGGCTTGGCTCTCCCGATGGATCGACCTCTGGGACGCGAGCCTTGCCCTTCGCTACCCCTAGAACGGCACCCAGCCGGGGAGCGTGGTGCTCGTGGACGGAGGGGTCTGGTTTTGGGTTCCATGCTCCTCGCGCCGTGCGGACCCCTGGTCCGGCATCGCCGGGACATCGCAGCGCCGATCTTGGTCGAAACGCACCAGCGCTATCACGAGACGCCTAGGAACGCCGGCGATGCGTCGGCAGGAAAGGCTTCCATGCGCGTCCGCGCATGGTCCCTCTGCTCCCAGTCTTGGCCTTGCATCATCACGACGGGGGGGCCTACCGTGCTGACACTAACCCTGCAAGGCCCCACCCCTGGATGAAGGACACGGTCGCTGGCCGTTGGCTGGACTCGAGCGTTTACCCTCTGGAGGCAGAAAACGCCCATGCGTTGCTCACCACGAGTCTGGTAAACCCCATCTTGGTGGGCCACCCTCACGGTATCCATTCTCAAAAATCGAGGGGTTCTCCCTCGAAGACAAATGCCCCGAATGTGAACGGACTCTGATCCGACCACCGCTCGTTTCAACATGCTTATCGGGATTAATAATGGTATATACCGTGCTCGACATTGAGAGCTGGCGGCGTGATTAGGTATTAACGCCGCGCAGTACTAATATCAGGGCCAGCCCAAGCCTAGGGGCTCAGGAGCCTCGCCTCAAAACGCATCTGCGGCGATCTTGTGCTAAGATAATCAGCGAAGATACCATGGGTTAGGAGGCGACGGTAGTGGCAAAGATTGCCTTTTGGATCACCGCTGGTCCTGATCAGGCGCCTAAGGCGATGGCCGGGTTGCGTTTAGCGCAAAGATTGCGCACGGTTCGCGATCAAAAAGAGGTTGAGGTGTATTTATTTGGCCCCGGGGTGCGTTTGACCACGGATCCCAACCCTGGCATTCAAGAAGTGCTCAAGGACCTCAAGTTGGCCGATGTGCACGTCGGTGCTTGTCCCGCAAACGTGAAACAAATGGGCTTGGACGAAAAACAAGTAATGGCCTCAGGCGCGGTGCTGCGTCCCGCAGGTGAGGTTTTGGTCGAATTGGTGGATGCGGGTTATCAAATCATTGGGGTCTAGACAAGATTTTTGACCGACGTACTCGTGAATCATGTCGTTACCGCTCATCGCTTGGCGATGCCGATGACGGAAAAGGGGGCAGACATTGTGCTGTCCCCTCTTTCTGTGCTTGACCCCGTCAGGTAGTTTCCTAGCTGCTGCTAGGATGAGCCTGGATGCCCGATTCTCCGGCCCGGAACAGCATTTTCATGGTTTCTCGAATTGGCGCCATATTCGTGAGGAGTAATTCGGCTTCATCTCCGTCTCCCACGGTGATCAAGGTGTCTTCGTCGTCGCGCATTAAAATCAGCCAACCGGTGGGGTGAAACGCTCCGGCCGAGACCCAAATGGGATCTTGGCAGACCCCGCATCCTGGTGCTGGGCAATGATCGAAGCACAAAAACCGCTCAATCACCCCTCTTTCCCGGGCCTCCTCTAATGCTGGGGCGAATGGTCGCACCGTCCCTTGTGAAGCTCCGACATCCAAGTGATGGCGGGTTGCGGTTACCAGCGAAGATCCCTGCGTAAAGACGGCCTGGCTGCCCCGGGACGTAACCAAAGTTTTCATCGGTCGAACCGTTGGCAACGCCGCTTCAATCGCGGTTAACGTCTGTTCCATCATCGTCATCTGACTATGGGCTACGGCGGCGAACGGCATCGGTCGGTACCGCAATCCTTGGTCGTTTGGTTCCTCCATCAACGCGCCCCGGCGGACTAGACGCTCTAATACCGGATATACGTTTGCTCGCGCAGCTCGT
>DAHXNH010000017.1 GCA_027365485.1 Clostridiales bacterium
TCAGGCAAAAACATCATGCCGACGCCATAGTGTCCGGCATTGGGAAGAACGATGCCGAGATCCGCGCAATCGCTGCGGTAGAAATCGTGCGGAATTTGGATCATAATTCCGGCTCCGTCTCCCTGATTTGGCGCACTTCCCTGGGCTCCTCGGTGATCTAAATGTTCCAGCACCGCTAAAGCCTGCCGAACAATGGCATGGGACCGCTCACCGTGAATCTGAGCAACAAGGCCAATCCCACATGCGTCATGTTCCATTTGAGGATCGTACAATCCTTGTCTGGAAGGTGGGCCTGCTGGTCTCATTAGATGCTCACATCCTTTCCTAGTCGAGGTTAAAATCGAAGAATTCGCGACGGCCGAACAAAGACACAACGATGTCGTTTGAGGCGCTTACTGTTCCAAGCCAGAGAGTGCTCTTCTATCTACCGAGCGGTTCTCGTTATCGACCAAACGCGGCAGTTGTGGTTAAAGGTGCAAGGATTGTCGCTAGCTAACATCAGTGATAGCTCAGGCGTAGTTGCCATTTGATGTCTCAGACCTGAAGCCTCCTTACCCGATACCTGTGCCCACGGGCCGCTTTCCGATTATCCTAATAGGCCCATGGCACTATCTGACTCCCGTGGATAATTTCTCAGGTTACCTTATGGTGGCGATCCCACCAACGCGATCGGATGGCCGTACTTGTATTATGGGAAGAATTCACTCGAACGCATGTGACAATCGTCACAAAACACGAAACGCCATTGCACGGTATTCTCCCTAACGAACGCGTCCGGCCCAGCTGGTCGCCCGAAAACGGGGGCAACGGGCAGACCACATCCGATTTGCTCTATCGCTCCGCTCTTGGATCGTTTCCCAACTATGCCTCTTGTCGGCCGATTCATCGGATCCTCTCCATCGCTCTCGATCGTTGGTTCGTAGTTAATCTTCGGCATCGATTAAAGTAAGCTGAACGGAGGGCGAGCCAAGTGCCATTGAAAACCCACGATCACGATCAAACCTTTGCGGCTCAAGGATGGCGATGTAAACTCGGCCTTGCGAGGCCACCCAGTAAGCCACGCGATGGAAACATGCCTTACGATAGCTGCTCGGAGTTCGCTAACATTTGGGCAGTAAGTTGGACATGGCTGCGGGAGCCCTACATCCACATCCGATGTTCGGTCTGACACCAGCTTGCCACGAGTGCTGGCTCCCGAGACCCCATCGTGATGTGGATCACCGCGCTAGATCGACGGTATGCTATCCTCTCGTCAGATAAGTTAAGGAGGTCACCATTCATGAATTACGACAGCGCACTTATTTTAAACGCTTGGATGCTCCCCTCAGCGATTCGTCACGAAGTCATTTTTCAGGTATTGCACGCATTGCCTCTCCTCCAGTCGGTCACTTTGATCAATGATCACGACCCGAAGCCTTTGTTTTATCAGTTAGAAGCAGAGAATCCGGGCATGTTTCACCGAACGTCCGTTGACCCACCGAATTTCCAATACTTTGCCGTGGTTATTACTCGCCAACCTGTATCGGGAGATCTTCCGCTTCTATAGCTGGGCACCAAAGGCTAGAATACGTAATCGGCGACAGGGATGCCAAGATAGATCTGGTGGTCAGTTGCTCTCCATCGACAGTAGTACATCTGGATCCACGTCTTCACAATTGATTTTTGCCACTTTTTCTAGTTCAGACAAACCTACCTAAGCGACATGAGCGACCTGATGATGCACTATTCGCGGGGTCACCCATCTTGGATTCGATCACCTGGCCAAATCGCGATGTCACCGCACGCATTGAATCTGGCTGCGTTGCGGGCCTTTAGCGATCGAATGAACTGGGAACATGTGCTTTGTTCCTCTCAGTGATGAGCTGACGCGTCCCCCACCAGGCAAAGTTTTCGTCCGATGCCACACGGTCGCCTTCTTGGAAAATGCAGGGTCAAAGGAGTCCGCTGAATCTTTGTCACATGTCGTCCATTGGCCCGCGGCGTTTGAAAGGTCAAAGACGCGATTCGAAGAAGGCACGGCGCTCACCGGGTAGTCCTAGCGAAAAACAGATGACTCTGCGCATTGGGCTTGGGGCAGGCCTACCCGACTTTGTCCAACGGCGCTACGACGCTAATTGCGTCATACTCTTGGTGTCGTACAACGTTGTCCAAGTTGAACCGGTTTACGTTAGCGCACGCATCATGATCCATTGCCATATTTTCCATGACGAAAAGCCCCACACGGATTACCATAACAGGGCGCTGGATTTCTAACGGTGGTCCGCCATGGTTTCAAACGCCGTCCGCGTGATTTAAGGACAGTCGCGGTGAAAATTCAAAGAGACTTTCGATCGAATTCATGCCCCCCGTATACCCGACTCAGCCCTTCTGGTAACGTGGCTGAGAGAATCCGGGTCGACTGCCAACGCCGCGACCGACGAATAGAGCCTCTTTACTGACCTAAGCCGGCGTTAGGCCGTTGACACATTTCCGTACAAGGCCGAGCCACGACCGCCCGAAGCATCCATTTCGACACAATACGTGTCGTGCAGATGCCTTGTGCGAGATTGCGACGGAACCGGGACGGACCACATCTCGTGGCGAGTGTCTTCAGCATAGCCGAACATCATCATCGGGCTACCCATCCGACAGAGCTCTACAAACCCAGCCACACATCATTTCCGAAGCAAACTGCCGCTTCGGAACCGCACTTACCGGCTAAACTCATGTTTCACCCAGTCATCACTCTAAAGATCCCGTGGACTCTGGCCAAGGGCTGGCATTTCCGTGACGTTCATCACTACGGACCAAGCTAAAGTCTTATACACTGTAAAAAAGATAAAGGAGTGACCCTCATGACAAATCAAAGTCAGAAAGATCCCCAACCACATCTCGACTGGGGCACGATACTTCCAGAAGCGCAGGCCGCCATGATTAAGCTCGAAGCCGTGTCTCATCATGTGGGAATTCCAGCAGATCTCTTGGAATTAGTAAAAATTCGAGTGTCCCAAATTAACGGCTGCGCTTACTGTCTAGATATGCACACCAAGGAGGCGCGTGCAGCAGGAGAGCACGAGCAACGCTTGTACGCCTTATCCGCGTGGCGAGAAACACCCTTTTTTACAACGGAAGAACGCGCGGCTTTGGCGTGGGCGGAGGCTGTGACCCGCATTGATGGGCGCCTATCTGACGAATTGTATCAGGAGTTAACAGAACACTTTGAGAAACAAGCAATCGTGGGACTGACATCAGCCATCATCACCATCAATGCTTGGAATCGCTGGGCAATCAGCATGCGCACTCAGCCCGGCACATACCGACCAGATCTAGCCAAATAGCGGCG
>DAHXNH010000344.1 GCA_027365485.1 Clostridiales bacterium
GTTTTTGGCTGATGACCACCGTTCAGTATGTCTTTGACCAGATAGCCGCTCGTCTTGAGTCTCCCGAGTTTCAACGCGCGTATGCTCATAGGCCCCAGGACTTTTCTCGTCAGCGGAAAGTCGGGTTGGTGAGCCTCGTCAGTATCATTTTGAATCGGATAGTGCTCACGACGAGCGTCGAATGATCGAACTTTCTTCAGCACCATCTTCCCGCCGTGACGTCGTACACGAAACCATCCTTTTCCGAAGCCCGACAAAAACTGGATCCGAGGGCCTTTGTCGATCTCAATGACACGCTGGTCCGCCATTGGTATGCGGCCAACAATTACCCCGTCATTGGGCAGATGATTCCCGTGGCGATCGATGGGAGCAGGTTAGAAATTCCGAATACTCCCAAACTCCGCGAGGTCTATGGGGAAACCGGCGGTAAACAGGCTCCGGGGCTGGCGCGGGCCCAAATGTCCCACGCCTACGATGTGGCAAATGGGATTTGTCTCAGTGCCGTGCTGGATCGGTATGAGGCGTCGGAACGGGATCTTGCCTTGCGGAACATGCAGGCCGTTTACGGCCTGGTTGGGCAGTCGTTACCGATTCTATGGCTTTTCGATCGCGGCTACCCTTGGACTGCGCCAAGGACTTCCCGGGCTTAGCCTTCTGCATCCAGCTCGCGCAGATGGGAGCCCGGTTCTTGATGCGGGTCAAGGAGAGTTTTTATGTGGAAGAGTTTGGCTCAGTGGCCAAGGACGGATGGATAACCCTCGTGGTCACCAAGCGTCGGACCCAAAAATTGGCCCGTGCGGGCAATCCCTTGCCCGTAGGCACGGTCCTGCGTCTTCGCGTGATCAAGATCACGTTGGCCAATGGGAGCCAAGAAATTTTGATTACCAATGTGCCGGCCACGTTGCTGCCTTACGAGCAAGTCGAAGCGGTGTACCCTTTGCGCTGGGGTGTCCAAACGCACTACGATATTCTGAAAAACGACTGGGAACTCGCGAATTTCTCGAGTATTCGGCCCGAAGTGATTGCCCAAGAGCACCAGGCCACCGTCGTGACCAGTAACATGGCGGCGCTGGTCGAACATGAAGCCCAGAGGCGATGGGAGGAACGTCGCGCGCGGGGCGAAGTGCGCCGCAAACATGCGAAGGATAAAATCAACACGAGTGTCGCCGTGGGCTTATGGAAAGACCGCTGGGTCAGGATCGGGTTGGACCCCGATCCTGACCGTCGAATTCAGGCGTATTGGCACCTCGTGGAGTCCATGCAGGCCAACGTGGTGCCGATCATTCCCGATCGATCGTATCCACGTAAACCGAAACCGGGGGGCCATCAGTATTCCCCGAAAAAACGCCGAAGTGTTTAGAACCAGCCAAACCATCATAGATCCTGCCACCTTTCAGCGAGTGCTGATGAATGTTCCTCGCATCGCTATGCGATGCGAGGGCGAAGAGCGCGCGCGTTCACATTAAAGTCAGGGATTAAGATTCGAAGGTGCGGGGCTCTGTATCGATCGCCCACAAATTCATCGAACCTCGCCACCACATGGAACCCACCCTATCCCCACGTCCATTATTCACTGACTTTTCCGTACTATACGGCTACCCCTAACCTGACACCATGAGGGCGAGCCCTGGTGGCGGTCATGTTGGCCGTGGTGCTCGACCACATTCCGGGCAATCAGGCGGACCAGTGGCGGAGTGTAGTCCGACCCGCCATCACACCGTTCGCGATGCCAGCGGTGTGATAACCCAATCGTCGATGCAAGAATCGGCCCGCAGCGGATGCAGGGCCTTAGGGGATCATACCCTGGACCCGGTTTGCGATGGGTCGACGACCGTCTCGCCCCGGGGGCGAGGGGAAAAAGAAGAGCCGTCCCTATCAAAACCAACACAAATTCGCATACAATCCGCCGGTTTCCGCGAAACAGGGCCAGAACGCAAATTTTGCCGCCCCTTTGCCACCATTTTCAGTCTTTTTAGCGGAGAATCCGTCTGAAAGGCTCCGTACGACCTGGGGTTTTACCCGCGGTCGTGCGCCACGAAGGCGATGGGCCTGCTAGCAGGCCCATGCCGAACTGCGTCATGAGATGAGGGCTGGCCCCTCGAATCCGCTCTCCAGGGAGAGGGTTCAAACCACCGTCAGCGGCTGGGGACAAAAGCCTCGGTCGTGAGCGTGACGGCTAAAAGGCCCTG
>DAHXNH010000019.1 GCA_027365485.1 Clostridiales bacterium
ACGTCTTTGTGACTGAAAATGGCGGATTTCCGGAGCCAGCGCTCCCGGAAATGACTGAACGGGAAGGGTTTTATCATGCCTTGGTGATGTTGGTGACGCCTGGCTTGTTTTCGAACCTTCAAAAGACGCTAGTGGAAGGCCCGCTCGACGGACTTCAGGCGGTTAGTGCCGTCACTGGACCGGCTGTGATCCGTGGAGGTTGGGATTTAAAACGACAGAGTCCGCGTGCAACCCAAGCGTTCATTTCCTCCGGCAGCGTCTGGTTTTATCGCTTGAATCGGGAGCAGTGGGAGCGGGTTCGGCCGATGCATGGTCAACAGGTTGGCGAGGAGCTTGCTTTAGGCTATGGGCAGATTTTTTTCGGATTGTGGAAATGAAAGGAGTCGATGGAACGGTGCAATCTATGTTGGTAGGCATGTTAGCCGAGACCCCGCTGCATCCAGGGTCTGGTCAAAGTTTGGGAGCGATCGATCTTCCCGTTCAACGTGAGGCCACAACCGGATACCCGGTTATTCCCGGATCCAGCCTCAAGGGGGCGCTGCGTGACTATGTGAAGACCGCGACCGACACGGATGTGAGCCTGGACGCGGTATTTGGGCAGCCGGAACAAGCGGCGGAAATTGGGTTCAGCGATGGCAGGCTATTATTGTTGCCATTGCGGTCGTTAGGCTACCCCTATCTGTGGGTGACGTGTCCGTACATACTTGAACGATTGGCCCGTGATTTGCAAATGGCGGGTCAGACACCGAATTGGACACCGCCTAAGATTGCCGAAGGGAGCATCATGACGGTGTTCGGTTCGGAGTCCGACTCGATGGTATTTATTGAAGAGTATGCCTACGAGGCTATGCCGAGCTATGAGGATTGGTCGTCGTTGGTGAAGGCCCTAGGCCAATTTGTCAAACATCCCCAAGCCAAGGCGCGCCTGTCTAGCCAACTGGCGATTATTTCCGACGATGCTTTTGGCCACTTCGCCCGTTTCGGATTGTCGGTTCGCGCCCGCAATAAGCTTTCGGGCACCAAACAAAGTGAGAGTTTGTGGTACGAGGAAATCTTGTCGGTGGACACGCTGTTTTATTTCCTTGGAATTGCCCGCGGCGGGGAGGATACTCACCTGAAAACACTGCAAAGCTTGATGCAGGCGTCGCCGTACTTGCAAATTGGAGGTCATGAGAGTGTGGGCGAAGGCTGGTGTGTGCTTAACAGCGTCAGCATGATGCCAGGGGGAAAGGGGGCCTGATGACGTTGAATAAGACTTTGGATCAACAACGAGCAGAAAATGCTCTCAGTCAGGTTCGGGAAGTCGCAGGAATGAATGCGGAAGGTCGTGGATACTACCGGAGTTACGTTCAGTCCTTGCCGGCAGATATTGTCATGCAGGGCCTGGGGCAGGCGCTGGCAACCCAGCGGGCCGGATATGAACGCGATCCTGGACACAAATTACTGTACGAACATGTGAGTCAGTGGCTCTGTCGCGAGGACTCCATGGCTCCGTATCATCCATCGAGTGAGACCGAGGGAGATATTTTGGCAGCAATCACCGAGGGGGATCGGATTCAGTACCAGAGAGCTCATGCGGAAGCCATGGAATACTTAGCCTGGCTGAAAAAGTTTGCCATGGCGTATTTAGAGAAGCCCAAAGGAGGCGAAAGCCAGTGACCCGTCCCATCTATAAGAGCGCGGTGAATTCTCTGCCTGAGCAGATTACGCAGGGCAACCTGGGGCTTTGGCATGATAAATTTTACGATGGCTGGCCGGAACTCACATCAGGTCAAGACGCGTGGAAGACCAAAGCGCCCCAAAAAATAGAGTGGATTCAAAGGATTGCCGGTGGAGCCCAAGCCAGGATGAAAAGGGCACCGAAGTCCGGTCCCTCGTGCGATACACAGGACTTGGTGGCGGAGTTAGTCACGCGACAAAAGAATCTTATCGAAGCCGGTCACGGCCGATTGTGGGTCTTTTCAACGGTCAGTGAGTTTGTCACCGGCCTGGGCCAAAGCCATCCGATGGAAAATGGGTTTGCTTGGCACTATCTCCTCGGCGAGCCCTATATTCCTGGAACCAGTGTGAAAGGGGCGGTGAAATCGTACGCCAAGTGGAAATCTGACGGTGATGAGAATTGCGCCCAAGTGGTCGATCGCATGATCTGGTTTGACGCCCTGCCGTTAAATTCGTTGAAGTTACAGGGAGAGGTCATGACACCGCATTACGGCGACTATTATGCGAAGGGTCTACCGCCGAGCGATGACAGCGCCCCGGTTCCGATTCCGTATTTAACCGTCGCTAAGAGTCAAGATTTTTTGTTTTCCGCTCTCGGCTCAGGTGAGGATTTGGACTTGGCGGAGATCTTAGTGGAAGAGGCGTTGCAATGGTTTGGAATCGGGGCCAAAACCTCAACGGGATACGGACGCTTTGTTAGGCATGTGACAATAGAATCGGCGTGGAAGGACGCTCTTGCACGCGAACAGGAAGCTCATGAACGCGAGGAACGGCTGGCTAGGCTGTCGCCTTGGGAAAGAGAGATGGTGGAGGACGGGTTCGATTCCAACGAAGATCGGTTTATGCGAGCGGTCACGGAAAAATGGTTGGACCGTATGGAAGACTCCAATGGAGACGGCGATCAAGGATATCGAATCGCCCTGAAGCTCAAGGAGTGGCTCAATGATCATCGCATCTCCTCAAATAGCCGTCCGAGTCTGAAGACGCAACAGAAACTTCTGCGGATTGAACATGTGATCGCTAACCACGCCAACCATCGCTAACCGACCACTGGCCCAAGACCACGACCCTATTCAAGAAGTGTTCAAGAAGGCGATTAGCCGTTGCACTAAATAGCCCCGGCTAGCGTGAAGTCCTCATCGGAGCGCTCTTAACGCGCTCATTTTAAGGGCTCAGAGCAGTAGCATGGTTCGTCAAATGTAATCTGCGAAGAGGGTAAAGCGTCTGATGCTGCAGAGCGGGCAACCAAAGGGGCAGTAGTGAGTCGAACTACCGGTTATGCTAAACTTTCCCCACAGGGCGTGCTAACGGGGGATGCGAGGATGTCTGATCAGGATGTGCGGTGGATACAGCGGTTAGCGCACTTTAGCTGGGCCTTGGCGCAATTGCGCGAGGCTAATGCGTTAGCGGAGACTCGCGCACTGTCAAACCTGGAGCAACAAGGGCTGATCAAGGCTTTCGAGTTCACCTATGAGGTGGCCTGGAATACCTTAAAGGATTTTTTAGAGGGCCAAGGAACTCAAGATTTATTTGGCGCACGAGCGGTTATCCGTGCTAGTTTCAAAGCAGGTTTGATTGGTGAGGCGAATCTCTGGATGGATATGATAGGCAGTCGCAACCTCGCTGCGCACACGTATGAGCAGGACACGACTGAGAAAATTGTGGGTTCGATCCGCAAGGATTATTCACGGTTATTGGACACGCTTGAACTTCGCATGCAAGCGCTTCGAGACCGCGAGGATGGGCCATGAAATTTGGTCTGCCGGATAGAACAATCAAAGCCCTTCACGACATATTCAGCGGCTATCCTGAAGTCGATCAGGCCATTTTATAGGGTTCCCGGCTAA
>DAHXNH010000163.1 GCA_027365485.1 Clostridiales bacterium
GGTTAGTCCACCCCAGCCCTCATCGAGGATCTTTTCCCACAATCCGAGCGCTTTGGCGGCGGCAATCTTGCGCTCTAGTCGCAATCTCTGCTCTTCTTGATCCCCCGTCGTTTTGGCCACCGCACCGCCTCCTTTCTCACCCTCTAAGCTGCTATTAGATTCTGAGGCCCAAAAAACGGAATCCCTCTAGGAGGATCGCCCAACCGCTTGACGATCCGATATGGTCAGTATAGCCGCTCCATCCAAGAATTGAAAGCATCAGGCGCCGACGGCGACGGTGGTTGAGCCAATGGCGCATTGCTTGTCCCGGCTCGCTCGCGCACGCCCGAGCCCCATCGCCTGAGTCAGATCACGCCTGGCGATCGCGGTAGATTGACTTCTGGCCCGAGGCGTACATACAGATGATGGTCGCGGACGGTCCAGGGCAACTGCTCTAAGGGTGCCTCCGCGGGCCCGGCGAGGACTCGACCATCCTCCGCATAGACGCTGTTGTCACACGGACAATGAAATTCCTGAAGCGTTTGATTCCATGCCACTGGACAGCTTCGAAAGCTGCACAAGGGGGAGATCACCATCACAGGCTGGCCACTCACGCTAGGTCGTAAAAATACATAATTCATGCCCGTGGCTTCGCTGATTCTCTGACTCAGGCGCACCCTGAATATGGTCCCGCTGCCTCCCACGCTTTTGGCCTTCAACAGGTCGTCCACGGAACCGAGGTTTAAATACTCTGTCGCCGGCTTATCTCTGAGCCAGCCCGCGACCGGCCACTGCCCCAACAGTGGTTCGGCGGCTATTCCCGCCGCCATCATCCACCCACCATAGCTCAAAAATTTTCGCCGACTGATCTTGTCCCTGTCCTCCATAAGGGTTCCTCCTTTGACCGCTTTAGCCGGATTTGGCTCAATGCAGCAGCACCCAAAAGACTCCTAGAAATCCTAGGTAGATCACCCCCGAAGCCATCAAATATCTTCGTTGCACCTCCCCGCCGCGTGAGACCCAGAGCACCCACAGAGCGCCTATCCAGGCGATGGCGGCGGCAGTCAATTCCGGCAGGGTGAGTTGCCATCGGGTCACCACCATCCCCAATGCCGGCACCACACTGGCTTGGAACGCCATCGCTCCCGAAACGTTGCCTACAGCGAGCGCGTTTCGCCCATGCCTTAACCAAATCACACTATTAAAGACTTCGGGCAGTTCCGTCGCAATCGGCGTAATCAAGACAGCTAGCAAGAACTCCGAGAGTCGGATCCGGGCCGTGATTTGATCCAGCCCTTGCACAAAAAAATGTGCGCCCATCATCAGGCCGAACAGCGCCACCGCGACCTGCGACAAGACTTTAATCACACTGGGGCTTTGGTCGCGGAATAGATGTAAAGACCCCTTAGGCTTCTTCACGGCTTGACTGGCGGCAGGAGTGGTCCGCAACACCGCCCTGGCGTGAAGTGCATACAACAACACTAATGCCAAGGCTCCGAAGCGATGGGTGGCTCGGGGCAACGCAGTAAACGCTACCGCAATAGCAAATGCTGCCAGGAAAAACTTGAGATCAGAGCGCAGCGAATAAGCCCGGTCCGACAGGACCAGCCGAGGTTGTCTAATGCTCATGAGACCCACACCAATCACGAAAAAACCCAGGGTGGTCAACATCAAAGGAGCTCCCAAGATGGCTCCTAAACCGATGGCCTGATCCGGTTGGGATCCGCCAAAATACATAGCCGCCACCGGCACCAGGGTCTCAGGCAACGCCGTCCCCATCGCGGCCAGTAACGATCCGGTGGCTCCTTCATTGATATGGGCTAAAAACCCTAGCCATTCGATACCATTGGTAAAATAGTCTGCGGCTAAGACAATCAGCACCATGCCACCGACTAAGACTACCACGAGGGGCATAGTGTTCCTCCCTTGTCGGCCGTTTGAGACCTCTAAGAGAGTATATGGCCAATTGCTGCCAAGACATTCGTCAGTTGATGGTCAAGCCCGGAAAATCCTGTTGCCGCAAAGCTTCATAGACCACGATGGCCACTGCATTGGAGAGGTTAAGCGACCGCACGTCCCCGGTCATGGGAATTTGGCAGCGAAATTCGCGGTAGCCGGCAATGAATTCTGGCGACAACCCGGTCGACTCTTTGCCAAACACCAAGACATCGTCTAGACCGTAGTGCACCCGGGCGTAACTCTGGCCCCCATGGGAGGTAAAAAAATGAAACCCTCCCTGGTCGGGAGTTCGCCCCAGTGCACTTAAACACGCTGCCCACGATGGGTGGCGGTGCACTCGAACCAAGTGCCAATAGTCCACTCCCGCCCGTTTTAAATAGCGATCCTCAAGACTAAAACCGAGGGGCTCAACCAAATGCAACTCCGTACCCGTCGCCGCACAAGTACGGGCAATGTTCCCCGTGTTCGGCGGGATCTCCGGTTCTATCAACACTACTTCGATGCTCACGCCACTCCCTCACGTCTTAGTTAGGCATCGTCCAGGTTCTCTCATGGAAGGCGGTCAACAACCGTTGACTGACGATGCCCACACTCCGAACCCGAGCACCGTCAATCTCTCGCACCGGTAATACTTCGGTCAATGTCCCGGTCAAAAACACTTCGTCGGCCCCCATCATCTCGGCCACCGTAAATGGCCGAAGGTTCACTTCCAAGCCCAATTCTTGGGCCAGCTCCAAGACCACGTGCCGAGTCACGCCAGGCAAAATATAATTGTTCAGCGGCGCGGTGCGCAGTTGACCGTCCTGCACGATGAATACATTCGCGCTAGTCGATTCCGTCACCATTCCGTCGCGAACGAACACCGCATCAAATGCGCCCCGGTCGTGCGCCATCTGCTTCGCCATGACATTCGGCAAAAGTCCCACGGTCTTAATCCATACTTTCGCCCAACGGTCATCCGCTGCGGTCACCACCTTGACCCCCTCGGCCACAACCTCCTTCGCGATCGGCAAAATGGGTCGGACCCACAGCAGCACCGTGGGAGGCGTGGTTTCCGCTGGGAATAAGTGCGACCGCGGCTGAACCCCGCGTGAGATTTGCATATACACCGAAGCTTCGGCGGCACTTTCTTCGCGCAGCAAAGTGAGAGCCGCTGCCTTGAGCGCCTCCAGGCGCACCGGCGGATATCGAAGAGCCGCGAGTCCCTCAGCCAAGCGCTCAATATGCAAATCCCAAGCGAATAGGTTGCCGTGGTAGGCGTGCACCACTTCATAGAGGGCGTCTCCAAATAAAAACCCGCGATCATCCATCGAGATCTGGATTTGGTCCGATCCCAGAATTTCTCCATTGAAGTAAGCGCGCACGCTTCCACCCTCTCCGATGGCCTCGCCACGACCATCTTCATTTATCTTCATCTTTTCCCGGCTAGTATCCCTCGAGACCTTGAGACCTAGGCTTGGGGATGCCCTAAAACGCCTTCTCTGTCTTCGTAGACCAAGCCTCGGGTGGCATCGACTGTGACCCACTGCCCCGACTTCAACTTGGTTTCGGCACCGGCCACCGCCACTACCGTGGGTATCTTAAAATCTAATCCCAAGATGGCCACCGGCGAGGTCAGGCCTCCGCTTTCGGTCACAATCGCCGTAGCCCTTCGAATGACCTCGACCGAGTCGGAGTCGGAACCGTGGCAGACCAAGACATACGGTGACTCGGGAGCCGCGCCGCTGATGACATCGTGGATGTGGACCACCCGTCCGCGCACCGCTGGACTCAAAGCGATCCCTTGGCCACGCAACGCCGAATCGACGATGGTTTCGATGCGCATAAGATTGGTGGTACCTGGCACTCCCACCGGAACACCGGCGGTAAACACGACCAAGTCCCCGATCTGAATCGCCTTCTCGGCCAAAGCCACGTCCACCGCTTTGGCCATCATGTCGTCGGTATCGACCGCAACCGGCATTTGAAATGGCGTGACCCCCCAAAATAGGTTCATGCGCCGAACCACTCGCATTTCCGACGATAGCGCAAAAATGGGAACCTGGGTCCGCGAACGGCTCAACATGCGCGCGGTGTAGCCCGACTGAGTGACCGTCAATATGGCGTCCGCGCCCAGCCCTTCAGCAGCCTCCGCCGAAGCCTTGGCGACCGCTTCACTAACCCGTCCGATCTCCCAGTGATCGCGATGTAAGTATTCTGGGTGAGAATCCGCCTGGGCCGCCAGCTTCGCCATCACCTCCACCGCCTCGATCGGGAACTGCCCGGATGCGGTTTCCGCTGACAACATCACCGCATCACTGCCATCCCAAATGGCATTCGCCACATCAGTGGCTTCAGCCCGGGTCGATTGCGGTTGGTGAACCATCGACTCGAGCATCTGCGTTGCCGTGATCACGGGAATCCCTTGTCGGTTGGCTCCCCGAATAATAGCCTTTTGCAAATCGGGCACCTGCTCCGCAGGCACTTCCACGCCGAGATCGCCCCGAGCCACCATCACTCCATCTGAACCCCGAATGATTTCTTCTAAATTGGTAATCGCCTCAGGGCTCTCGATTTTCGAGATCACCCAAGCGTCGGAATGAATCTCCGCTAAAAATTTTCGCACTTCGTTCAAGTCTGCCTGATCTCGAACAAACGATGCGGCAACATAATCCATTCCCATTTCGGCGCCCATGGTCAAGATTTCCCGATCGGTGTCACTTAAAGCCGGCAACGGCCAGACACTCCCCGGCGCACTCACCTTTTTTCTGTCCTTAAGTTCCCCCCCAACCAACACTTCCAGTTCGAGCGCATCGTCGGTCTTGTCCACAATCCGCATCACCAAATTCCCATCATCCAAGAGCATGGTCAGGCCCACATCGCTGGCGGCGATGAGTCCTGGCCAATTCACCGACACGCCCGAACGATTGCCCTCCCGCGGTTTGGCGTACAATCGGAAATGATCCCCGACGTTCAGTATGATGGATCCACCGGGAAACGTCCCTAAGCGCACCTCCGGACCGCGAGTGTCCAACATGATGGCTGCGGTCGAACCGACTCGCTCTCGCACCGCCTGAATGCGCGAAATCCTATCCCGGTGCGACTCTAACCCACCGTGGGACAAATTCAAACGAAAGACATCTACCCCAGCAGCTAACAATTCCACCAGGCGTTGTTCACTATCGGAACTTGGTCCGACGGTTGCTACGATCTTTGTTCTTCGAGATTTCACCACGTTACGAAGCCCCTTTTTTTCTAACGTATCCGCCCGAGGTGCTGAGTGATAATTTCATTAGCCTCTTCTGCCTCTCCCTCGGGCACTTGCACCTCAACGCTGCCGCGACCATCTTGGTCCAGGTCCACCGTCTTCAGATTGACCAACAACCCTTCTTCAGTCAAGAGCTGGCGCAATTTGTCGGCAGCGCTCGCAGTCGGCGCTATGTATACCACTGTCCACATGACACTGCCCCCAGTCCTAGTCGGTTAGTCTCATTGTATCGTATGTGCGCTCATTGCACCGCATCAGGCGCGATCAAATACCCACCAGCCATGCCCGTCCCGCTCAATGCTGACGCGGGACGGCCCTTGTCAAATTTCAATCATGGCCATTTCCGCACGATCATTGTCGTCTCGGTCTTGCTTCGGGGAAGAGGTGCGAAGCACCGATAACGCCGAGGCTAGCAGCGAGAGGCCGACTAAGACCAACAAGGTTTCGTGCAAAGCCGGGATCCAGGCCCGATGGGATCCCACACCGCTTAGGCTCCCGCCCCTGGCCGCCAGCAGGGCGGCTAAAATCGTAAGCGAAACTGCCGTACCCATGGCCATCCCCAGCGATCGAGCCATGTTTAAAATACCACCGCCCACCCCCAGACGCTCGGAAGGCAGCGAACCCATCACGGAACTATTGTTTGGTGGCGTAAACACCCCGAGACCCACACCCACCATCAACAGTTCAACGACCAACAACACCACGTTCGTTTGCAAGCCTACCGTAATCGACACTAAAAAGGCGCCTAGAGCGGCTAAGGCCATGCCCAATGTGGTTAACATCCTCGGACCATACTGGTCCGCCAGCCGCCCCGCCGTAGGCGCCGCGACGGTCATGCCTAAAGGCACCGGGGTCATCACTAAGCCTACCAAGGCACTAGGATATCCGGAAATGCGTTCGAAGTAATATGGCATCAGCACCAAGACTCCAAACATCACTAGGTAGGAAAGCAGGCCGGTGAAGTTGCCAATGCTAAAGACCGGAATCTTAAACAATTTCAAATGGATCAAAGGAGACTTGGCATGGCCTTCCCAGAGGACAAAGAGGACGGTGAGCACTACCGCTGTGGCGAATAGTCCGATGACTTTAGCCGAACCCCAGCCCCAGCTGTCGCCTTCTTCCAGAGCCAACATCACCGCTACTAAAACCGGACTAAAAAGGGCCGTGCCGACCCAGTCGAAGACGGTTGATGTCTTCTTCAAGAAGTCTTTGGGCAAAATCAACGCTCCCGCCAGAGTGCCTAAGATCCCCACCGGCACATTGACATAAAAGATGGCCCGCCAGCCAAAGAGACCGATCAAAGCGCCTCCCACTGCAGGACCCACCGACAATCCAATCGCCTGTGCCGATCCCTGAAATCCGATCGCCCGCCCGCGCATATTCGACGGCACTGCGGCCGTAATGATCGCGACCGAGTTCGCCTGCAGCATGGCCGCGCCCGCCGCTTGAAAAACACGCGCAATGATCAACATCGTCATACTGACCGCGGCTCCACAGGCGGCCGAGCCAAGAATAAAGATCAGAAATCCAAACGTATAGAGCGGCTTTCGCCCGATCATGTCGGCTAATCGGCCAAATAACGTTAACAATGTCGCTAGCGTAAGCAAATACGAAATGAGGACCCAACCTACCGTTGAACCGGCATGGTAATACGAGCCTAAGTCCGGTAAAGCAACGTTAACGATGCTGGCATCAAGCGCCGCCATAAACGCACCCACACAAACCGTAGCTACCACAAGCCATATATAATTCCCACGTTGGGTCACTCGTTCCGATGGTAATGATGACCACCAAGCGGCTAACCTACGCCCACCGGCTCGAGTAGACACTATGGACCCCTCCGAATCGTCTCATAATCGTCCCGTCCTAAACGATCGATCCTCCTCTCGAGGTATCAAGTTTTCTGCAACTGGCACCATTATCCCACTGCCACCGCCAAAAATCCACGGTTTCGTAGCCAACCGCAAGAATTGTGCTGAGGCCAAACGGTGGTCTCTACGGTCACGATCCGAGGAAAATGAATCGCAACTGTAGTTTTGCTGCGACCAGAAGAGCCATCCATCATAGGAAAAAAGGCTGTTATAATGCGATAGAACGCCGAGTCCCAACAATCCGTACAGGCCGTATTGGGGCAATCTGGTGCGTAAGGGAGTCTATCATGCCGTTCGACGCCTTGATCTTACGACAATTAGCTGTGGGTTGGCAGGACACGGTGGTGGGCATAAAGTGGACTCACGCGGAGATAGAACCGGGACGGGTTCGACTGGGTGGATCGGGCACTGGCTTCGACCTGGCCATTGTTCTCTCTCCAGGCCTCGCCCGCATCCACCGCGTGCCAGGGCGTGCGCAAAAACCCCGCGGCAAAGCGCAGCATCGTTCTCTGTTCTTGGATAGTCTTCTCCCGGCCACAGTCGCCGCCGTCAAGGTGGTGGCGTGGGAGCGCATTGTTCACTTCGAGTTGGAGCAAGACGGCGATCTGGGAGAAATCCGCCACCGACGCTTAATCGTCGAACTGGCCGGGCATCTGACCAACCTCATTCTGGTCGACAACAACCAGATCGTAGTCGATGCCTTAAAGCGAGTCGCTCCTTCCAGTGCTGGGCGCACCGTCTTCCCGGGTTACCCGTATACGCCGCCACCCGCCCTTAAAGACCCCTGCCAGACCCAAAACCCCAAAGACCTTCCTCCGTTGGCTCGGCAGAAGCTCACTCAAGTTGGACCCGAGTTTTGGAACACCCTATGCCATGATTACTCGCGAGGTACATTTTCCGCCTATCGACTCGAGAATCCCAAACAAACCGAGGTTTGGGTGTATCCATTGGAAGGCTATCAATCGGTTCCGGTCACAGACCTCGACCAAGCAGTCGATTGCGTGTTTTCCGAAAAGGAACGGCGTCTTCGGGAATCTAGTCAAAAGACGCAATATGCCGCTCGACTGAAAGACCAGGTCCACCATTTACAACAACGGCTCGCCGAATGGAACACGTGGCTCGCCGACGACGGCGAGGGCGACCGAGAATTAGGAGATTTATGGCTCGCTCATCAATACGATTTCGCGGCTCAAGACGCCCCATCGGCGTTAACGGTAGACAGTTTTCGCTCTCCAGGAACTCCCATCGAGCTCCGCTTGGAAGATGGTCTTTTCCCCCACGAGATGGCAGAGCAAGCTTATCGGCGCTACAAAAAGGCAAAGAGTCGGCAAGAGGTCGCCATGCGGTTGGTCGACCAAACTGCCAGCGCCCTTACCCTGGTCGAAGCGGACCTGGAGGCGGTCGAATCAGGCCAACTGACCGCCGAGGATATCGCCGCTCGACTCCGCGACTTAGCGAGCCACTCGACCCGTCCCAGCGGCGATCGCGCCGACAAGCCGACCTATCGACGTTTCACCAGCCAGCATGGCTATCCCATTTGGGTAGGCCGGAGCCGTGAGGAAAACCAAAGCCTCACCTTTCGCCAGGCCCGGCCGGATGATCTTTGGTTTCACGCAAAGCAAGTTCCGGGATCCCACGTCATCCTGTTTTGTGGGAAAGCCAATCCTCCCTTGGATGACTTGTTGGACGCCGCCGAACTGGCTGTTTTTTATAGTCCCGCCCAGCACTCTTCGATGGTTCCGGTCGACTATACTCGACGCAAGCTGGTTAAGAAGCGGCCTCATGCCGAACCAGGACAAGTCCTTTACCGTCAGGAGAAGACACTTTACATTACCCCCGATGGCGACCGCTTAAAGCGCCTGGGCGCGGTCAAAGAACGGCTGGGCGAATTGTAACTCTCGCTCGTCTCCGCCGAGGCAGCAAAGAGGTCCTCGGCGCGCGCTTGCCGCGAGCCCTGGGCACTCTCCGCCTTCTGCCGATCTTTTTCAAGCCTCAGGTGGGACCGTTCCGGACCGATACTTCTCGTGGGAACCGCCCAAGACTTTTCGGATGACGGGCTCGGCCGCGCCTTGGATAAATTGTACGATGCCAGGCCGAAGGCCATTTGTACCGCCTTTGGAGCACAGGCGTTTGGCCGGGCAAGACCGTTCGTTGCAGTCGGTCCATGGGGATATGCTTAGTCGACTCTCTACATGTAGGGGCAGGGCGCGAAAAGGGGAAAAAAGAGCACGTCCTGAGTGATCGCAAGTTTCCCTTCATCAAGGATCCGCTGTCCCCACACGCGCTGTTTTTAGACACCCTGGAGCCCCTGAAAGCGTTGGGCTATGTCATTCTGATGGCAGCCTTACGGTAAAGCCTCTTAAAACAACGCCTCCGCAACACCATCCCCATTGCTTGGCTGGCCTGTGTTAACGCGGGCGGCTCACGCACTGTTCGGACCCTTGGCCCCGGCGCAGCCCGATGGCATCTGGCCAGCCTCACTGCCGGAACGGTTCTATGCAACAGTCCTGGTATTTCTCAGCGTGCTTCAATGAGACAAGCACCCCGATATCCACCCACCACATCCTTTTATGCCCGTGGATAAGGGTGCTCTGATCGACGACAAATGGTCAGTTGGCACGAATCGACACGTGAAAGATGTGACAAATTACTTCTTGGTATATTTAGGAAACACATTCCAAACATAGATCCACCGTAAACTGCGCGGCCTTCTATCCACCCCTCCTTGAACTTCCCAGCCAACTTCTGCCAACACTCTGAGTTTTGATGGCACCAAGACGTTTCCTGACCAACCACCGTCTACCGCCCTGATCTTCCATCCGTTTGCGCTGATCGCCTCGATTTCAAAGAGCCCTTGATTCAGGTCTTTCACGTCTGTGTGTAACTGACCCCCCACCCACTCAGGCAACCGGTCGCGCAGGGCGACTGCCCGTGACAACAACCGGCCGAGGCGGATGGCCTTATCCTCGAATGCCGCGGCGTCCGGACCATCGAGGTAGTCTTGTTCGCCAAGCCATTTGCCGAGACGCACGGTGACGATTTTCGCGTACCGAATCAAATCCTGACCCGCTCCCAAGTGGCCTACCATGTACTGACCCAGAAATCCGTCGAGGTTATCGATAATCTCTCCCGGAGGACACAGACTGCAAAAGGCCCACTCAGTGCCCGCGGACCACGCTTCATCAACGGCCTTGGCCAAGGCTGGATCGCTGGGTGTGGCATAGTCTTCGAGGTAAACGCGCAAATACCGTACCACGCTCTTGTAATGATCGTATGTGCGTTTCGCAAGCCTTGCCTGCTGGTAGTTTAGAAACTCTTCCAGCACCTGGCTAATGGTCGGGTCGATGGTTGGTGGCAAATTCATTTTGTTCACCTCACCTTCTATAATGCCACGATTCTTCATCGTGTATATTCGGCACTAAAGAATTGGTAGCGTACTCCTTGATGAACGAGGCTAAGGTACTCCAATCTGGCGGCAGCAGGATCAGATCGTCAATGCCGGGTATAGAGCAATCGGTCGGCAGGCGGCCTCATTGGTTGAACGGCCACCACTAACCTTCTTTAGGAAAGAGGCTCCTCGCTACGAGCCAATCTTATCAACTACGCCCCGCCCGATCATCAGCACTCGCGGTACAGCTCGCCGGAAGGGTTGATCCGGGCGTTCCCAGGATCGCCTCCAGAATTTTCTTGGCACATTGACCTTCCCGCCTCCGCGTCTTACGTGATCTCCCCAGGCGTGATTTCGGACCCTGGAATTGCGCCAAAAGGTTCCGTTCCGGATCGGCGTTGGCTTTCGCCCCGTTGAGCA
>DAHXNH010000018.1 GCA_027365485.1 Clostridiales bacterium
CAACTCCTATGGGCAATCAATCGTGTGAACCCGTAAGAACGAGCATGACCGAGGTGCGGCCCGATCAGGAAGTGCACCAGCGTGTTTGAGAGGCGTTCGATTACATCCCACGATGCCAACCTCCTTCCACCTAGTTCCGCCGCCATCTGTTTGCTAGTGTATCATACGACCACGCTTGGCGTTCGCGTCAGAACCAACAGTCTGGACCACCCGGGCGACCCGTTTTTTAAACCACCGCGAAGCGGTTTAGTCCAACCGTAGGCAGTCGATTGCCAGCGCTCAGGAGTGCTTGCTGAAGTGATATCACAGTGATATCATCTGCGTAAGGAGGGCTTTTGCATGCATGCGATGAAGGAAAGCTCGGCTTGGCGGCTGCCCGGATTTGTGGTGGCGGTGGTCGAAGCGTTGGTGCTGGTTGGGTTGATTGTGAGCCAACCTTACGGGGGGACCGACTGGATTGGAATCTGGGTGCTGGCATTTCTTTTGCTGGCGCGAGGATTTTTTGTCGTGGCCCCCAATGAGAGTGTTGTTCTCACTCTTTTTGGCCAGTATGCCGGCACGGTGTCGGACAGCGGCTGGCACTGGACGAATCCGTTTAGTGCCCGTCGTCGCATTTCTCGACGAGTGAGAAATTTTACCAGTGAAAAACTTAAGGTCAATGATGCCGATGGTAATCCCGTCGAAATCGGGGCAGTCATCGTCTGGCGGGTCGTCGATACCGCCCAGGCGCTTTTTGACGTCGATGATTTAGTCTCATTTGTCCGCGTGCAGGCAGAAACTTCTATTCGAGTGCTGGCGGGTAGCCATCCCTACGATGCGGCCTCAGGCCAATTGACGCTGCTCGGCAGCCAAGATGTGGTGGCCACGGATTTGGCGCAACAATTGCAAGATCGTCTGCGCATTGCCGGCGTGGAAGTGTTAGAGGCTCGTTTATCCCATTTGGCTTATGCCGCAGAGATTGCGCAGGCCATGTTGCGACGCCAACAGGCGCAAGCCATCGTGGCGGCCCGTCAAACCATTGTCGATGGCGCTCTAGGCATGGTGCATATGGCATTGGACAATCTGATTGAAAGCGGCTTGGTCGAATTGGATGAAGAACGCAAGGCCTCCATGGTCAACAATTTGATGGTGGTGTTGGCGTCTGACCAAGCGGTTCAGCCTATTGTCAATGCCGGCACCCTGTACACGTAATCGGTGGAGAAAAAGCGATTTTTGCTGCGGTTGGATCCACAGATTTATGATGCCTTGGAACGATTGGCCGCCGATGAATTAAGGAGTGTAAACGGGCAGATTGAATTTCTCTTGGCGGATGCCTTAAAGCGGCTAGGCCGTCTGCCGCGTGCGAAAACTCTACCCAATCCGTCGCGAACTGAGGATTCGTCAAATGAATAATATGATCCCAAGGCTACACTAGCCGGGGGGCAAGTCAGGGGGAACAGAAGTGGACGGTCAAGAGGCAATCGTATTCCAGGGCTTATCTCGCCGTTTTGGAACCAGGACAGCCGTATCCGACCTTCAATTCAGTGTGGCGCATGGTAGCGTATTTGGGTTTTTAGGCCCCAACGGAGCGGGTAAAACTACCACGGTGCGTATGATGGTGGGCATGCTTCGCCCCTCCCAAGGGTCCATTCGCGTACTCGGACGCGACCCCATGAGCGAGGGAGAATGGGTGCGGTCGCGTTTGGGGGTAATGCTCGACAATGTCGGTCTCTACGATCGTCTCTCAGCCGCCCAGAATCTTTACTTTGCGGCGCGGATCGCACGTCTAGGGGCCGCCGAGCGTCAAGACAGGGTGGAGGCTGCACTCAACCGAGTCGACTTGTGGAGTCGGCGCCACGACCGGGTTTCCGGGTTCAGTAAAGGTATGCGCCAGAAACTGGGTTTGGCACGAGCCCTCATTGCAGAACCGCAATTGCTGATTTTGGACGAACCGACGGCAGGGCTGGACCCCGCCAACATTGTAATGGTGCGAGAACTCTTGATCTCGCTGGCCCAGGAATCGGGCCGCTCGATCTTTCTTTGTACCCATTTGTTGGCCGAAGCGCAGCGTATGTGTGATCGCGTGGCTATTTTACAGGAGGGGCGTCTTTTGACCATCGGCGACCCGAACCAATTGGGCAGCCACGGCGTGCCCACGGTGCGCCTCACCCTATCCGGAGGCGATGGGATGGCGGTGGGGACGTTGGCGCTGCCTCAGGGTGCGCAACTGCACGCCTTGGGAGGCAATGAGTGGCGGGCCACTGTTGCAGCTGACGCTGACATCGAACCCATCGTGGCCGCCTTGGTGGCCGCCAAGATCGGGGTTCGCGCGGTGATTCCCGAACAAATATCTCTGGAAGAGGAATATTTACGCTTGGTAGGAGGTAAAGATAATGCGTGATGTGATGACTGTAATGTGGAAAGAAACGCAGGAATTTTTCGGCAATCGGCGATTTCTCTGGGTGTTTGCACTCGCTGTACTAGCCATGGGCGTACTTCCAGTACTCACCCTGGCGCACCATTCCGGACCCCTAGCCTCCGTGACATCGTCTCTCGGAGCACTTTTTCGAGGCTTGTACGTGCTCTTTGCGGCCGTTATCGTGGTCGGGAACACCGCTCCCGACTTGGTGCTGCATGAACGGGTGGGGCATACTCTCGATTATCTTTTGACCACGCGCCTTCCCGACTACGCCATCTTTGGAGCCAAAGTGCTGATCTCCTTTGCCATTGGCTATCTAGCGGCCATGCTCGCCCTGGGCATTCAGCTGCTGGCAACCGGACTGATTGGGGGGGCGGGCTGGCACTGGTTAATCCTAGCCCTTCCGCTCGGGCGCGTGGTGATTTTTGGCATTAGTGCCGGACTCAGCCTGTACGTCGCGGTGGTGGGAACATTTGTCGCACTCAGAGTAGGTGAACAGCGAGCGGCGTATTTAGTCTCCATTTTGTCGGTAGGCGTATTATTGATCCCTTTCTTGGTGGGATGGATCCATCTTTCCCTTACCCTGCCCTGGGTGTCGCACGCGGCGATGATTTTCGGAGCGGTGGCGGTGTTCTTGGGTTTGGTCGGTTTGCGCATTTTTCGCCGTGACATGCTCGTTCTCTATCTGCAAGAGTAGGCCGGTGGGGTGTAATCCCGTGCAGGTCCGCGCAACCTCAGGGAACGATGTTTGGGATTGCCAGCTAGGGTTTTTGGGGTTCTCTTGGGTTCGAGGGTGCGAAGTGCCAACTGCGGCCGCCGTTATCGGTCCAAAGACGCTGTGAATAATAGAGCGCAACGGAAGGGCCGAGTCCGTCTATGACCGTGGCCGTCTGACTGCCCTCTGTATTGGCGAGCATTAAGCCGATGAGCTTGCTCTGGAAGCCATCAGGATAGCGATACGAGACGGGAGGCAAAGATGCCTTGGTCCATGTTTGTGCTTCGTTAGTAGTATGCCATAAGGTCATACCACACGCGCCCAGAACTTCTGGGCACTGACCTGACAGGGCCCAACCGCTCTTAACGGACGTCATCTTAATCGACTGCAGCGGAGAGCTGGGGAGAGCCCATCGGGAGAGCTGGGTCCAGCGGAAACCGCCATCTCGTGTACCCCAGAGAGTCTGTGTAGGACGTGGGGCCGAAAGATCGGGAGTAAGCACTACCCAGCCTTTCTTGGCAGAGAGCCAATCCATAGCTTGGATCGTTCCTTGCTTGGGACCGATCGGATACGCTCGAGAGGCCGTTCGCGGCGACTTGATGCGGACCACAGCCGGAGCCCCCGACACCGTATGGCCCGCTATCCAGAGAGTGCCAGAGGGGGACTTCGTCAATAAAGGAGCATCGCCATCGACTGAATCGGACTGAACCGAGATGTTGCTCAAGGATAGAGTGGTGGCCCGCCATGTATGGCCGGTGGGAGACGACCACATGGTGTTGCCAGCAATGAATCCGAAATCTTGGTAGCCCGATTGAGGAAAGATGAAGCTCAGCACACTAGAAGCCCCGGGAAAATTCAAGCGCCATCGCTGCCACAGCCGTCCACGGTCGCTGGTATGCCAAATACTGAGCCCATAGGGTCCGCTGCCCACCGCCCAGAGCGTTGTGGAATTGACCAATTGCGATGTGGTCCAATAGACGTGAGGACTACGCCAGAGCTTCCAGTCTCGCCCGCCGTCGCTCGTGGTTTCGATCGATCCACCGCCGAATGGATTGGCTTGTACAATCCATCCGGTCGTAGCTGAAGGCCAATAGATTTGGCCTTCAAAGCCATTGACTGTCGAACTCGCTGCGAAGCCGGCGTCCTCGGTGCTAAAGGGCATCGGAGAGGCGAGATATCTGACCGTGGCCGACTTGACTTTATGGGGATTGATGATTGCGGCGGGCTTTATCGTGAACCCGACGATAAAGCACGAAGTTGCCAGCGGAGTAAAAAGAGAAACCAGCGAGTGAGCAACCTGTGGCCGTGGCATAATTTTCCTCCATTGGTCTAAGTGTCATACGGTTGTCGCAAGGGGCGAGCTCAGCCAGAAACCCATTTCTCAAAGCCCCGAGAATTCGTGTGGTAGTAGACGCCTTGCTAGCTATAACGTCGTCGTGCGGTGTTTGGTTTCAGTAATGAAGAAGCGCCCGGGAAAGGATGAGGTTTTAGAAAAGAGACATCGTCCCTAAAATGACCGAGGCGGCACCGGAGAGGACCTCCTCGCTGCGACACTTCTATCGAAACGGGTAGGTCAAGGGGATGTTTGCGAAAGAGAGCCCTTTCCGCGGTTTAAATTAACCAGTGTATATCAGGGTTAACCGTAGTCGATGCATCTGTGCTCAAGGCGCTGGGTGGACACTTTGACTTCCGACGGGGGCAGTCTTCTCCTCATGGGACGATCGATAAGATCAGAACACGAACGGCGATAGTATGGCATCATAATCCAGGTTTCCGCCATGCACTCTCTGTGTTATCTGCCGCCGACACGGCCTGGTGGCAGCAAATCCTTCGGCTGTCCAGGAACGATGCCTATCGGCAATGCCGCCGGTGGGATCGGGATAGGCTTGACGACCAATGTGGCCGATCGCCCTTGGAGCTCGCCCGATTCCGCGGCAAGTCAAGCGTTTGCGGCAGTCAATGGCATCTGTGGTTCGATCAAGTGCTGGTTGCCCTGGAAGCCTCTATGGTGGACCCACTCTATTGGCAGGCGGCCACTTCACGACAAGCGACGTTAGCTGCGTGCTCCGTACGGTACGCCGGGGGCACCACAAGGTTATCAGGTTAGGAATAGAGAGAAGTTTTGTGCTTATCATTACGATGATTACAAAGGTGGCGGTGAGAAATACACCTCGCAGATGGCGTTTGCGCTGAGTTCTCTGGCGACGGTTTCGTTCTATTCCGCCCGCGCCACTACAGACATGTTCAATACAACAGCGTGGCAGCGCTTGGCGTGGGATTATCGAAAGATACGACACGGCAGGGTGGTCGAATTCTCTCATAGGAGCGCTGGTAGATTGATGGACGAAGTGAATCAGCATGCCACCCTATTGATCGTTGCACAACCGTACATAATAAAGAGCGAGTTATCGGAAGTCCGCGGAACGTAAAAAGCCTCGGGCGAGGCACCCCCCAAGACTTCGGATAACTCTATTGGACTAAACCGCGCTCGACCGGCGCCGTCTATTGGCAATCAATCGTGTGAACTCGTCAGAACGAGCATAACCGAGGAACGGCCCAATCAGGAAGTGCACCAGCGTGCTCGAGAGACGCTCGATTACATCCCACGATGCCAAGCTCCTTCCATCCAGTTCCGCCGCCGTCTGTTTGTCAGTGTATCATACGACCACGCTTAGCGTTAGCGTCAGAGCCAACAGTCTAAGCCACCCGGGCACCCGTTTTTTAAACCCCCGCGAAGCGGTTTAGTCCAAATTGAGATATCGTCGCTATCGATCCGATGAGAAGCTGCGACTTTTCGGCAAAGGCTGCGTGTAATTCCGATGGCGTGGTCTGACTGTGCCCAATCGGTTAGGCCAGTCGGGTGAACCGGAATGATGGATTCCTTGGCGGAAGTAAGCAGAGCGGCATTGCTCCACCCGAGCTATACTGGATGCCTGTCTCCGGTTTTTCTGCATCCAGAGCGGCTCTATTCGCCTGAATGTGGTGCGCGCTGGGCTCTTTGGGCGCCTTTACCTCGATGTGCTGGTGGGATCCGGCAATCTCGTCTTGTTCGGGCATCTCCCTACAATATCCTGGATGCCGATCGTCAATCGCGCGATCTTTGACGGCTGGGGGTTTGGGTCGAGCTCGGACAGAGAGTTCCGCAAACATCTGGAGATTAGGTGCCATGTTGCAACGAAAAGACCAGGCAGAGCCGTGGTCGGGCCTCTGCCTGTGGATTATTGCTTCGGATTAGGTGCACTGGGACAACTCTCCTTTGAGAACCAACATGCCGTAGGTACCACCACTGGTTGTATTGAAGGCGTGTACTGAAACGGTGCCCTTCGGAATCGTGGAGACGCCAGGAGAATAGGTTCCGGCCCAGTCACCAGGGTTATCGTCAGCAGTGACCAGAGTCATCGGCCCCGTGGCTACCGTCTGACCCGTGTTAGGGTCGATCAAGAGGAAAGCGTAGCCATTGAAATTACCGTAGGCGGACGGTGGATTCAAAAAATTAGCGACGACGTCTAAACTCTCGAAGCCTTCGGCCTGATTGATAACCAAGCTAGCTTCTCCGTATGGGTGGAGGTCGGAGGTTTGTGAGATGAGTGGGGCCGAACATGTCGTCACCTCGGGTGCTGCGGTTGGAGGCCAGGCAATGGAGAGGGGAAGGGGGGCGCTTTGACTGTTGGCCAGCCCGAGATAGTAGAACGTTGTCGGGCCGACAACTCCGTCTGCAGTGATTTTGGACGCGGCCTGAAAATTGAGGACCGCCGACCGGGTTAACGTGTCGTAATATCCCGTGACGTTACCCGAATAGTAGCCAAGACTTGCGAGAACGATTTGCAGGAAGACCACATCGAAGCCATTGCGACCAGTTTCGATGGCTCGACCGCCTGCAAACGTGTATAGCCAAGAGGCGTTATAAAATCCAAATCCGGCGATTGCATTGGCCGGAAACCCGGTGTCACCGTTGCTTTCCGCATCCTGCTTGAATGCTAGGACGGCTGATGCCGTGGCTGCGTTAAACGTGCCGGTGGCCGGACCGCCGAGAATAGCGGCATAGCGAAAACAGTTGAGGCGATTTTGTAAAATCGTGACGTCGCCTCCGCTACTTTCGAGAGACAATTGACGACTTCCATAAACTGGACCGCCATAGGTGGTATTACTGCCCACGCCTTGGCCGAAGGCGAAAAAGGTTTGCTGGCCTACGATGCCGTCGGTCGAAAGCCCGAAGTAGGATTGGATATTTCGTACCGCATTCACGGTACTCGCACTGTACCTACCGTCGATCCCAATGGGAGTGCCAATTGGGCCACCTGGTGGGTTCATGGTTTTCAGCATCAAATTGTAGACCGCCTGCACGACGGAAACATCGCTGCCAACGGTTCCAAGACTCAGATTTCGTTTGCCGAATGGGTAATAGGGTGGAAATGTGCTGTCAAACAGGGCCATAAACTTAACCTCCTTATTTTCAGATATCCCATCGTATGCCAATCGAGGAAATGTGTGCCGTGACTTTCTGGCTGATTGGACCGCAGCCGACCATCAACGTAGTGTCGGTCGCAGCACGTTGAACTCCGTGCGGGATTCTTGCTGTTTTGGGGGCCAGCTATCACAACGAGAGACTTGGCAGGGCCACTGTGCCCGCCAAGTCTCGAAGACGGTCATGAAATAATGCCGGCCCGGTAGTCTCGGGCCCGGCTTTGGCAGCTGGGACCAGGCTAGTAGTGCGCGGCGTTAATACGTAATCACCTCGAGCTTTTTGCAATGTGCGATTGAAATGGTCGATCGCGGATAAAATCCCAGGTCGTATGGAGCCTTTCAGACGGATTCTCCGCTAAAAAGACTGAAAATGGTGGCAAGGCGGCGTCAAAATTTGCGCTGTGGCCCTGCTTCGCGGAAACCGGCAGATTGTATGCGAATGTGTGTTTGTTTTGATGGGGGCCAGATCGTCTTTTTCCCCTCGCCCCGGGACGAGACGGTCGTCGGCCAATCGCAAACTGGGTCCAGGGCATGATCCCCTAAGACCCTGCATCCGCTGCGGGCCGACTTCTGCATCGACTATTGGGTTGTCATACCGCTCGCATCGCGAGCGGTTAGATGGCGGGTCGGACTAAACTCCGCAACTGGTCCGCCTGATTGGCCCGAATGCGGCCGAGGGCTATGGCCAACATGACCACCAGGGCTAACCCACATCGCAACTGCATTTTCTTGAGGCCTCGAATGGTATGCAATTCGAATCCAAAGGACACGTCCAGCCGGCTATTGACCCGTTCCACCGCGGTGCGAGCTTGATATTCCTGGCTTCCATCGGTAGCTCGTGCGGTCGATCGGCGTGAAAATCCGGCGATCGGTGTCTAACTTAATCCGAAGCTGATGCTTGACGGGGCACTCCTCGGCACCCTTCGAGACGCCCCCCGAGACGTCCACCGGACACACCTTTTTTAGCGTCGTCCGGTCTTGTTCGAAGCCCCCGTTGGCCATCGTCCGCTTGATCCCCGTGGCCGGGTCGTAACATTCAACGACTCGCTTGGAGTCGTACGGCGCGTGGTCATAGCCCGGTAGCACATGGCTGATCTCCCCATCCTTCCACATATTCCGGATATCGATGACGGGTTTAATCCGATAGGCGTCCCAAAGTTCGGTGACCCGGGGCCGACTGCCGTACGCTTTGTTGCCGGTCAAAACCCGGGCGGCTTTCAGAGCCAAGGGGTGCCGCTTCGCCAGTTGGGCGAGCAAGACCGGCGCTTCCCGAATGTCGGCCACCGACGCTTTGGTCACGGTGAACGCAAGAGGCCATGCATACGTGGAGTCGACCAGGAGGTGAATTTTGCACCGAAACCCGTGCACGATCTTTTCCCACGGTTTCCCGTCCTTATTTTTGCCGCGATAGTGCTTGACGCCATGGTCGGCATCGAGGTCCCGACGCCCGTCGGGCGTCTGGTTCTGGTTGGCGTTTTGAGCAAAGGAGGGGATGGCTTTCGCATCGATGGCGAGTCGCTCGGCAAAATGGGGCAAAGCGGTCCGTAACGCTTCGACGAGGTCATCAAACATCTGGTCGAGGACGGGTTCGTGATCGAGGAGGTGCTGTAAAAAGCGTGTGTACGCGGACGGCGGGGGAATGACTCCAGGCTTAAATCCACATAATTCACGGAGTTGCCCGTTGCGTGCGAGTTCGCGGCGCAGGCTCTCGATGGTCGGATGTTGAAAGACGATGCCCGCGAGCAACGAATTCCACATAGCGCGGACGGGATAGTCGTCCCGGCCTTTGCCTCGTTCCTGTTCTAACACCCGCATTAACGCCTCAATTGGCAAGACGTTGAGGACGAGTCACAGGCGTTCGAGATCGCCCAGCGGTTCAATTTCCTTCCAAGA
>DAHXNH010000053.1 GCA_027365485.1 Clostridiales bacterium
GTCATCACGGCAGCAAGGGCAGCCACGTCTTCCCTTGGTTATCGGTCATCCAGTAGCTGCCGTTGACGGCAAAGCCTCGGCCGGTGGGACTGAAGGTCATCATTTGCGGACCATAGCGCTTGAAGGTGAGTTCCCTCCACGTCGCTCCATGGTTATCAGAAATCAGGTAGGTCGCACCACTCCCTATGTTGAGCCAAATACGGGAGGCATTCATTCCGATACTTTGATAACCGATGGTCTGGCTTTGATTGGAAAGGCGAGCAAGCGTCTGGGCCAGCTGGGGATTAGTCTTAGCGATCAGCGCAATGGCCCCATCATCATACACCGATCGCCGCCAAGTCTTGCCTCCATTGAGAGTATACCAGGCATGGCTTTCGAGAGTACTCACCGCCCCATCATTCCGATTGCTGAAAAAGACGCTGGTCACCTGACCGTGCGGGTTGCGTTTGCTCATGAACGTTTGAACTGGAAGCGCGCTCAGTGTCCCGTCATGGTCGTGGTAAAGGCGATCGGATGCCGGCGACACGATCCAGCCATCGTTGGGATTGACGAAGTCGATGGCTTGGGTGTTGACGGAAGGAAAACTGGGGCCCGGTGTCGAGGGAAGAACCCCAATCTGCTTCCATCGCTGGCCCCCATTCGTCGTCTCCAATAAGGCATTGGCATCGCCCACCTTGCCTACGCCGAACCCAACGGTATTATTGAGCCACCACCAGCCATAGATGGGGGCTAGCGGCTGAATGGGATATCGCTCGGTCCACGTGTTGCCGCCATTGCGAGTTGAAAGAATGAGACCAGATGCCGTGGCCAGCCAGCCTGTTTGCGAGGAAATAAAACTGATGGCCGCAGAAAACCCCTCATATCCCGAAACGTCGGGATGGTTGATCCAGTGCGTCCCGCCGTCCGTTGTCGCCGAGAGTTGAATGGTGCCAGCCCCACACGCCCAACACCCCGTGACCAGCAAAGCCCGTTTAGCCGTTAGCGTCTGAAAGTCCACCAACGTCGTGCCCGGCAACAGATACGCACGGGCAGGAGTTCCCGGGGCAGACCCTCCGCCAGCGGTCGGATGGGTGCCTTTGGCTTGCCACTGAACCCCTCCGTCGGTACTTTCGTAGAGACTATAGGAGAGTTGATACATGCCTGCCCCGCCATCGATGACCACCCAAACGGCCCCGCCACTCAGACGAACGGTGCCGCCGGCCCCCTGCTTTAGATGAAGCGAGACCTGCCACTTTTGGCCAAAGTCCGTAGTTTTCCACACTTGAGCGGTCATCGAACTGACAGCGTAGCCGACGCCATGGGCATCGAACGCCACAGAACTAACGTCACCTGGGGTTGTGACTCGGGTCCAGTTATGGCCGTGATTCTTCGAAACGTAAACCTCGCCGTCGGCGACGGCGTACGTTTGGTTGGGTGCTACTGGGTCGATAACCGAAATGCGCCCGTCTGGTTGAGAGGCCTCATGCCAGTGCTTTCCTCCATCTTTCGTATAAAGCACGTGCAAAGGACCATAGGCGTAGCCTTGTTCGGCATTGAGCATGGCCAAGCCCAAAAAATGAATCGCGCCCTGGTATACTGTCCGCCACTGCTTACCGCCATCGTCGGTCGCCATGATTCGACCCGGTCCCGCCACCCACCCGTCATCGGGTCCAGTGAAGTCGATGGCGTTAAACACATCCCTGGAAACGACCGGTTCTTTGGGAAATTGCCCTCGCCAGGTGCCGACCACGGTGCGGGTAATCTTCAGGCCAGGGGCCTCAAGGGTGGCCTTAGTCGAATCCCTTATGGTCCCCAGCATTGGAACCGCAAGGGAAAGAAGCATTACAGAAACCCCAACCCGAACCACTCGGGCCGATCGCGCTAGGTCGTTCGTCATAGGACATCCCTCTTTTTCGGTGTTTTACCATATAACGTCGCCAAGGACATTAAGGTTACCGTCGACCAAAACGCCAGCGCGACGGTAGACCGTATTGAAGCTCATTACGCGGATGTTCTCAGGAACTTCGGGGACTTCAGGGACTTCGGGAGAAATGATGGCGGTTGCGCCTTCGCCCAACCTGCATTCGAGAGCAATGGAAGACGCACCGACTATCGTTTGATGCAGTAGATGCACAAAAATAAAGAAATCGTGCGGTTGGCTTCGAAGGCAGCCCGAGTCTACTCCCAGAATTCTCTGGCCCGACCCGGCGGGAAAGTGAGATGAATCAACCCGAAAATTTTCTTTCCCGATAGTTGGCCGTAGGCTGTTCCAGTCATTCCTTCGTGTCGTCCTACGGGTTTCGCGCTGAAGCTTATCGGCGCTTCGCTCTCGTATCAGCTCACTCAGATTGATGCTTTTAAGGTTTGCCGGTTTGAAACTTTGATGTTCCAATCGAACCCTGGGGAGGAAACGGGCCAATGGTTGGGGTGGGCTTCTCTGAGCGAGGGTAGCTGCTTTGCTGCAGGCTGATCCCGTCAGTGGCTCGAGTTCAGCTTGAGGTCCTTTGACTGCATACTCTTAGCGTTCTCGCCCTAAGTACCTCAACGGACGTCGGTCCGTCCGCTGAGGTTTTTGGTTAAACTGCGCTAATCCAGATATTCGCACGTCCGATCTTTCACAGCGCTCCGGTGCCGCTAAGCGTTGCCGAAGCTGACCCCATCGCACGTCTTCCAAGCACCAAGCGCACCCGCGGGTGGTCACTGCCGCGATTGGACCTACCGTTCTCAAACGATCCCTGGCTTCGCGCACAAGCAGCCATGGTCAGGACGTCATCCCGTAAGAACCACTCGCGCCAAAAAACTCAGCCCGACCATATAGCCAAGTCCTCCCAAAAAGAAGGGTATCTCGTCTAGAGCGAGCGGATGAGGGACGTCAGGGTATATTTTCGTTTGTGTCTAGCCAGGACCAATGCCTTCCAACGATTCCAATTCTTCTCTTGATTGAGCTTCAGGTAGCCGTCGCGGACGTAGGATGCATACTCCGCCGCTCTTTCATACTCTTCATGGCGGCCTGCATCCATGATCTCCATGGCTCGTTTCGAAAAGAATTCAATGACCCATTGAGGCCGTTCCAATATGGCCGCCTCCGCTGCTTGCTTCAACATCGCGTCGTTAACCATTGGAGTTTTTTCGATGAGCGCGATCATGTCATCGAACTGTCCTTCAGCGATCAGTACGGTGACGGCAGCATCTGGACTAACACCGCTCTTGTAGACCGCTAAGAGATCGGGAGAAATCTCAGCCCAACGGTCCTTTGAAAGCTCTTTGAGTCGTCGATAGCGTTCGATGCTCGGATCGCTTGGCCATGCGCTTTGATGTAAGGAGAGCAGAGACTCGGTTCGGTTCAGTGTCTCCGCCCATTCCGCCAACACAGTAGCCAGCATCGGTGCCTCCACTAGCTCATTCCATCGTTCCACCCCAAATTGAAACGCTTCCTCCAAGTTAATCCTGGCCATGACTAGCACCATCATGCGAATTTCGAGTTCATCGCGCACATACTGACTGGCGTAGGATTTGGCATCGCCGAGGCGATGCACACTAATCAGACGAAGAGCATGCAGAAGGTGAAGTCCAGCAGCTTCTGAATAACGCAAATACCCGAAATCGTCCCCATCTCGATCAAGGCAGAAAAGCCAAGCCGTCGCCACCATCATGCGATAATCCGGATAAAAAAGCTCGGGGTCTTGGTCCATGGCGTTCCAATCCGGTCCATATTTCAACGCCAACACCAACGCTGCCATGGACGCATTGCCATAATTAGCGAAGCATTCATGCCATTCTTCCACCGACGCGAAAAGCTTTTCCCGCTTCTCAGAACTCAAGGGCTCACTCAACACAGCTTCGAGCCAGACCTCGGTGAGATCGTTGACAAACATGTACGCGGATTCGTCGCTATTTACGAGAACCTCCCAGGCGTCTACCACACGTTGAGTCAATTCGGTCAGCAAGGTCATGGCTTCAACGTTTCGACGATTATCGACCAGATCCGAAATGGCATCCAAAAAATCATTCAATTCATCGAAGCCATCATCGTCGCTAAATGTGTTCGGATCATAACTCCCAGCGCGCACTGTCTCCGTCGCTCTTCGCACTAAAATCACAATGGCTTGCAACAACCCAGGCAGATCCAAAGGTGAAAAGGATGCGTCTTGTTGAAGTTTGCACAGTTGACGAGCGATGACAAACTTGGCTTCGTCTACCGACAGCAGTTCCAATAGCCATTGGCGGCTCGTTTCCTCGGACAATCCGTTTATTCGCCATGCGAACGGTCGCTCCCGCAATAGCTCAACCGAAGCATGCTCCGCCGCCAACAAGACCGCGACCGAATGAGAGCACCATGGCGAAGAGGAGTCAGCACAACTACAAACGGCGACCGCCGGTCGCCACACGTCTTCTTCTTGCACCAACTCGAGGCGAACTCGGTACGAGGGGCCCACAGTGTTTTTCACCTCGGCCCAAAGAGAGGGGCGATCC
>DAHXNH010000060.1 GCA_027365485.1 Clostridiales bacterium
CGTGCGTCAGCAAATCGAACCCGTCCATCCCTTGCCCGATACAGGATCGATTGCGAGTGACGTACGCCAATATTTGGAAGCGGCCGTACGTTCCCATCAATCGGCGCTACCCGCGCTTTCAGCAGTGATGGCCGAAGTGCAGACCCATCCAGAACTCTATAAGGCTCTGCATCGCGATGTTTTAGTTGAGGGGCTTCGAGATTTGACTGAGCTTATTGAGCGAGCTGTGATCCGTCAGCAACTGCCCGTCTCGACCGACGTAGAACTGTTGGCATCGGTTGGATTGGCCGTCTTCCCACTGGCGCACCTGATTACCGGAAAACCTCCTGACGATGCTCTGATTCGGCGTCTAGTCCAACAGTTTTTCACCCCTGTCAACCCGGCAGGCGGGCCAAGCTAAAAATGGGCCTCCTTAGCCCCTTCAACCCCGTCTCCACGCTCTACCCATAAAGATACCCGGTGCAAGCCTCTTCTGCACCGGACATAGAAATCCATTGGCGCCAGCGACGGACACATCGCACGGATTTAATTTCGTACCTTCAAGGCTAGTGACGCCACCCAAAATCATTACCGATCCGTCGATCTATCACTCGACCGGCGAGGGGATCCCTCACCCCACCTAAAGCCCGCACGCTTCTTCTCGCTTATAAAAATAGCCCTCGCGGTGATGCCCACCAAAATGAAACCGCTCGCTTATTGGTAACGAGACGGAAAACCAGGGGCAGCCGCCTTTGTCAGGGCAGGCATCACTCACATCCGTTCTGGGGCCGTCCACCGGCCAAGACCGCAGGATACTCTATCCGCAGAGTGGATTTCACCACCTGTCAGCACCCCTTTTGATCGGGCTCGGCACTCTGCTGCGAGGTTCGCCGCGTGTACTCCCATGGCGCGCGTCCCCGAGGACGCGATAGCACCAATCCCGCGCCCACCAAGATGAATACGGTGCCTCCCCATCCAATCACCGAAGCACTGCCAATGCGCACAATGTCCACCGCCAATGGCCCCTGTGCAATCGGATGATGCTGAATCAGTAAGACGCCTCGGACAATTCCTCGAACTAACGCCCACCAAATGCTAAAATATCCTATCACCACTCCCCCAAAGGCCACCATCACCGCACCGACAGTGATGCGCACCAGGCTCATGAGTCGCGATGACGATTCTAGGTCCATGGCCCACTCCTCCCTTGGTCCGCGCTCCTGGCCAATAGAAAAAAGCCCCTTGAACACCCCACGTTGCCGTTAGCACCCAACATGGCCATGATAGCCTCCGGTTACGATCCCTGTGGCTTGATGTCCATTTCCGAGAGGATATATCCGACCAAAGCCACGGCCAGAAGAAACGGCAATACCACTCCGTGGTCTATTAAAAAGTCGACCCAGTTTTGAATAATAAAGGCGGCAATGGTCCCGAACGATCCCACCGCTAACGCATACCACAGAGGATCCGCAGTTTTGAGGCTTTTTTGCACCGCCTTCAAACCTGTCACCACCCAGCGCCACTCCAGCCACAAGCCTGCAATGAATCCTCCGATTCCTAGATCGGCTCCCCACTCTAGATAGAGATTGGTCGCAGTCGGCGGAATCCCGCCCACCAAGTCCTTAGGACGATGATGTTGGATATACAAATGAAAATTCCCCAGTCCCACGCCCAACCATGGATGATGGAAAAAATCTTCTAAAGCGCTGTGCCAAATGATGAAGCGTTGTTGCACGTCATAATATTTATGAGGGTGAATAATGGCACCGATCAACGAAAAAATCTTCGTTATGGGATTAGCATGGGCCAAAATCTTCGTGGCTGGTTTGCGTTGGATCACCTTGGCGGCCGCAACCGTGCGCGCCATAGGCCGCGCTTTGATGAACTGGCCGAGCACGTGCGGACTCGGTCGGGACCCGATAGCTACCGCATGATAGAGCGGTTTTAAGTCGACTTTACCAATGAGATCGATGAAGACGAATGCCAGCACGGGAATGCCCACTGCGTAGGGCAAGACCATGGAAAAGCTGCGCTTGCCCTGGGTTAGAAGAACCAGCAGAAGCATAATCACCACTGCCCCCATATCCGACACCCACGCTCCACGCGAATAGGAACTAACAATGCCTAGCGTAATCAACACCAAACCTACAGTGAGCCATCGTTTGGGCAGCGTCTTAGGGCCAAGGGCTATGAGCGCCGCCACCAAGGGAAAGAGATCCGCCTCAAATCCCCCGAAGGGATTGGGCTGGCCAAACACCGATTCTGCTCGCACGTGGTATACCGAGATTTGGTGGGAGATAGGCCCAAGCCCAAAGAGGAACTGCCCAAATCCATACAGCGAAAGAATTGAAGCACTCGCCAAGAGAGCGTATATGTAGAGTTTCCAGATCGATGGGCTGCGTCCGGCGAAGCGGAAGACGCCAACGATGACGACAAAAAACTCCACGTATTCTAAAATCTTGATCACCGTTCCCGAATGGCTTAAGGCGACGGCTAGCGAAAGCACCGACAAACCCAGAAGAAAGATTAGTGCCCATCGATACGACTTCGGGAAGAACAGATCCAAAACCTGCCGCCCAAAGCTGGCGTCGCTTGGGGCCCGGTGCCGGGAAACTCCGGCATGAAAAGGCTCAGTCTTTGTGGTGCGTAAGCGATAGAGAACCGCCACCAACAGGAAAATAGCCATTAAATCCGACCAGTAAATCTTATGCGCATGCACTAAAACCTCAAAAGGTAACGGCGCCAACACCACATAGGCCGCCGCACCGATCGGTATTGAACGCCACAGCACCCAGGTAAATCCGCCTAACAAAATCAGAACCCCTAACCACGGCACGACCGTTGTTCCTAAAAGGCCGAGCACCATCAGTCCCAACGGAATAGCCAATTCCGACGTCCAACCAATGTCTCCATTGAACCCATCCGGCTCCGACACAGTTGCCGGGGTATGCAATGACATCACCACACTTTGCTAGGATTTTCCCACTCGAACGGCGCCGTAGACAACGGAGTCGTTCCGCCAACCCACCACACCGATTTTTCGGACACAGCAGAAATGGATAGCCCTCAGGAGGATTGATGAGATCGCTGCACTTAAGAACACAAATCATGAGCATGCACCTGTGATTCGAACCGCTGAAGGCAACTACCGTTTGACCTGCCCTCATTATAAAACAACAAGGGAGCTAACTTCGCTATCGACCGCTTTCTTATCAATTTCTTAGAGTGTTTGTCATCTCGAGACGGAATCTTAGACCTCGCCATGCGGCCAAGCGATGACAAAATAGTGAGCATCCCCGCTTAGGCGGGGCAGACTCACGTCCCAAAGGGCTTAAAAAACCGTCCCGAGGACGGAAGCTCTTGGCTGGTCAGGGTAAATCTCCTGGACTGTACGCATGCTCCGTCGCAACTCGCTCCCTCTTTTTTCCGCCACGAAAACTCGAAGAGACAAACGAGTCCCAGACTTCCCCGGTTGGTATGTTTCTTGACGCCAAAACGCACTATTATTTTACATTTCGCTAATGAATTACGCTGATCAAAATTGCTGCAGGCTGTGGATTGTGTGGATTGATACTTTCGGAAATTCTCTATCAAATCAAGAGTAATCAGGCCTTGGCGCGTATTTGCCAGAATTATCCATTCGTTTGGGTAAAAAATATCGTAGACTCATCAGGATATTGACCACGGATAGCGAATCCTTCTAACAACGCGCATCCTTAGGAGGTCGATAGTATGCCCACACTGGTGCCTGGCACCTTACCCACGGTGACCATGATGGATCCTGGGCCCCGATGGATTTCTTCTACCTGTCGGCTGGTCCCTGGGCTGAAGGAAACCTCCGTCTATATTGGCGACGCTCTGTTTGCCATTCTGCCCGAGGGGGATGCCTATTCGGCTAAGTTTGCTGCCGCTCATCTTGTCCAACTCCACGTCGCTTCGGCCGAAGCGATCGCTCGCGGTTTTGGGTTTCCCTCGACCTCGCTCCGCGAGTGGGTGGCGCAACTTCGGCGAACCGGGACGTTAACCCCCAGTGATTTCAAACCGGGGCCCGTCGGGCCCCGCAAAATGACACCCGAGATCTTTCATTATCTCGAGACGCATTCGGCGCGGTCGGATTCGGAGATGGCCGCCCAAATTGCGCAGCAATTTGGGGTCAAGATCTCCCCGCATACCCTCCGCTGGTATCGCCGGCACCAGCCAGTCGCGGAACCGTCTCCAGGACGGCCTCGCCAGGCCCTCGCCCAGCAAGAGTTCACGGCGGTCACCGCGGTGGTCGCCCCGAGTGCAGAGCCGGAGTCGACGCCAGAAGTTCCCCTCGACCTCGCTCCGCGAGTGGGTGGCGCAACTTCGGCGAACCGGGACGTTAACCCCC
>DAHXNH010000078.1 GCA_027365485.1 Clostridiales bacterium
GGTGTACATTCCCGAGGAGGCGCGGTTACCTCATCTAGTCATTCAGTAAATCTATCGCTGAAGAGCCCAGTGCGGGAAATCCGCACGCTGGGTTCCGTGGGGGTCGGGTTGCCCGAGGAGGGCAGCCCTTCTACCCGGAGACGGGGTTCGTAAGAACCCCTCCTACTCCACCTGGTGATTGCCCATAGTGGTCGCCCGTCGACCGCGGTTTAATCCAATAGAGTGATCTGCAGTCCGCTCGCGGAGTCAGGGAGGGGGTTTTTGTGCGGTTCAAACTGCAAATGATGCGCTTCTTATTATTCACCACAGCATTTTTATGACCTACAGCCTGAGGTGGATTCCTTCCCCAAGCCTTAAATACCGCAGCCAACTCTTGCCGTCTTGCCTACGATGCAAGTAAGCCGACGAGGAGGTTGGAGGCTTGTAGATGGGATGTACAGTCTTCCAGAAAATCCATGGCACCTTGGCTATCGCAAGCGCAACGGGCAAAATAATTCGCAGTTATCTGAATTCCAGACTCCACTAGCGGACGGATGACATCGACTAAAATTAGGATAAAACATCTTGACTAGGAGACCTCATGCCATGATGGGGACCGCGATGACTTTCCACAACTGTCAGAAACCCATTAAGGCCTCCTGAGTCTTATTTCCGTACGATTTTGGGGGATGTACCGTTCTGATGTCATAGCGTTTATTTCCGCGGGGCGTTCATCCGAGGCGTGCTGCTACCCTCGAACCCAGCCGCCAGCGCTTCGCAAGTGAGCGAACGAGGAGAATAGGAGTCCGAACGCCTTAGACTACCACGTTTTTCCCCATATCGGTCGGACCATGTTATTCTCTAATCACGTTCACCACTAAAGCCATGATGGCCCCTACCTAATTCATGATCGGTCCCACCGGTTATCCTCGGGTGTCGAAAAGCTCTGATGTCAACACGCACTCCGTCGTGAAAGGGGCTAGCTTGAAGCCGCATCTCACATCCTCCCTTTCGTCCCAAACACGAGGCCTCTCAGGGGCAAATGGAGGCCAAACGACCGTCTCTTCTTGCGCAGAACCGATCGACCACTGCCATTGACCGAATAAGGTTGGTAAATGACCGGGAAGACCCAGCCCACGCGCTATAATCGATGCCCGCAATCTCGACGGAGCTAGATCTCCAAGTGTCATCCCATGGCATTTTCACGCGTCCTAAACCCCACATCCCCCGGACACCCCTTCGACATGATTTGATGCGTTCGCTGCTCATGGACGAGCTCCTCGTTCCATAACACCCACTGCCATCGAATCTAATCATCGCATTTCTCCTAAACCCAGTTAATTGACGGCCGCCCTTTTACCAAAATCTAACCGCCCCTTGTTCCTGCCAAACCCCTGGCATTGCCTTGTCGCTCGGTGAGCACCACACGCGTTGGCCCGTCACTCCAGATATCTCATTTTATGGAGCTATTATTCGCCGCGAGGCAAGGCAAACCAAGAACCATCAGTTCCTTCAGACGATCAGCCCCAACGTTGCACAGACATTCGCCGGCTCTTCGTGGTGGCCGGAGCGCCAGTCACTCACTTTAAAACGCATCGCCCGACATTGGCCGACATCGTTGCAAGCTGATGCGCCGACATCGTAGGATTCGGATCGGCTTTGGCCGTACCCTAGACGGAGTGAGGAACAGTCACTTCTGAGATCTGATCGTTAACGTGAGGTCAGACCACACCCCGAGTCTGGCGTTTGAACCATAAGAAATCAAAAAAGAAGTCACGACGATTTGTCGAATTATGGCAGGAGGAATGGCAGTAGTGGCGAACTCCTTCTCTAGCAGCAGACCGTGGGGGCGAATGCATGAAGGAGTATCACAAGTTGGTACGCGACCGGATTCCCGACATCATTAGAGCTGACGGCAAGCAGTGTCGAACTCGGCAATTGCTCGATGAGGAGCTTCAGGAAGCTCTGCGCACTAAATGTATGGAAGAGTGGCAGGAGTATCTCGAAGCGGCTGATGACGAGGCAGCTCTTGAGGAATTGGCAGACCTCACCGAAGTGATTCAGACTTTGGCCAGTCTGCACGGCTTTAATCTAGAGGACTTGGAAGGGCGTCGGGCGGCCAAGGCCGCCGAACGCGGTGGGTTTCAGCGCATGATTTTTTTGATCGATGCAGAACCCTAGGGCGGATTTGATTGTCGGCAACCTGTCGTCAGCCATCGAACGCGGGCTTGAACGGGCAGAGACTTTTTATGCTTTAGTAGCGTTTGTACGTTCGTCGGGTATGTCGTCTCTACTCGACACGCTTCGAACGTTCGTGAACGCGGGCGGTGAGATCAAACTCTTGACGGGCGATTACCTGTACGTCACCGAACCTGATGCCCTGGAATCTATCTACACATTGGGGCCCAACGTCGAATCCCGCTTGTGGCGTAGTAACGGGAGGTCATTTCATCCCAAGGCCTATCTCTTTGAAACCGGCGATGGCACCGAAGTGATTGTCGGATCTTCTAATTTATCGCTAAGCGGGCTAACCGCAGGGGGGAATGGAATCTTCGCGTGATCGATGCCAATTTTTCCAAAGCCGATCCCTTCACCACATTTCTCCAACTCTTCTATGACGACGCGACAGTTCCGATAAACCCAGTGACCATTGCCAGTTATCGGGAAGAACGAGCTATCCAGGGGCTACCGCCGACAACATCTTTGACGACCGAAGAAGCCGAGGACGTGGGTGAGCCACCCTTAGAAACCTTCCCCCCAGACGAAAGGGATGGAGAGTCTGCGCTCCAGGGCCAGTGCTCGCCTCGTGACGCGCAGGTGGAAGCTTTAGACGCGCTGGTCGAAACACGGCGCGAAGGATTCGAGAAGGGCCTGGTCGTACTCCCGACTGGTCTCGGCAAAACATTTTTGGCCGCATTTTTTGCCCAGCATTTTAATCGGGTACTGTTCGTCGCTCATCGCGAAGAAATTCTCCGTCAGGCCGAGAACACGTTTCGAGCAGTAATGCCCAACCGCACGATCGCCCGTTACCAGGGACACTCCCCGCAGACGGCGGATTTAACCTTCGCTTCAGTCTACACGCTTTCCGCCAAGCGCCACCGCGAACGATTTCGGCCCGATGCCTTCGACCTGCTCATCATCGACGAATTCCATCACGCCGCTGCCCGGTCCTATGACGCCCTCATGCAGCATTTTACTCCCCAATTTCTTTTGGGCTTAACGGCCACTCCTGAGCGGGCCGATAACAAAGACGTGTACGCGATCTGCGACGGCAACTTGGTATATCACCTGACCTTGGATGCGGCTATCGGGCGACAATGGCTAGTTCCCTTTTCTTACTACGCCGTCTATGATCCGATCGACTACGCCTCGGTGACCTGGAGAGGTCGTCACTATGATGAGTGGGAGCTGACCCACGCTCAGTTACAGGAAGAGTACGGCAGCGCGGTAGTCGCTGCCTGGCAGCGACACCACGGCCAACGGACTTTAGTCTTCTGTTCCTCGCGCGTGCAAAGCCGGTATCTAGCGGACCAATTTCTTCGGCGAGGAATCCGCGTCCGCCATGTAGACGGAACCACCCCAATGGCCGAACGCCAGATCGCGTTGCAACAGTTGGCGTCTGGCGATCTCGATGCGATCTGCTCGGTCGACCTTTTCAACGAAGGCGTCGACGTTCCCTCGGTAGACACCGTCCTGATGGCACGTCCGTCGGACTCGATGGTCGTCTTCCTGCAACAGATTGGGCGAGGTTTACGACTTGCGGAGGGCAAAAATCGATGCACCATTATTGACTTTGTGGGCAACTACCGCCACGTTGACCAACGTATTGCGGCATTGGGAGTGGCCTCCTTGGCGGCGTGGGCCAATCCCAAGATGACCATACCTCGGCTCCCAGAAGGCTGCGAAATCCATCTGGATTTCCAAGTAATCGATCTGCTTGCTCGGTTGAGAAGGCGAATGACGCCGCGGCGTGAACGGTTGAAAGAGGCTTATATCAACCTGAAGCACGAATCTGGTCATCGGCCCACTTATCTTGAGTTTCATCTTAAGAGCGGGTTGGACAGCCAGTGGATTCGACGGGAATATGGGTCGTATATCGGCTTTTTGTCGGCATTGGAGGAACTTGACAGCAGAGAACAACGGGCCTTTGAGCAGGGTCAGGGCTGGCTTGAGACGGTTGAACGCACGCTCATGCAGCGCAGTTATAAAATGGTGTTGCTCAAAGTGGCACTCAGTCGAGGCTCCGAGTGGACCCAACCGATTTCCGCCACAGAAGCAGCGCGGCCCTTTTACGACTATCTCCATGCGGCCCCGTATCGCCATGCCGACTGCGAGGCCCAACCGGTTTTGCACCAGCCGTTTTCGGCCGCAAAAGTCGCATCTCTGATTTCGAGCATGCCCATGCACCATTTGGCCCACAGCGCCGCTAGCTACTTTCGTCTGGTAGACGACCGATTGACTTTGGCCACCGGCGTTGATAGCGACCACGTCGATACGCTTTGCCAGTGGACTGACCAGGCGGTCGATTATCGGCTGCACCTCTACTTCTACGAGCATCATTCCGCTGAGGCGAAAACACCATCAGCACTACACTCCAAGTCCGCACAATCTATCGCGGAAAGACCATGAAGTCTCCTCAGGGTGGATGGATTTGAGGCGCAGCTCGGTATCTTAAAAGGCCATCATTATTTTGACCGATATGATGTTTCAGTGAAGGTTGAGGATCCGTTACCAACGGTTAGGTTGTAGAGGATGGAATCCAGGAGAAAGTCGTCTGCTTGACCTTTTGACCTAAGGCATGCTTATGCTTAGGGGAATCTTATATATCCGATATTTTGCAAGGTCCACTTTAATCCAACATCGTTCCTTACGCTTGCCAGGGCATATGTTTTCCATCCGCCTTTGGGGCCTGATGGATTCGTGGGGCCATGCCCTAGGTAACAATCCGGCGGCCCTGGTGCCCAATGCGCCTCATCATCGACCACAGAACTACTCCTGGTTATCCCAGGCGACACAGCTTGGTTCAGCAAGCATCTTTTGGAGGAAGACAGCCGCATCCATTTTATAATCGTGCGCAAACGACTCTCTACTGACACGGTGAGGCAGACAACACGAGGCGCACGCTGACCATGGTCGCCGCCCAATTTCGGAATACCACGGCGCCTGTTATTGCTCAAAAGTTCAGGGCTGATGACCATTTTGGAGAAATGTCAGCTGGCCGAACCTATCGCCACCTCGTCAAGAAGGCCGCTGTTCGCTCTTCCCAGCAGAACTTTCCTCATATGATGACCTGTTGTCAAGCTTGGAGGGGCAAATTCTTTCAGGGGCAGAGCTAGGGCAACGGCCATCGGTGGACAGCTTTGATCGCGGAATCCATCTTCCCCTCACCTTCATCGATTGTCGCTGGCAAGTCCTGATTCCCGCCATACGGTCAAAACTGGTTCGGCGCCGGATATGCTCTTCGCCGCCGTTTGCGCCACCACCCCCGCCCCTGCCGCCAAATGGCCCCAGGCTAGTTGGGGACATTGAGACCTCTCCGTTTCCACTAGTTGACCCCATAACATCTTCACGTTATGCATGGCGTTAAACGGATCGGCCGTCGTCAGCGCGACTTCCATCAGCCCTCGAGCCAGCGACCGCGGGGACATACCGGATTGGAGCGCGTTTGCGGCAGCCGCATACGCCAACAATCCCTCGGGATCGTGACGAACCACCTCTCTCAGGGTGTCGGCATCCTGAGTCTCGCGATCCCAACCCCTTAGATGGCGCCACCTGTCCCGAACCTCCTTTTGCCGACGCGTCCTCTGTCCCAGAAGGATGGTGCACCAAGCCGACCCGAGTGTCTCGGGGTCCTCATGCGCAGAGTGGAGAATATCGAGAACACAATGAATACCGGTTACCGCGTGGGCATCGTAACCGGACCGCGCCAACAATTCGGCACTGGTTAAGGCGACCGCTTCATACAGAACACGGCCAGGGATGCCATTTTCGGCGAGGTCCAAGAGAACCTTCGGCTCATCGCCATAAGGCGCGTCGACAAGCCGAATCATCGCTCGTTCAACGGCAGGTAAATCGATAGCGCCGAAACGGGGATCGACCCGCGCCAGGCGCATCGCGCCGTCTAGCAGGAATGGCGAAAAAACTCCAAACGTTTGGAGTTTTTTCGTTATCCCAACCTTAATAAAATCCCAACCTTTGTCACGAAATGTTGTGATGGCCGCAAGTTAGGAAAAAAAGGTTCGGATTTTTTCTTGCAAGTAGGCAACGAGTTTGGGGAGACGGCGCTCGTACGATTGCTACATTGATGAGGGGGTCTATCCTTTTCATCAGATAAGAAAAGCATACAATGCAAGAAAAAATCCGAACCTTTTTTGGTTCAAACGGCTGATTTAATAGGGTTTCACAAAAAGGTGGGGATTTTATTAAGGTTGGGATAACTTGGGTCGTGAAGCCAAATACTGCACCGAGGGGCGCAGTATTGGCTCGACCCAGCGAGACCATCCATCCACGTCGTCTAATAACTGTGCGGCCCGGTGCACCATCAGCAACCGATGCTCGTTTTCTGGAAATTGTCGCAGTCCGGCCAAAGTCAAGAGACGATGAACCCGCGAAACACCGAGGTCTTCGATCAACGCTACCAACCGATGTTCGACCCGCAAGGGCTGGTCCCCAGCTTCAATGGCAGCCAAAAACCGTTGCTCGGGGTCCTCAGCATCCGTTTCGCGATAGGGGTCGGCAGCCATTAAAAGATACGGTCCATAGTTGGAATTCGTCAGCAGTTCGACCACGTACGCCGCGGTTTGCAACAAGGCGAGATTTCGATAGGCAGGGGCCAAGATCGACGATGCCCGTAACATGGCGCCGCCGTTGAAGGTGCCGTGGCCTATAAAAGGTCCATGGTGATCGATATATCGGGCCGAAGCCAGTGCCAACAACAGATAGAGACTGCGATCATCACCACCCCACGCCCGTTCGGCTCGGATCCACCGGCCAAGCTCCGTCGGTGACAATTGCTCAATTCGACGCAGCGCGAGATCCACATCCAAAGCCCACCCATATTCTTGATGCAAATCCGCCACCTCCTAAGATGTTGCTTCATCCAAGATAGCGCTTTAACCTCGGCACCGCTACGCCTCAAGGCTTAACTGGCTCAGACCCGCGAAACGACGGCAGAGCCTTGAAAACGGTTACTTCCAAGGCTTTGCGCCCTGATGGCGAATATGCGAACGCTATTCCAGAAGGTCAGAACCGAACGGTCGATCGCCAACCGGTTTCGCGTTATCGCATGCTCCTCACCCCTAACCTCCACAGATGGACCTGGTTACTTGAAATGTGTGTTCACTTCGACACCAAGATGTCTAGCCGGAGCGATGCCCGAGGATGACCCCTGGCCACCGGGTCTGGCACCACGGTTGTGCGCAGATAGATTGTCGTGGACGCGCATCCGCCACGAGGAATTCCGCAACTTCTCAACGACATTCAGGTCCGTTCTGTATGGGGACGACAGGAACCTCTCCTCAACCCGAACTGTTCGGGGCTCTCTATGCCAAGTAAGAGTAGGCCTTCGCAGCGGCCGACCAATGCCTCCGCCATCGCTGGAGACGATAGCCAAACGAATGGCCCCCTCCGAAACCAGATCAGCATGGTGAGAGATCTGGCTAGCCAGCTAACCAACCCCCGCCACGCCACTGATCGCTCCCAAACTCCCCTCGATTCCCGTTTCTATGTTAGCCGCCTTCATCCTGGTGAAAATCTGAAAGATT
>DAHXNH010000082.1 GCA_027365485.1 Clostridiales bacterium
TCGTCAGAAAGTCAAGAGATGATAGACAGATATTGCGTATTTCCAGTAGTGTCAATCATAAAGAATGGGAAAACCACCAGATATTCCGGCTCTTTATGGTTGTCTAGTAAATTAGTTGTACCAAAAAGTGCGTAAGAGCCAAATTTTGGCCTCTACGTCCAGTTCTGTTTTTTACCCCTCGGAAAACTACCGAATATTCCGCAGAGACTGTCTTTTCGGCTATTTGCTTAACCTGACACCATTGGGCTTCATCCGGGACTTAATGAACCCCGAGTCTACTCGTACTTCATGCATTGATCAATACGAAATGATGGGAACATTCAATCTCACGAAGCTAAGCTGCACCCAATTGAGTAACTATTTAGGTATACCCATTGCAATGGTTGGGCTCCTGTAGATGCCACGCAATTTTCGGTACATCCAGCGTGGCAAAGGGCCTGGTTGGGTTGGAGTGCGCTCTGACGGGGTCCACCCGAACGATACTGAAGAACGGTTAGCCCGTGTTGGATTTCCAAGGCTCATCATCGACGATGGGCTCCAAAAACCATCTCTAAGAATTGTCCCGGCTGTACCGCAGTTTACCAACACCCGCGAATCAGCGCGAAACGCTCGGCTCCTTGGTCTGACCGCAACGATCCGGAAATGTGCGGACGGACTTTGAGCCTGCGCAGGTCGCGTTCGGTCATACTGTTCGTAAAAGAAACCATGAGGTCAGCCGAAAAGCGCAACGTCGGCTCGCGGTCGAGTCGTTCCAGTCAGTTCCGTGTCCTTCTTCGCATGGGGATGGTCTTCGAGCCCCTGATGAATCCACGGACATCGCGCTCTCGCAAATGCTCTCGGGGGGCGGGGCCCACCGCTTTGGCTCCAGCCTACCGGGCCGCCTCGGTCGCATTTCGCAGTTCATCGAGCAGGTTTCGACACGCCTCCGCCCCAGGGCTGGTGGGGGCGTTCTCTGGCATCCTCCAGTTTGCGACGATGATGCGCGTTACCAAGCGAGGCCGTCCCCAGATATTTTCTCTAGGCGGATCATCCGTCATGTATGGTATTGCTGCCCGCCGGGCGAGTGGGCAGAATCCCGGCGGCATCCCTCGCTTGATGTCCCCGGTTCGGATGGGCGAATCACCTCATCCACTGGCTATTCGAGGCCACAAAACCACCACCACGGGCCTCGAAGGCGCATCCCGATTTCATCCGTGTGGACCGTGTGAGGATCGTGCTAAAGAGCCAGTTGGACCGTCTCCCTGATCGGTTCCACGCGATCGACAACCTGACGGGCGCTGCGCATTAAAAAGCCGGACCTCAACTGAATCTGCCATGCATCGCAAACCCATTCGCCGATTCGCTGGATGGGAAGCCGTGAGTCACCATGCATATATCGAACTTTGCAAATCCTAGACGGCTATGCCGCCTTCAATGAGTGGTTACCCCAGCATTCCCTCCGGGACGATGATGCGTTGGCCGTTGATGGCAAATCCTTGCGAGGTCCGGCTCTCAAACTTTGGGAACTCTGAGTCGGGGAGGGTTTATCTGCCCAAGAACAAGGGTAGGAGGAATTGTTGATACGGTCGCGAATACTTTGGGTATACATCCTTTGCGATTCGAGGATGGCATACTCTAAACTAGGTAGGTGCCCGTCATGGCTAGTTATCCCCGATTTGCCCGTTCTCGTCCCGCCGATCAAGCGGTCGCGGCCTCGGCCATCGTGCGCTTTTTAGATCGGATTGCCGCCCAAGGGAGCGAACTGCACAGCATGATGCTGGTTCGGCATGGGCACATAGTGGCTGAAGGTTGGTGGCATCCCTATGGACCCGACCGGCCCCACCAGATGTTTTCCCTGAGCAAAAGCTTTACCGCAACCGCCATCGGTTTGCTCGAGGCCGAGGGCCGATTGCGCCTCGATGCGCCCGTGCTCTCGTTTTTTTCAGAAGAGGATAATGCGGTAGCACGGTCGAATATGCGATCGATGCAGGTGCGCCACCTGCTGATGATGGGGACGGGCCACGTAACAGATACCTCGCCGCGCCTGCCTGAACTCGGGGGCGATAATTGGGTACACGGATTCTTTCAGTGCGCCGTCGAGCGCGAGCCCGGTAGCTATTTTCTCTACAACAATGGTGCCACCTACATGCTCTCTGCCATTGTTCAGCGCGTGAGCGGTCAAACCCTTTTAGAGTACTTAACCCCGCGACTCTTCAATCCGCTCGGTATAGAACAGCCAACTTGGGAGATGAGCCCGCAGGGGATCTGCCTCGGGAACTCTGGATTGAAAATTAGGACTGAAGACATTGCGGCATTCGGCCAACTGTACCTAGATCGCGGACGTTTCAAAGGGAAAGCGCTGCTACCCGAAGCGTGGGTGGATGAGGCGACTCGGGTACACATCGCCAACGGTACCGATCCTTCAAGCGACTGGGCTCAGGGATACGGCTATCAATTTTGGCGGTCTCGGCACGGAGCCTATCGCGGCGACGGGGCATTTGGTCAGTTTTGTTTTGTGATGCCAGATCAAGATGCGGTACTGGCGATGACCTCCGGATTGAGCGACATGCGCCCTGTTTTCGACGCGGTATGGGAGGAGTTGCTGCCCGGGCTCATGGAAGGTCCGGTCACGCCATCATCTGCTGATGACACGCGGCTGACGGAAGCACTCCAGGCTTTGCGCCTCTCCGATCTGGCCACCCAATCAAGTCTTTCGTCGCCACCGGGATCCAGAGCGCCACGGCAAATGGTGTTCGCACCGAGTCAAGAGCATGCGGGCTCCACGGTATCGTTGGAGTTTTTGGACCCTGACCAAGTTAACGTCAGGCTTCATAATCAGTGCCGTGAAATCCTTGTGCGCTGCGGATTTGAAGAGGCCGTGGACGATCAATGGATCCCTCTTTTATTAAAAGGACAACCTGAGCCGGTCTCGGCCAAAGCTCTCTGGCAGAATCCGAATACGCTGGAACTGGCCCTAAGATTCTATGAGACCCCCTTTTGTCAGCATGTGCGCATGATATTTCGTGACCGTGAGGTTGCGCTCGAGATATGGCGAAATACCAATCCGGGTGAGATTCAAACCCTCACCGGAACTCTTGTGGACTAGCCCAGGGCGCCGAGACCGCCCTGAAATCGGCGGGGCAAAGGGGATAAAGTCCTCCGCTCGACAACGGACGCAACCGAACGGGCCCGTTATGATGACCGAAAAGAGCTTGAATGCGGTCAACGGGTGTCTAGATCCGGGCTTGACACACCCAAACGAGGTCGGCTGCTCGCTTGGGAAATTCTAAGTGGCCGCAGTGAACTCTTGCCTTTTATGCTTTCGGGATGGCAGGACAACCGAGATTTTTTGCCGGCAGCGTGATGCGAGCCCTGTGTCCACCAAGTGTCGTATGGATTCAACGCAATCCTGGGTGTTTCAAGCGAGTATCAGGTTGGACATGGAAAGGCGGTCTGGTTGTCGTGCTTTCGCCCATTTGAGGGACCTGAGGCAGCCATCTTAGTGGAAGAGATGGCTGCCTCAGGTCGTTCGGGCGGTGAGAGGCTAGGGTTGGCCCCACGTGCTGAGTCGGACACGTCGGCGGTCGCATGCTTGGGACCGCCTGGGATGAGTAGTATCGCTGGCTCTCGTGCATTGGATCTAAACGCATCCCCTAGATATAGATAGCCTGGGCTACCTATACCTAGGGCGACTTATCACAGCTCAATCAAGGCGTAGATGACGGCTATACCGTGCTTAAGCACCTCTACAGAGAAACCTCACAGATCTCCGCCTTCTCAAGCACATGCGGAAAGGTTCGCTCTTTCGCAGGCCGCAGTGTTATTCCTAGCCGTCTTCGGACTCATCCCTCCGCAAGGTTGGAGCCGCCACCTCGGAAGTTCGGCCGGTAGCCGTAACCGTTCCTTCCCATCATCGGAAAGCTCCCAAGCAGCTTGTTTTCGGTACGGAGCTTCCTTCCGGCGACAGGGGGGATCCGGCCCCCAACCGCTGCCTGCTTGCCTATGCCGTCCCTTGCGGGTAAAGCAGGCACCCACACTGGTACTCCGTGCGATTCCAGACGGATTTCCCCGAGTAGTTTCCCCTTGGCCGGTAATGAGTCCGGTAGCTATCTACCTCAGGTCGATCAAGCGGGACCCTAAAAGGCGTAAGCGTGTTCGGGCCAACGAAAAATTGAACCGGAAAAGGTCGAATTCGAAGAAAAATTGTCGCTGGGGCGACCATGGTTATTCTGGAGTGCCGCGCGGTCCGACCCAATGTGCTGAGGACAAACGGTATGGTGTCCTTATCGTGGCTTCACCCTCAGCATTTCGTCGCGAGCCGCCCATGAGGGGTGCGGAAGTAGCCCCCGAATCATGAATGAAGGGCCCAAGCGCGGCGGGGAGCCAAAGACGATGTGGAGGGAGTCGCGAAATGCAAGTGCGTGGCCTCGGGATCTTTATCCTGGCAGCTTTCCTCAACCCCTATATCTGCCCCTGGCCGGCACGCAACTTTCAATGGGATCGGCCGTGGCTCGCCGTGACCGAGCGCTCCAAGACATCTAACCGGGCGCTTCCGCCATTAATAACGCTCTCCACCATGCCGGGTCAACTCTATCTCTACCAGGCGCGACGCTACCATCGGATTCCGAACCTGCAATTACTGCATGCGATGGGCTATCATCTCACTCAAGTCGCCATAGCATCGATATTGCCCGCCCCGAGTGGACACCCACTAACCTTTTTCTATAAAAAAAGCGCGGCGGTGGGGTACTGGTTTCATCGCGGAGCGTTCTATCCGGTGAAAGGATACGCTACCGAGGACTGGTTTAAATGGGGACATGTCATCCAATCGGTGCCATTTCCTGTGGCTTCGCGCTGGGTGAGTTTAAATCGATTCGGGGCGTCGGCGTTCGTGTCGGACGGGGAGAACAGCGTGACGCTCGCTCCGAAAGCACTTCGTCCCTATGCCTATCGTGGACTGTGGATTGACTATCCCGCTGCCTGGACGGTGACGCACGCTGGCGGTGGGGCGCTTTATCTGCGCTCCCTTCGCAGTCAGCATCATCTCGAAGTCCGAATCAGTCTGAAACCGGACGGTCCGGCCCAATTAATCCCGATCAGGAAGACCATCACGCTCGAAACAACGAGGACTTGGGGACACAGGCAAGGCGCCGGGAACGAAAAGTTAGAAGATCAGACGGTCGATGTTTTCGAAGCAGTTTCGCCATACCTAGGCTCCCTTCGGCGGGTGCAGTTATCAGTGGTGGTGCCTAGAACAAAAAAGACATGGGTCTTCGCGTTTCTCCGTCAGTGGCGGATCAGTGGCAACGTTTTCCAGATAGCTCACCTCGATGGAAGCAGCAATCAGCACGGGAGCCCGATTCTGCCCGTGACCGTGATTGGGCCCATGGGGGCGGTTAACACCTGGGCTGAAGTGGACACTGGCAATCAAAGTGAGACCCTGATCACTCAGCGACTAGCTCGCGCTATTGGCCTTCATAGAGCGTCCGAGCAAATTAATTGTGGGATCGACACCTGCTCGCTAGAGCCCTCATATCGTGGGCTCACGTTGGCCCCGCGGGGCACCATCGAGTGGATGGAGGCGATGGCGGTGGCAAGCCGTTGGGAAGGATCGGGTGCGGTCAGCATCGACTTGGGGACGCAATTTCTGAAGCGAGCGGCCTTATCACTAGCCGATGGTCGCTGGAAACTTTCCTGGCCTGTAGCCTATCCCACGACGTGAGCAAGGAGACGGCCTGTCGTTGACCTCCGGTGGAGTCGTTGCCTGTAAAATCTCCCTTCCCTATAACCTTCCTTTGTCGAAACCCATCGTAGGTGCTCTAGGAGGAACGCTCGGGTGACAGAACCGGCGGCCAGCAAAATCTACGATGAACACCGCCTTGGCCAACGAAACCTTTATTGCCGACACTAGAACGGGTGTTGGTCGATCCCTGTTTTTAAGGGATGCGATTTTACTCCCATGGCCTTTATCGTGAAGCAGTGCCTATGATGGGCACACGGACTTGAATCGTCGGGAGCCATTGACGAAAAAACCTGTCGCCCGCCATCGGCGAGCGAGAGCTTGGTGGGGGGATTGTCCTAGACGGTCGCAAGATGGGCACCTAAGGAGACCATTAGCGTCGGCCTGTTTTTGCCATAGCGAAAGCGCAGTCGGCATAACGGACGATCCTCCGGACGTATGCTTTGATAGGCGGTCGAATCAGGGTGCAGGAGGAGGTGAGGCGGATGTCAACACCTAGCCAAGAAGACTATCTGGAAGCCATATGGCAATTGATTCAGCAAAAGGGTTATGCCCGGGCCGCCGATATCGCCGATTATTTGGGGATTAGCCGGGCCTCTGTCAGCCGGATGATTCGAAAGCTTCATGAAAACGGGCAATTGACGTATGAACGATATCGCGGTCTCAACTTGACAGAGGCCGGGCGGTATCGCGGCCAGCGTTTATTCGAGCGTCACCAAGCGCTGAGCCGGTTTCTGGAGGTCATCGGATTTGATGACCGCGTTCAGGTCTTGAAAACCGTGGAGGGCATTGAGCACTTTTTTGGGCCGGAGGAATTGCAGCGCATCGAGCGGTTTGTTCAGTTTATGCGCGAGCATCCCGAAGTGCAACTCACGTGGCAATCATGGCAGCGTGGACACCCTGTAGAGAAAGCCAGGGGGTGACCGTCCCTTGCTGGCAGGCGGTCACCCGGGCTCCGCGGTTTAGTGCATTTGCTGAAAGACGTTGACGATGACCACAACCACCATGAATATCACGTAGAGGCGAAGGAGCCACATCAACCCTTTGAGGCCAGCGCTGAGTTTTAACAACCCCAACTGTTCAATCTGGACCTGACTGGCACGATGTTCGGCCAATACTTCGTCGGCCCACGTCCTTTGAGCATCAAGATCGCTTAGATCGGACAGGTTGACGGTGGATTCGGAACTGACCATAGTAGGAGTCCTCCTTTGATTGTAGGTTAGACGGCCTTGATGGCTGTCTGCGGATGGGCGAATGGAACTTCGGACCTGAAACGGAGCGTGGTGTCAGCTCATAGGGTGAACCCGGGGACGATGACGCTGAGCGCATAGATGATGCCGGCGATGGAGACGAATAGGCCGACACCGATACCTAAACTGTTGAGTAGCCGGGTACTCTTGTAGCGGCCCATAATCTCGCTATCATTGGCCAAAATCAATAAGAAGCCAATGGCCGGAGGCATCGTTAGCACGGCGATGACGTTGACCATGATGACGACAGCTTCTAGTGGAAATCCTGGGATCAAGACGATTCCTCCTGCCACCATGGCGATTAAAATGAGCACGAGATAAAAAGCGGGCGCCTTCTTGGCAGGGACGTTGAGGCTGTGAGCGCCGCGCGTCACTTCGCCGAACGCGTAGGCCGACGATGTCGAAATGGTCGTAGCCGCGACCAACCCGGCCTCTAAGATGCCAAGCGCAAATAGGGCGGAGCCCAAGTGGCCGATATAGGGCGTTAGGGCCTGAGCAAACTGAGCGGTGCCGAATTGACTCGCGTTCATGTGATGAAGGTAAAGGGGGGCGGTGGCGACGATGCAGGCGGCGGCGGCCATCGTGGCCAAAAGCGCTCCCACCGCGGTGTCGATTCGGCCATGGGTGACATCTTTGGTGGTAAGTCCCTTATCGCTAACCGCCCCTTGCTGAAAAAAAAGCATCCAAGGCGTGATGGTGGCGCCAATGTCGGCCAGCAAGAGAATGAGCGTATTGGAGCCAAAGCCTCCCGCGGGCAGCGGATGCCAGGTAGCAAAGGACGAGGCGACCTGCCCCCAAGCCGGATGGCTTAAGATGGCGACGGGAATAAAGATGAGATTGCCCAAAGCCATGAGCAGGGTAACCCGTTCCCAAATCCAATAGCGACCGACGACGAGGGCGAGACTGACCATGCCCACTCCACCCAAGACCGCCACGGTATCTGGGATACCGAAATATCCTGCTCCGGCTACGATTCCCACGAATTCGGTGACTAACGTTAACAGGTTGGTGAAGATAAGGTCGCCCATCGCAAAGTTTCCCCAGAATCGACCAAATCTGCGGTAGATGAGATCGGCATGACCGGTCTTAGAAACCGCGCCGAGACGAACGGTGATCTCCTGAGCAATAAAGGCCATGGCAAAGGTTAGAGCGACAAATGGGAGAAAGAAGCCAATGCCGAATTGGGATCCGCTCGCGGAGTACGATAGCATAGACGGGGCATCATTTTCACCCAGCATCACCAGGATGCCGGGACCGACCAGAAGCCAGATCAGCCGCCACCATTGATGGCGATTTCGGGCGCGGAGCACATTGATTCGGTCTCGGGCACGGGCGCTATTTTCTTCTTGAATAGCCTTCAGAGACATTTAAAATCCCTCCAGTTACCCGCGGACGATGTTGTTAGTCGCGGTCAATCATCAGGGTATTAAGGTTGGGGGGAGATGGTGCCTGACCTAGGAAGACTTTCCACTGCGTACGAAAGCTGGAAAATATGGCACCGGGACAGTGGCCATGGAATCGAAAGCCAAGCCCTGGCGAACGGACGGCGAGCTTGGGGTGGTTCAGATAGGGGAGGTCAAAGGGTCATGGCAGCGAATGAGGCCACCCGACTACGCCATGGGCCGGGGCAGGACGTTTTCGGAGCGTAGGGTTTGAACAAAAAGGAAGCCGGTCGCTTGACGCCAGGAGCCCGGTCCTGGTTAGCCATCGGAGGGGGATGGCGAAATAGGTTTTCTGGGACCTAGGACATGGGGGAGCTTCTGACGCTCTACCGCCCAAGTGGCGCTCGCAGCCAAGCCTACGCTCGTTGCTAGGACGATTAGAATCGGTAGACCGAAAAGATGGGCCACTTCGAACGTCGCCAGCATCACCGCCAAGGGAATGGCGGGTCGGCCGAAAGCATCGAGATAATTGAGATGGAGCCCGTCTTTGACCGCAAAGACCATGGTGATGGCGGTGGCTACCACCCATCCTGCAAGATAGGGATAGACGGCCAGCACCGGGTCTTTATGACTCAAGAACAAAGGAACGCCGACTAAGGTGATGATGCCAGCGCTGGCCATGGGCCAGAAATTGCCCCGCGGCTGGCCTATGCCGGCGAGAAGGGTCCCGCCGAGGCGGCTGAACGACGAACAGCCGATGGCGGCAGCGACCGGAAGGATGTAGACATCCGTATAGGCAAAACGGGGACCGAAGACAGCGACTGCGATGAAATGACGTTCTAGGATGACCAGCGTGGCCAGCGGGTAGACTAAGTAGTTGTTGTAACGAAAGGCCATGGTGGCTCGATGGCGGACCAAATCGACGCGGCTTTGGACCTCGGAAAGCCAGGGCAAGACGACGATGTTGAAGGCCCAAGTGATGTTATTTAAAAACCCTCCGATTTTTAATCCATTGGAAAGATATCCGGCCGCACTCAACGAGACCAGTCCCATGACAATCACCAAAAAGGGCTGTTGAAAGGATTTGGCGATATTGCCCGCCCACATTGGAATGCCATAGCGAAGCAGTGGTCGCAACATCGGCCAATCGAGTTTCATTGGCACCGGTAAATGTTTTCGGGCCAAGTGCGCGACGGCTAAGAGCCCGACGAGAGTACCTGCGACTTGACCGATGGCGACGAACCACAACAGATGGTGGCTTGACGAACTGAGAGCGACGGCTAGGACCATGCCAAGTGTCGAGAGGAATACGGGAAGGGTCAAGGCTAGCGACTGTGTGCGAAACAGCTTGTAGCCAGAGAGCACCGACATGATGACGTTGGTGACCGAGTTGAAGATTAGGACAAGGCTCATTATTAAAATGGCAGGAGCGAGGACCGGAAGATGATAAAATCCGGCTAACACTCCAGAGAAAATGGACAACAGCACAGCCAGTAAGGTGCCAAAGCCAACCCCCATGATGAGGGTGAGCCAATACGCGTTATCACCGCCGGATCGTTTGGTCGCTAACACATAGGTCAGCGCGGAATTTAGACCTAGTGATAGAAAAATTCCGATCAGACCAAGAATTTGCAGTAAAACGTTCAGTTCCCCATAGATCCGTGGATTCGAAATGATCCGAGTCAGGGCGGCAGCCCCTACGGTTTGGATGATTTGGTTGACTAAGAGTCCTAGGAACACGATGATGACGTTGCTCAATAGGTATCGTCCTACCCCGCGATGGGGATCGGTGATGATGGCCATAGGGGCTGCCTCCTTTGTCGAATAAGGTTAGTTTGACACTCTGAAGCGGAGATTCCTATGGGAATTCTGAGCAAAGTGCGAACTCGCCGAGGGTAGAGCACTCAGATAGGCGAAATTCGATCATGGCTAGAACGAGGACTCAGTGCCGTCTATAGCATAGCGGAAGTGTCACAAAGCGCAATCCCTACAGGCAAGAGCCAGGGGTTCAGCCCGCGAGGAGATGTTCGCAACGAGGTGCGTCAAAACCTTGAAGGGCCTACCGCTAACCCATAGAAGTTCCAATAACTCGGTATGCACGGATTGACATCTGAATCTGATTTCGGATGTCAATCCGTGAAATAATCCAACGTCATTGTGTCGTCGGGGTCAACCGTTGAGAAGTGAGGATAACAGGTTCATGCGGGCTTCGGTCACTTGCGGGAGCAGAGGAAATCTGACCACCGTAATATCTAGAGCCTCGGCAAACTGCATGAGGGATAGGGCCACGTTGGGTTGGCGGACCCAAAAGGATTGCGGTCTGCCGCCGACTTTGCGCATCGTTTGAATGAGGGAATGCCATACCCGTTCAATAAAGTGATCTTCCTCGACGATAATGTCAAACACAAGGCCGCTCTCATGGTCCACGACCAGGCTCACTCTGGGCATTTTGGGACGCACTTCAGCCTTGCCGATCGTCACCGGCAAGTAAAAAATGTCGATTTCCCAGATCGCTTCCACCTGGGGAAGCGATCGTCCAAGCTTAATAAAGCCAGCGTCCGGTTCTTCTCCACCTTCTACTGTTAATACCTTGTCAGGCAAGGGTTCCCATACGTCGACCCAATCCCTGCCCGCCTTACCCGGCCGACGGACCAGGACTTTATCCGGGCGTTTAAGGAGGGCATCAGGGTCGTTTTGATAATTCTGAGACACGATGGCCGCTTGGTAGAGCGCTTGGGTTAAAAATCGCGCTTGTGGGGCCACAAGCGGACTGGGCCAGTAGCCTGGTTCATAAAATCGAAAATTGGGCCAGGCTTGACGGCCACGAAAGTTCAACCCCAGTCGTCGAATGATCTGGAGGTCTTCTTTCGAAAGATCTTGGCGATCATCGAAGCCAGCCATGAGGGCAAAGTGATGCGAAGCGGTATCGGCCAGCGTGGCTTCGTCATCGCCAACTTCTCTAAGCGCTAAAAGCTCGTTATAGCCACGGGCGCCAGGATACATTCCCAAGCCCAGCACCTCACCTAGAGCTCCCATGATGCAACCATAGCCAACCGTTTGAGTTTCTTGGTCATAAACACCAAAAAGATGGATGTCGTCCATCCATTGCCAGGGTTTGAGGGCGAAAAACTTGGAGGCCGCCTCATAAAGTGCCCGCCATTCGTCGTCGTTGGGCGCAATTGGACGTAAATCTGTCAAGTTGTCGCTTCCTTTCGGTCCGATTTCCGTCGCTTTCGGCAATCCCAAAAATATCTATGGCACATGCCTAAACTCCACCAAACACTTCTCGCGCTACGAGGATGGAGGGATTCCAATATGCTTCGTTAAGTATAGACGCGCGGTAACGGTTGAGGCAACTCATAGCCAACGAGAGCTTTTTGCAATGTAAGATTGGAACGGTCGATCGCGGATAACCTCCCAGGTCGTAGGCGGCCTTGCAGACAGATTCTGCGCTAAAAAGGCTGAAAATGGCGGCAAATAGGCGTCAACATTTGCGTTGTGGGCCTGGTTCCGATTCCGGGATCAGCTGCGGTCGACTGCCACCATGGCGGACTGGACGATCTGGGCGTAGGAACGACCGCCGATCCTCTTGATGCCGCGCCAGATGACCCATTCTGTGGAAAGCCTCTATCGCTTCTAGGTGTGGCCCACCGATCAACGAGAACGGCAACGATGGGCCTAGCAGAGGTTGGAAGCGGTGCAGACTCTGGGCTGGTGAGCCGTCTCGTCTCGCGCGAGGCGATTTCGCTGTGCTTGCCCAGGCCGTCTGATGCCAATCCAATGAGCGAAACCAGAGCGCTAAGATGGCGGCCATCATAGCGGACAGCCACATAGTTACGAACCTTACCTTTGATAACGTGTTCGACTCCATAGGCAAACAGCGACGCTTCCACAAAGTACACGGTGGCCGGTTGCCAGGGATCCAGTTGAGTGATCCACGACACCAATAGATTGATGCTCGTAAATCGACCATCCCATCCACCCTGCAAAGATGCCGGGAAGATTGTTCAGCACCGCATACACTGTGGTATTAAACTCGGAGGTTCTTAAGTCTCGGTCCTTGAACAGGGGATCCAGCGCATTATTGACCCGAACCGCTGTCGACCCCGGCCATAAAAAAGTGCCACCGTTAGGACACTGTCCACCGAATCGTCCTCCACAAAGATGGCCTCACGCTGTCTATGTGCCGAGGAATCCTGATCGTCGGCGAGGCATCATCGTCCATTCTAAATCTCGATAGCCGGGTAGGGTTCCTCGTGTGATGCCTCAGTCTTAAAGAGCGCTTGATCCAATCCTAGGCAGCTCGCACAATGCCGTACCATCGATCTTGGGAGTCGAAGCCCGCATTGTTGGAACTGAGAGGCGATGAGTTCGCGCCTTTTGTAATAGATCCTCCATCATTCGGCTCTTACGCACTTTCTGTTATTGCTAATTGACTAGACAATGATTAAACAGGCATATTACGGGTATTTCCTGTTATTTACTACTAGCGCTTCGAGAAATACGCACAATATGTCTATCGTCTATGGACAGTTTGACGAGTTTCCCTAATTTTCTCGAGGAAACAATCGTAAACCCGTACTATTAGGTTGATATGTCGTTACTACGTCGACTATCAATAACAGAAAGTGCGTAAGAGCCGAAAACGAGACCTCCCAGACATATAGTGCCTATGACGTCTATACTTCGGATACCAGCGAGTGGTCCGCTGAGTTTGAAACGGAATCGAACTTGGCGTTTGCGGGTCCCTAGTTTAACTCGATCGCATTTAGTGGGTGCGAAGTATCGTCCAGTAATGGCCTGACCGAGCCGTTCGGGGACCTGAACTATACCAAACAGGTTGACGAGGTGTATGACTCAAACACCGGACAATATGTTCCGTTGATGTCCCCAACCTCGGTGGATAGTACCCACGATGGCTTCAACGTGAACTATGATAATCCATAGGACGTGGCGGGAGGAGATGGACGCGAATGGCCATGTTGGTGGGCGGCTCACTGAGAGATGTCCCAAGGGTTCGGATCCGTGTTCTGAAGGCGCTGTTGTTTGTGGTTGCAGTGTTCGTCGTCAGTTTGGCCTTTCGTGTGCTCGAAGGCGGATTCGGGCCCTCTGGCGTCAATAACGCCCGGGCCTGGGCTCAAGCCCTCGTTGTCGTTGAGGCGATCTGGATGGGTGTGCTGGGCATTCGCGCTGGCCTGTCTACGCGCTCCGACCACATCTCCATAGGCGAATGGATCGGTAACGCGCTCGCCGTTATCCTTAGCGGAGCCATCATCGCCGCGATGCGGTATCGCGAAGTGGGCGGCCACTTCCCGACCCGCTTCGATGGCATCGTGCCCGTGCCGCCCGCATGGTTCGCCGGCGCGGTGGGGGTCATCGGCACCATGCTCGCGGGGTTGGCGGTCGCGGAGGTTATGTTTTGGGTCGGGCGCTATGCACGACCGTTCGTGTATCCCGCGGGACTGGCCAGTGCGACCGCGCTCTTCTTTGGCTTGGTGGGGTATGCGGCCCAGCACACAGCGTTGTTCTACGCAGCAGCGTTCCAGTGGGCCGATTTGGCTCCCAATGTAATAGGCAGCCCCGCTCTGCCGAGCACCTATCGTCCGCACCTGCCGTGGGGACCAATTGGGACATGGAACGGCCTGGCCCTGTTCGTCATCGCCAGTTCTTTCCTGCTTCGATATACCCGGAGCGGTTCGAGCTCTCGTCTTCCGGACCGTCCGGGCCTCGGAGCGAGCATCGGCCCCGGGGTGTGGCGACGGCTGGCCGCGGTGCGGTGGAACTATGCGTCGGGGATTCTGGTGGTAACCGGCGTGTGCACCGGCTATCTCCTGGCCACCGTACCGGGCGGTCCTTTTGTCGGGTTCGAATTCGAAGGTCAGGCTCTGGCCATGGCGGTGGCAGGAGTCCAAGCGTGGCAACTGGTGTGGGGAGCCTGGCTTGCTAAGTCCGCTCGCGAGGACCTATGGAAAATCTGGGGGGCCCTGACCGGAACCAATCTGGTGGGGCTCGCTGTCGTAGCGGTGGGAGTCGTGGTAGTCCAGATACTGTACACAGGCGGACATTTGCTCGCCACCATGACCCCATGGTTGGCAGAGTTCGTCGGCATCACTGTGGGCGTCGGCGCGATCTTCGGAGCACTCGGCATTATGGCGGGCCGATCATGGACGGCTAAGGCCCTGTGGAGGCTCGCCAGCGCCGGAGCGATGGGACTAGGGATCTGGACGCTGATCTGGCTAGAGTGTGCCACCGGTGCCGGTCCTGTCGGCCGTCTCGTCTGGACCCCCGGCATTGTACAATGGCCGCTTGCCACCATTGGCGAGGTTGCGCTGGGATACATCGGGATGATCGTAGCGATGATCAGACTCGCCCACACTTCAGCCTGGTAGTCCATTCCATAAGTTCGTTCCTTCCCCACAAACTGCACTGGCGGTAACACCTTAGAGTAAAACGAACGATTTAATCGTGCTGTGGGCTGAACAAGGGCCGATCTGTGCGCTAGGCTGGAAATAGGCGATGGCGGAATCAGGAGGTGGCTGGTTCATGGTGCAGGATCCCCAAAGCCAGCGGGCACGCGAGTAGCGGCAGCAAATCGATGCGTTGCGGCTGGGCTAAAAAGTGGCCCACCGCCCCAAGGTCCGGTCCACGATTATTTGGCGGCTGATCTATGAACACGCGTCGATACGCTGCGTCGCCCGTGAGGTGGGCGGCAGTTAGGTCAACATCTCTACACCGCACAGATTGGAGGAAATAACGATGATTCCTGTTGATAACCACGTGTACCGGGAAATACGTCAACGAGTGGCTGGTCGGTCCAAGGTATCTCCTTGGGAAGACGGTGTGTCCCAGCAGTGGGAACCTGATTGCTTTGTGGACACAGTATATCATGGCGAAGTTATGCGCATCCTATCGGCAGAGGTGAAGCCGGTGCGTGGAGCAAAGTTGATCGTGCAACCGGATTTTGATTTTTTTGAGGCGCATTATGATGCCTTTAACAGCAGTATTTAAACCAATGGGTCTTGATCTATCAGGGACGGTTAGTTGGAGTCTACTCGGCCTTCGAGGAAGGGTTGGAAACGGTAAGGCGACAAGGTTGCGCACGGTATTTATTACTCCAGGTCAACCCTGAGGAGTGGGAACGTTAATGGACTTGAAATTTGATTATGAAGCACGCTATCGAGAATTTTCGGGAAAGACCAAGTCGTGCGTTGTGGTAACGATCTCGTTTCAAGGCAATAGTTATCCGCACCCGATGTTAGTCGATTCGGGAGCGGATTGTACTATATATTAGTTCAGATATCGGTCGAACGGTGTTCGATCTCGAGTTTGGAGGTACACGGACTCAGATAAACACAGCGGCAGGTTCCATGATTGCTTGGGGGCCTTATTACTTGTCATTTGAGATCGAGGCGGAACCCAACGACGGTGAACCTTTTGAACTTCCATTCACAGGAGACGCCTATTTTGCCGAAACGACATCTTAGCGATTAACACTCGGCCGTGTACCATTTTTCAATGAGTTTATTGTGTGTTTTCACGTGTTGTACAATAGGATGTATTTTACCTGTGTTAATAAAGCTTGGTTAAGTGGTTAGCGTTTCCGCGCACCACCGACGCCGAGCATGGGTTCACAGTGATTGACTGATTTGCAATACATGCATCCCAAGATAGGTCAGGCTTTAGGGAAAAGCCTCCGCCGAGCTTACTAAAGAGAAGCTTGCTATTGAGGATTTTCCTGCCATCACCGTTGCGAATGTGACCGGGGGTGATGGCGGACTGGACGAAGCCGACACTCACTCAAACCGGACTCGGAACTTCCAATGTATGACATGTCATCATTGATGATATGAATTCTTTGTAATACTTGTAATAGCGGTGGTGTTCCCCACCATGGCTAAACTGCGTCCCATGGCGGCGATGCCTAAGACGGGATTGTGCAAGTGCGCCCAGACGAGGGCCGCGATCGTGGCCCGTTGAGATTTTAGCAACGTACCGTGCGTTGCAAACTACGTCGGGATAGATGGTCATGGAATCCTGGTGGACCTCCTCGAACGAATTAGATCGCACGATTCCCTTCGCCACGGAGGCCGCCAATACCCTCGAGAATAATCTTCGGAATTATGCATGAAGGAAAACTAGTCTTTCTATTTCATCGCCGTCAAGAACCTCGCCCTCTCTTTTTTTCTCAATATGCCTTAGTTGTATATCATTTGATGGGTTAGGTAAGATGTACCGGAATGATCTGAGGATGCGTGTCTTACATTGCAAAAAGCTGGGTTGTGGAAAATCTTGTCCACCCGAATTCGTTGTGCTATAACCGAATCGAATGATCGTATGGGGGCGGTAGACTTGCCTCGAGATCGGCGTAAGAATCTAGCTAAAAAGGCGGTCCGTAGGATACTGGTGGTCGTGAGTGGAATACATTGGACCTTCGCCTTCTATATTTTTTTAATTGGGATAGGCATGGGTCTCTTCGCTTCACCGAATTCTGCGGCGATCATGAACAGTGTGGCCGCTCGATATCGAGGAGTGGCTTCGGGGATGCGGGCGACTTTCATGAACGCGGGTCAAATGCTGTCGATGGGGGTGTTTTTCACCATCGTGATTAGCGTACTCACAACCCGGTTACCGGGAGCCCTCTATCGGGGCTTGGTGGCTGTTCACTTGCCCACTTCCATCGCTGTGAAATTCTTGCACCTCCCTCCGATTTCCGCGCTTTTCTCCGCGCTTCTCGGATACAACCCGATGAAAATCCTGTTGGGGGTCAAAGGGCTGGCACTGCTACCTCCCGCCAGCCGAGCCGTTGTGGTCGGCCATACGTTTTTCCCAATGTTAATCGCCAAACCGTTTATGCATGCGTTGTCGGTGGTCTTTCTGTTTGCTATGGTCATGTCATTGGTCGCCGCTATCGCTTCGTTGCTGCGAGGACGGCACTTCGTCTATGAAGATCAGGGGCAAACGGCACCCCTAGGCCAGGATCAGCGCGAAATGACGTTGATCGCACTCGCAGCGATTTGGAAGGCACGAGGGGGTGCCCGCTCAGATGGGTCTCTCGAAGAGCGCAAGCGCCTGATTCGGGCTTTGACATTGCTCGAAATGATCGCGTCTCATCCGGGCTCGTCGCCCAGAAAATCCTCATAACCGGCCGGCGAGGTTCTGGTCGCATCGGTTGTTCGTCGTGGGTTGGCGAAGTGGCGAGGTGGATCAAGGCAAGACCGTTTTGGAATGGGAGAGGCCCCTGTCTATTCAGGGGCGAAGCGAGGCCTTTCTCCTCGAAGGCGGGTTTGAGAGTGAGGGGGTCAGGTCAGCGAAGTGAAGAGCGGACTCAAGCGGGATCTTTTGTTCGATGTTGATGGGTTTGACGACGGATTTTCTCGGCGTCGCGGCGACGGCTGGCCGCGTAATAGTCGTGGGCCGATGAAACTTATGAAACTCTTGAAGACATTATTTCCGTGTCTTCAAGAGAGGATTTCAGGGATTGAGGAATAGGTTCGGATTTAGTATGATGTTCATTGCTTGAGTTATCTTGCTTTCAAAGGAAATTATCGCTTTGGGTTGTCGTGGCAGCGTGCGATTCATAGGAGAATTTGAGTAGGGGAGATGGCAGGATGACTAGACTGGCTTGCCAAACGATTACGTGGGGTGAAACCCAACTGATAAATGCGTATCCGACGGTGCTGAAGCAGGTACAAGAGATTGGCTACGAGGGTGTAGAAACCAAGTTTGCCGTGCTTGAGCGCTATCAAGAGCAGTTGCCATCGTTGAAGGCGAACACGGGACTTCAAATCATTGCCTGTCATCTCGGCTATCCCACGGTGCTGGATGCGCTCTCCGACAAAGCCGCCGCCGAAGCGGTAGAACGTGTGCTCGAGGCGTCCGAAGCCAAGTTCATTTTGGTCAGCGACAAGCCTCATGAGTCGGTGGATGCGTACCGTGTGATGGGCGAGCAGTTAACTCGGTTTAGCGAACGTGTGTTGGATTTTAATGTTCGGGTGCTGTTTCATAATCATCGCCGCGAAATTGAGGGGGACATGGCGCGACTTAAGGCTTTGGTTGACCATTCGGCTCAAGATCGGGTGGGATTGGCGGTCGACTTCGGGTGGGTGCTGCAGGCTCACGGCGATCCGAAAAGGGTGGTGGATGCCTTTCATGACCGTATTGGCTATGTCCATTTGAAGGACGCAAAAAGTGACGGTACATGGACCGAGTTGGGCCAAGGCGCGTTGCCAGTTGAAACCGTGATCGCGGCGATTCGTCCACTGCAATTGCCCTGGTGGACAGCCGAGCAGGATACTACCGAACAGACCGCAAAAGCCAGTGCCAGTAAGAATTTTTCTTTCCTCGATCCCCTTCGGCAATGAGGCTGGCAGTGACAGGAGGGTGGGTATGCTAACCGGATTGTCGGCGGTCTTGTCCGCAGATCGGCCACGCTTTGCCTATAACTTAACCAGTGTGGAAGGGTTCCGCGCTATCGTCGAGTGGGGTGAAGCGCATCGGATGCCCATGATTATGCAGTGTTCTGAACGGTATCTCAGGGATTTGGGCGACACCTATTTTGAGAACGTGGTTGTGCCGCGATTGGCTCGCAGCGAGGTGCCTTTCGTGTTGCACTTGGATCATGCGACGTCCTTGAAGGCGGTGCAGACGGGGATCCAATTGGGGTTTAGTTCAGTGATGTTTGATGGCTCCGGACTCCCCCTAAAGCCCAATATTCAAGCTAGTTCGGACGCATTGGGCTTGTGTCGACAAGCACGGATAGCGTCTTTTGAGGCAGAGATTGGTCATGTTGGTGGAGCCGAAGACGGGGACGATGAGGAGACTAGATATCTTACCCGGGTTGAGGAAGCCCAGCAGTTCATCGCGGAAGTCCCGGTGGACTTTTTGGCAGTCTCCGTAGGCAACGCGCACGGCCAATATCGGATGCCGCCCAAGCTCCGCTGGGACCTCTTGGACGCGCTTCATCATGTCATCCCGGTGCCATTGGTGCTTCATGGCGGAACCGGGATTTTGCCTGCGGACTTTCGGCGGGCGACGAAGCTGGGGGTTCAAAAAATTAACCTTGGCACCGAACTCAAAGTGGCCTGGGCGCGGGGCTTGGTTCTCGCCATGGAGAGCGGAGAACGTGAACCGGATAGGATTCGCTCGGCAGCCAAGCGATCGATTGCGGAGACGTTGGATCGCACAGAAAGGATTTTATTCGATGTCTAGGGTGCCTACTTGGATCGGCTTGGACATCGGTACGTCCCGAGTGAAAGCTGTGGCTTGGTCTGAACGAGGGGAGTGGGGTTCGGCGGCAGAGGCTACACCGTGGCAGGGAGGAGTACTCGATGCCGAGGCGCTTAGTCGGGTCGCTATATCTGTGTGCGAACAAAGCTTGGATGACATCCCTGAAGCCGTCGATGTGATGGCGGTGGGCGTAGCCTCGATGGGTGAGGCAGGGATTTGGGTCGACCACACCGGCCCCATGGGGCCATTGACGGGATGGCAAGACCAGTCAGATACTGAGGCCTTTTACCGTCGCTTCATTAACGAATGGGATCCGATGACGGTGTATCAACGCACCGGGGTGGCCGCATCTCCTAAATTTGGCTTGTTTCGCACCATGGTGGGACCGCGGCCGAGACCATTGGAGGAAAGTACCTGGCTCCAGGCGGCCGATTGGATCGTATATCGTTGGACGGGGGGCAGTCGAGTGACCCACGCGAATTTAGCGGCGCGTACTATGGCGTTGGATTGGCAACGGCAGACCTGGGACGATGCGATTTTGCAATTTGCCGGCCTATCAGCAGGGAACCTTCCGCAAATTCTGACCCGGCCTTTGAACGGTGGTGTCGTTCGTTCAGATCTTTCTGACCGAATGAAGGGAGCGGCGATGGTACCCGCCGGTCAGGATCATGCGGCCGCCTATGTTGGGGCGGGTCTGCCTGGGGGTGTCGCTCTGGATTCATCGGGGACGGCGGAGCCTTGGGTGGTGGAAGAAGATCAGCCAATTTTAACCCCGACGGCATTTCAACACGGCATCATTTGGGCACCCAACGTTTTGGGCACAGGTTTTGCCGGCCTATTGCCGACTCCCGCAGGCGGAGCCGCAGAACGTTGGGCGCAGGAGTGGCTTGGCGACCCATCCAGCCAACGGCTGGGAACATCTTCGGTGCAATTCGAAGCCGAAGGGTTCATGCGCGGGCAAGCGCGTTTGGTGGGTCTCGGACCGTCCACAGATGCTTCGATGATCTATGAGGCGGTCTTGGTCGGGGTGGCCCAGAGTATTGAAAATAAGCTTCAAGCGCTTCGCCAAATTGCGGGAAGAGAGTTTTCTGAGGTGGCCTGGGTTGGGGGAGCCGTCGCTCACAGGCGGTGGGAAGCCATTCGCCAAGAACAGATCAGCGCCCATTTGTGGGCGTTGGAACCTCCCGAGGCGGCCGCTTTAGGAGCGCTGTTGGCGGCCATGGCGGCGACGACCTCCCAAGATGTGCCCCGACCGCCCAGGACTTGGCGAAAAGTGGCCAGTGACCGGATCGAAAGTCCGCCCTGGAGCGTCGTCAGGGGGTGATATGATGCCGCTGGAGGCGAGATGAATCGGAGAGCGGGGCCGGATGTTTGGTGAGCCGTCGGGCAGTGCCGAATCAAAGCGGTGGAGGGAGGTCCTTGCAGTGCAAATTGGAGTGTTAGCGGTCTATCGACCGCAATTTGACTTTGAAGCGGCCGAACATGCCGCTAAGAACGTGTGGGAAACGGTATGTCTTGAGGCCCGATCGATAGGGAAATCGGAGCCGGTGTGGCTGGGAATGGTCGACGAATGGCAAGCTCAAGCACAACTCAGGGAGATGACCGAGACCATCAGGCGCTTGGATGTGGTGGTTGCGGTGATGGGGACGTTTGCGGGCGCCGATGTGGTGCAACAGGTGGCGGACTTGTGCCCAGGGACCGTGTGGCTCTGGACCGTCTCCGAGCCAGAAGTCGGACACGGTCGCCTGCGGCTGAATTCTCTCTGCGGAGGCCTGTTGACCAATTTCGCCTTTCAACAGCAAGGTCGATCGGTCCCGATGCTTTATGGAAACCCCAAGGATGAGGACCTTCGCTCGAGGCTTAGGGCCCTATTGATGGTTGAAAAGACTTGTATCGCCTTGAGATCGTCGATGATTGGCGTTGTCGGCAAGCATCCGCCGGGATACTTTTCTTGTGATTATGACGGTCAAGCTCTTCGGCGCCAATTTGGAGTACAGGTGACCCAAATTTCTTTGGAGGAGGCCTTTGCCGCGGCCGAACAGGCTACCGTCGCCGCACTCGATCCGGGTTATGAAGCCGTAGCCGGGTTGGCGGGGTGGAAAACGGTTGAGGGTCCGCAAGTCGAACAATCCTTAAAGGCAGAATATGGATTGCGCCAACTGATTGCCAACCATCATCTGACCAGCCTGACTGTGGAATGTTGGCCCCAATACATGACGGAGTTTGGGGGAGCGGTGTGCTGGGCCATGAGCCGATTGATTGATGATCAGGTCATGGCAGGATGTGAAGCTGACGTCCACGGGACCTTGTCCATGCTCATCTGTCGTGAACTGGGAGGCATGAGCCCGTTCTTTGGCGATTTGGTGCACCAAGTCAGCGACGACCGGCTCGTCTTTTGGCATTGCGGAGCCGCGCCTCTCTCACTGGCCGGGGAGAGTCCCCGGGCCAGTGTGCATCCTAATCGCAAGGTGGGACTGACCTTGGATTTTGCCTTGATGGGAGGACCGGCGACCGTCGTTCGACTGCACCAGGATGGCACCGGATATAGCCTGATGGCGATTTCCGGTGAAGCGGTGGACGACGACCTCTATTTTTCCGGCAATACTGCCACTGTTAGAACGGACCGTCCCGCGGCTCAGGTATTGGCAGATTTGGTGCGCGATGGGGCCGAGCATCATTTTTCCGTGGGTTATGGGGTGACGGTGGACTCCGTTCAGAGCCTAGGTAGCCGGTTGGGGATCCCGGTCCATGTCTACTGATTTCGAACCTGAGGCAAGAACCCCAGCAACCCGGCGAATCTTTCGTTTAATCCGTCAACGGCCCGGTATTTCTCGAGTGGAATTGGCTCAGCAAGCTCAACTCAGTACCGGCACGGTGACCCAGATTGTCAAGCGCTTGCGTGATGAGGGATTGGCAAGGGAGGGGATGAGCCAAAGTGCGGGCTTGGGACGCCATCGGGTGGGTCTGATCGCGGAGAGTGAGTCCATGAGACTGTTAGGAGTGAGTGTGCGTTCCGACCTCATTCGCTTCATTCTCTCGAATTGGTCGGGAACGGCGATCCAAGAGCGGAGCATTGCCCTATCGCCGGACTCCGACCCAGGGGCTGTCATCGAGCGCTTTGCCCGCTCGCTCGGCGAAGAGCATATTGTCGTTAAAGCGATAGGCTTAGCCACCCCGTCCTTTCCAGCGGCGGCGCGAGAAGCGGGCGACGGATATGCCCAAATCTTAGGGAAGCTGCTTGGTCAGCCGGTGCTTGTACTGAATAACGGGGCGGCGGCAGCGATGGCTGAAGAGTGGCATTGGTTGGATCACCCACCCAGTCGGTTTCTTTTGGTGTACTTCGGGGCCGGGATTGGCGGAGCCCTCGTGCATCCCCGGGTCGGGGGTCGGCCGCCGGGGCTCCATCCTGTGGAAATTGGCCATATTGGCATTGCGCCCGATGGAGAGCGCTGCCGCTGCGGTAACTGTGGATGTGTCGAATTGGTGGCCGCTCCCGCCATGTTAGCTAGGCGGGTCAACGGCCAAGATGGTACCGAACAGGAGCGGCTGCGTGGGATGGCCGAAGAGGCGATGATTTATGCCTTGACGAGTGCGATTAACGTGTTGGATGTTGCCGACGTGATCTTAGCGGGTCTGCCTCTGCCCCTTTTGGAGAGGTTCTATGGAGACTTGACTAGGCGTCTCGGCCAACTGAAAACGCCGGACGGAATGTGGGTCAGGCCCCGGTTATCAGAACTGGGCGACATGAGCGCCGCTCTCGGCGCTGCCCTGGCAGCGGCCGATGCCTGGGGAGGATCTGTGGGGCAGAGAGTGTTGGACCGAAATAAGGAAGGTGCCCAATGAGACTAGGACTGTACCACACAGCCATGTTGGACTTGGAGCCGGAGGCGCTTATGCTTTGGCTTCAGCAACATGAATTTTCGGATCTGGAATTACATGGTGGTCCCCGCTATCGGGGAATCGATTGGTCCCTGGTCGCTCAGGGCGACGCCAGCTTGCGGGACATGGCGGAGCGATACGGCATCAAGATTTGGGATATCATGGATGGTTCGCTCAACTTTCTCGATGCTGACCGAGCACGCCGGCAAGTGGCGATTGACCATGCGGTCACCTTAATCCGAGCCGCGGCAGTGCTCGGGGCGGCCTCGGTATCGGTCTTCACTGGGCGCGATCCGCTGAAGAGCATCGATCAAAATCTAGAGCGACTGCCAGATGCTTTAGAGCCCATACTGACCGAGGCACACAAACGAGGCATTCAAATTGGGTTAGAGAATTGCCCGATGGCCCATGAGTGGCCGCCGCGATTCAACATTGCCATCAGTCCCCGTCGCTGGCGAGACATCTTTGCTCGGATCGACAGCCCCGTCTTGGGCCTGAACTTCGATCCCTCGCATTTGGTGTGGCAGGGCATCGACTATGTGGCGGCGGTGCACGAATTCGGGTCTCGCATCATCTTGGCGCAGGTGAAAGATAGCGAGCGGATCGAATCTCGGGTGCGGGACGAAGGGATCTTGGATACCCATTTTTGGCGCCATCGCATCCCAGGGCAGGGAGACATTGATTGGATGAAACTGGTGTCCGCCTTGGTTGAGGTCGGCTATCAAAAACCTTTATTCATTGAACAAGAAGATCCATTTTTTGAAGGGAGTTTGGCCAAGGCCGAGGCGGGGATCGAATGGACTCGGCAATATTTGGCGCCATGTCTGGCAATGGACTCGTGAACGGTGCTACGGTCCCGGTGGAGAACTAAAAAAAAGACTTTCACTCGGCGAAAACGGCGGCGAGACTCTAGGATTAGAAAGCGAGGAAGAGAGCAATGGCAGAACACGGAATTATCTTAGTCGGAGCGGGGGACATGGGCGGGCATCACGCGCGCGCCTGGACCGAAATCGGACAGCCTATTGTAGCTTTAGTAGACATTGATCGAGACCGACGGTCGCGCCTAGCGGAAACCTATCACATCACCAACGTCTTCGACCATGATGACGAAGCGATTTCCGCGATGTCTCAGGCCGATATTGTAGATATTTGCCTGCCCTTGGCCTTTCATTTGCCGGTCACCGAGCACGCGGCGGAAGCAAAGAAACATATTTTATGCGAGAAACCGCTATCCCGAACCGTGGCGGAAGCCGATGCCATGGAGCGAGCCGTGACGGCAGCAGGGGTCAAATTTGCGGTGGGATTCCAAAGGAATTTGTCGCCGGGCGTAGAGTATCTGCGCGATGAAGTCCGCTCCGGAAGATTTGGTCGACCACTTCTGTTTACTGCGGACGGGCTGGGGGAGGTTCGTCCGAAACGCTTCATGCATGATCGTGCAGGCAATAACGGGCCGGTGGTGGACCTGATGCAGCATTACTTTTTGCTATGGGAAAGTGTATTTGAATCCGTTCCAGTTAGCGTGGAAGCTTCAGGATTCATCGCGGCCCACGATCGGCCTGAAATTGCGCACTTTAAAGAAAAGGCCATTGATACCGCGGTGGTGACGGTCCGCTATGCCTCCGGTGACGTTGGCACGATGACGGTGTGTTGGGGATTGGCGGCGCAAAGTCGCGTACGGAGTCAACCGGAACGACTGATCGGTCCCAAACGGGTGGCTGTGGCCGGCGAATTTCGCGACTTTAGCTGGGAAGGATGGACACTCTACGATGGGCCTGAGGAGACCTATCATGCCTTGCCTCCGGTCCATCCCCATGCTATGCAAGCTCAGGCGTTTATTGATTATGTGGAAGGTAAGCGCGAAAACCCGCCGAGTTCGCTTGCCGATGGTCGGCGACTGCTGAAAATCTCGCTAGCTGCCTTGACTGCAATTGAGACCGGACAAGTTGTCTCACTGGGGGACTAGCGGTCGTCCGGTGAGTTGATTGGCGACCGCCAAGCGTGCATTCCGAAGGAAAGAAGGAAGAGAAATGCCGTCTCGACGACTCAATTTAGTGGCTATCTGTCTCGACACATTTCGTTATGACTTGGCTACCCACTGCGCTCCTTGGACGGTGTCCTTGCCCAATCTGGATCGCATGCGTCAGCAAAGTACGCTATTTACTCAGGCATTTGGGGAAGGACTACCGACAATTCCCATGCGCCGTGCTTACTTTACTGGAGAACGATCCTTCCCTTGGAGATTTGCTTTTGATACCAAGGGATCGTGGCCGACGGGCAGGGGCTGGCATAAGATTCCGCCTGAGCAGCCTACGTTGGCTGAAGTACTGCTAGCCGAAGGCTATCAGACCGGTCTGATTGCCGATACCTATCATTTGTTTAAGCCCACGGGTAATTTTACCCGTGGGTTTTTAGCGTACGAAGCCGTTCGCGGGTATGAAAGTGACAACTTTCGACCAGGGCGGATGACCCGAGAAGAGTTGTCAAAATACGTAACCGACCCCGATCCCGCCCGTTACCCCGTTCTCACGCAGTATCTATTGAATGTGCGCGGACGTCAAAGCGAAATGGATTGGTCGACAGCGAAAGTGTTTTCTAAAGCGTCCGACTGGGTATTGGCTGCTTCAGAGAATGAACCATTCTTTTTATGGGTGGATTCGTTCGCGCCCCATGAGCCGTGGGACCCGCCGCGCCCATATCTGAGACCGTTTGGTCTAGATGCCAGAACCAGCGCTATTGAAGCAATCTATCCGGTGGGATATACGGCTAAAGACTTGTCGCCTGAAGCGATTGAGCGGACCAGGAGTTTATATTTAGCTTATCTGACCTTTGTCGATCGCTGGCTTGGGCACCTCTTGGAGACCTTGGACCGCACCGGCCTTTTTCGGAACACGGTGGTTATGTTGGTGAACGACCATGGTACGGAACTCATGGATCACGGACAGTTTTCCAAAGCTCCACATCGGCTTTACACCCATAACACGCAAATGGTATGGATGATACGTCATCCCGACGAACTAAAAGCTACGACTTCGGAAGCGATGGTTCAAAGTCACGATCTCTTTCCTACGGCATTGTCGCTTTTGGGAGTGAAACATCCTCCCGTGGCAGGCGACGATGTGTGGCCCTTGCGTCAGGCTGAAGCGGGTCAGGGTCGCGAGCACGTGATTATCGGTTGGGGGTCCCATGCCTCGGTGCGTACGCGCGATTGGAATTATATTGTGAACTTTGAAGACCCAAAAAATCATCCCGAACTCTTCGACCTGCGGACCGATGCGGGCGAACAAAAGAATCTCATCGATGATCGCCCAGAGATTAGCCAGTCTCTACGCGCTCATTTAGAGGAGGTCATTGGGCCGTTGCCGGCTCAGTTAAAAGATACCGTGCGTCCCAGCGATGCCCCTATACGCGACTACTTTGACTCCCGGATCGATCAGGAAAAGCGTGATGCTGGGTTTGTTTGATGTACAAAACGGCCAATATGGGGGCAATTGAGGCATGCTGCGAATTGGTGTCTGGCTACCAAAAGGTCGTACCGACGACAGGCCAAAGCCATGAGCTTTGTGTTTTGGACCGTAGGCTAAAGGACAGCAAACGAAGGATGACCGGCGCCAGGGGCAAATTCTGTGGCTCTTTCGCTGATCACCGGCATTCGTCGGTTGATGGTGTCGATGGAGACTTAGTGGGACGGCTTGCGGGATTTAGGCGCGATGCTCTCTGGGTTGGCAATGCCTAGAACGTCCAGCGAAACGACTTGCCCATCTTGATTCAGGTGGACTTGGGCAGTGGCGCCCGCCTTCACTGCGGCTAGACGGATGCGGGTCCGACCGGAACGCACTCGAATCGTCGGGCTGATCGAAAGCGTATAGTGGTCGATGGTCAAGGTAGATTCGCTGGTGTAGACGGCCCCCACGACGGTTGGATTAGGAGGGAGGCTTGGGTCCTGGTTCAGGTGAATCTCGAGCGCAGTGTCTTGAGGATTGATGAGGGCCAGAGCTTGAACGTGTAACGGGATTTGAGTCGGGGTTACAGAATATCCTCGATATCGAATCACCGTGTTCTTGGCGAGATTCACTGTTGTGTTGGCAAGGATCAGAGTCGCAATGTTAATCTCAGTGATGTTCCCGGAAATCACGACGTCTCCGGTGTTTCCGTGCATTTTAGTGATGGCCTGGGCGGGCAAATTCTTCAAACGCCGCCGGAGCCCACTGGATCCGCTGAGGCTCAAGTTTACGGCGATAGCCTCACCTTGATCATCAAGTGTGATCACCGCTAGACTGGGAAGTTTGATATCGGAGGCATCGACCAACCTTCCACCTTGTCTAACGGCCGCAGATGCGGTCAGAGAATAGGTAAGACCATTAGCTAAAGTCAGGGAGTGGCCCGAATAGGCGATGACGATTCCGATTACGGCAGGTTTTGCCTCTCGAACAGAAGGATTAGCCGGAGTAGAGGGAACGGATGAGTGGGTTCCTGGGCCATAGACGGCTCCAGGCGGCGACAAACGGTTCGAAGGCCCAGGAGAGCCTCCCTTGTTTTGGGATCCCTTACTCCGGGGTGAACTGGGACCTATGGAATGACCCGGAGTGGGCTTTCCGGTTTCTTTCGACCCTGGCACCGCGTGATTCAACCCAGGGGCAACACTAAGGACGGTTTATACCGGGGAGCGGTCGCCCTTGCGCGAATACCGGATAACTCACAGTCAAGGCCATGGTGGCTGAGATGATAAAGACTAGTTCGGATTTTCAACGCATTTCCGTTTGACCTGCCTTTGCAAAAAGTTGCTGACGGATCCGTGTGACCACAGCCACCGCGCGGTGAGACTGGGTGATGGCACCGGGGTGATGGGCTTTCACCGGTCGACCATCTTTGCCGGACGAGATTTTCTGCCTGCAAAGATCTCCGCCCACTCGGTCAAGATTCGTCTGCACGCCGCTCATTCCTCTTTTGTGCGGCCGTTTTCGGCCGTGATAGGCTCCGAGTTGTGGGCAATGTCGGCGTTCGATCCAAGGAGCCTTTGTCAAAGTTTCTGTAAAGTGCCCAAATGGGTTCGGTGATTGAGAAGGGGGAATGGAATTGTTGCCCAATCTTATTGTTTTTGTGCCCGATGAATGGCGTGGTGACGTGTTAGGCCACGTAGGCAACCCTGCGGCTAGCACTCCCGTGTTAGATCGCTTGGTGGCCAAGGACGGAGTCTCTTTTTCTTCCGCGTTCTGTCAAAACCCTGTGTCGACCCCGAGCCGTTGCTCGTTTATGAGTGGATGGTATCCGCATGTGCGCGGCCATCGAACCATGTACCATATGCTGAAGCCTGATGAGCCCAATCTGCTGCAAGTGCTGAAGTCGTCAGGCTACCGAGTTTGGTGGGGAGGAAAAAACGACTTGATTCCTGCCGATCAAGACGACTCCACCGTAACAGATATTCGGTATCAAGCGGAAAAGGATGCTAAGGTGGCACTCTCTCCCGGTCCCCCGGAAGCCAGTTGGCGCGGAACCGATGGTTCGGATCCGAGGTATTATGCCTTTTTTCAAGGCACAGTGGGTGATGCCTCTCGGCCTTTCATGGATCGCGACCGGGCGACGGTACAAGCGGCGATTCGCTGGATTCGCACGGTGCCCAAAGATCAACCCTTTGCGGTCTACCTGTCACTGGTCCATCCCCATCCTCCTTACGGCATTGAGGCTCCTTGGGACCAGCTCATCGTGCGAGGCGACCTTCCTGAGCGACCGCCAGCCCCAGACTTTTCCAACAAGCCCTCCATTCTCCGCTGGATTTTTGAACGACAGGGATTGGAGTCATGGACAAACGCCCAGTGGGATGAACTGAGATCCGTCTATTATGGGATGTGTGCGCGCATGGATGACTTTTTCGGGCAAGTGTTGGAGACGCTCCAGGACGAAATGCTGTATGACGACACCGCACTGGTTTTCCTTTCCGACCATGGCGACTTTGTCGGAGACTACGGTTTGGTGGAAAAAACCCAGAATACCTTTGAAGACTGCTTGACGCGCGTGCCTTTGGTCATCAAACCGCCTCGCGGCGTCGAAATAATGCCGGGAGTGCGTTCGACCTTGGTGGAACTGGTGGACTTGCCCGTCACGGTGGCGGACCTCTTGGGAATTTTTTGGCCCCATCCGGGTTTTGGCCGAAGTCTTAAACCGGCCTTGTCTGATCCCCATTATGTACACAGGGACGCGGTGTTTTCTGAGGGTGGGAGGCTTCATGGCGAGACCCAGGGTATGGAACTGGATAGTCGCGGCGGGCGCACGCCGAAGGGGATCTATTGGCCAAGGCTCAGTGCTCAGCGCAGTGAAGGTCCTGAGCATACCAAAGCTATCATGTGCCGGACAGAACGCTATAAGTACGTGTATCGTCATTATGAGTCGGACGAGCTTTACGATTTGGCCGAAGATCCGATGGAGTTGTCAAATCGCATCGCCGATCCGAGTTTAGCCGATGAAGCAAACCGGCTCAAAGAACGCGTGTTTCAATGGTTAGTCGAGACCGTGGACGTAGTTCCGCTAACCCCAGATGCTAGAGAGTAGCCGGATGACGAGAGGTGGTTAGCCCAAGACGGGGATTTTGGCGGAGAGTAGAGAAACGCTGACCCTGTAGTTCAGAGGAAAGAGGCCGACATTTTCGGCGGCCTCTTTCCTCTGAAACCCGTTTATTTGCCGATGCGGGGCTTGGGATCTGCTTGCTGGTTTGTTACGAACTGGCGGCGCTGATGTCTAAGGTCAGCACGGTGGTAGCTCCGTCCACGGTGGCCGATACGGTGTAGGTACCAGCGGCGATGGCAATGAGCGATGCGCTGTCGGCGCCGGTGGATTCAATCACCGCCTCTTGGCTGTTGCTGCCCGTAATCGACCACGTAATCGGGGTGGTGATAGCCTTGGCAGCATCAGACATGACGCTTGCATTGATGCCAATAACGCTGTCCGTCGTCGGCGCATTGGTTGAGGGCGTCAAGGTAAAGGTATGGACCGCATCGCCTAAGCTCGGAAAATCGGTTTCCAATAGCGTATAGTCGATCGTCGGCACAGCCGACGGCCCACCGACTAAGGTCATCGTCGTAACTTGGCCGGCGGCTTGGGTATTGGTCAGGAAAGCCTCGGTTCCACTCGGGGTCGCCCTGTCTGAGTTATACATGAACAGCAGGGCTCCCTTTTGCTCTGCCACTAGGGGAGCTATCGCCAGAGAATCGACCAAATGCGAATTTTGCCCGTTAGCGATAAAGACACTGGTAGCGTTCGGAACAAACGTGTTGTCTACAGTTAATAATGTTTGAGAACGCGAAGATCCGGTCAATGGGACTAACTTCGTCGTCGCCGAGGTGTCGGTAAAGTTAAAGATGGTGGCAGCGCCGATAGCGTAGATCGTGCCCGCGGAGTTCACGTCCGCAGCCTCGTTGGCCGGCAGCGCACTCGTTGCCGATGGGCTCACCAAGAAAATCGGGGAACCGGTCATTGCCGCCTGCGGGGCGGCAGAAACTAGATCGGCCAAGTTTTGCGACGCGTTGGAGACCACGAAGACCGACGGGAAAGTGGTGACCCCTTCCGCCTTGGCCAACGCTCCGGCTACACTGGCGGCGGTATCGGTGGGATTGGTGTTGCCGTAGGCGTCAATCACGCTAATGCCTTGCGGCAGGGACGATTTGATGGAAGCCTCGCTAGCGGCGGTGGCGCCGACTAAAATGACCGACTGAATTTTCATCGAGGTTAAAGCTGAAAGCGTGGTGTTGCCGATGGTTGAAGCATTTTCGGTCAACAAAATCGGAGCCTTAAGTTCTGTGGCCAATGGGCTTGCCAATAAGGCGTCCATTTCGTTGGCATTGGCCCCCGAGGCTAAGATCGCCGTTGTTGCATTAGGGTAGGCAGCTTTAGCGGCACTGGCCGCAATGGCCCAACGATTAGCCCCGGCTAGCATAAAGGCTCCCGCAGGGAGTGTAGTAAAGGATGGAGATGCGGCCTCGACGGCCCCGGACAGGGCCCATAAGCCGCTGACCAGAATAAGCATGGAAGCGGCCAAAGTGGGTATTCGAGAAGACCGTAGGCGCCGGCTGGGTTTGATGGTCGATAAACTGTTCAAGGTATTCCCTCCCTCGTGTAGATGCACCGAATCTTATGGTTCTTTCCCGATATTCATTCAGGATCATGCGGTATCCGTGAAAACTCATTCGCACGGACCATGATTTTTCTGTAACTGGTTTCACGCAGAGCCCCACCAGGATCCGTGGCAGGCAAGACCATGTGTAAGTTTAGCATTCTACGTAAACGGTAGAATTCCTGCATGATATCCGAGTTTAATTGAGAAGATCATGGACAGTGAATCGCAGTGAATATGCATAATGGGTGTAAAAGTTTTGGAAATAGATTGACCCAAAAACCTGCATTGGTTACAATTTCTCTGAAACCAGTTTCTTTATTGGCGCGGCAGAAGGAAAAAGGGGGGTAGTCGGCAAGTCCGACGACTAGATGGGAGCACGGCCGACTATACATGATGTGGCAACGCGGGCTAAAGTAAGCCCAGCAACGGTTTCGCGTCTATTAAATGGTTCGGCCCGAGTCGGCCCAGAGACCGAAGCGGTGGTACGCCAAGCCATGGAAGAGTTGGGGTATGTCCCCAGTCGACTGGCTCAAAGTTTTGCCCGGGGATCTTCGCGCACCATTGCCCTCTTGGTGGACGGTGATGGACAATCCTTGCAGGGCAATGCGTTCCTGATGACCATCGCGCTCGGACTCGGCGATGTCTTGGCGGATGCCGATTACTCGATCCGCATCATCAATGGGCACCAGGCCATGCGTCAAAATCGGCAAAGCGCAGCTGAGTGGACCCGCGACCGTTGGCGCCGACACGAATTTGATGGCGCGGTGATTACCAATCCCACCATGACCGACGCGCTCATCGAAGCGATCGGAGCGGCCTCGATTCCTGCGGTGGTGATTGGGCGGTACCCTCATGCTCAGGGCTTGGTCCAGGTTGATGTCGACAATGTCGGAGGGATGAGGATGGCTACCACGCATCTGACCGAACAGGGTCATCGTCGGATTGCCTTTTTAGGACCGCCCCCTAGCCTGACCGTTTCCTCGGACCGGAGACAAGGTTATATGGAGGCATTGGCTCGGGCGGGCATTAAGTCGGATTCGGACTGGCTTTTGGAAACCGAGGGAACCGATTTAGAGGCGTTTTCATTTGAGGCTGCCCATCGGACGATGACCAGCGCATTGAACCAGCCGTGGTCATGGACTGCGGTGGTGGCGTGTAATGACGAGATGGCTTTAGGTGCGGTGCGGGCACTGACCGAAAAGGGGCTTCGAGTGCCGGAAGACGTCTCCATTGTTGGATTCGATGATCTTCCATTTGCCCATATGGTGACGCCAGCCCTGAGTACGGTCCATCAGGATATTCGGCAGTTGGGCCAACATGCCGGACGAGCGCTTTTGGCGGCCGTTGAAGGCAAACCAGTGGCAGAATTGACCATCCAGACGGTATCTTTTGTGACACGGGCATCGACAGCGAAAGCCAATGCATTCGACTGGGCTTTAGACCTGGAGACCTAGGATCGAGAGGAGGGTAAAATGGCGCTGACTAAAACAGCATCGACGACCGTGAAGTCGAAACGACGACGATCGAGGCAACCGCTTTGGTTGATCTACGGCTTCATGTTTCCGGCGGTTGCTCTAGCTCTCATTTTTGACTACTATCCGGCCTTCTCAGGTCTTTACCTGTCAATGACCAACACGTTGGAAGTGGGCATCAAGGCGCAATGGGTGGGCTTGGCCAACTATCAAAGTCTGTTTGTCAACAATCCCGCCTTTATCGATTCCATCTGGCATATGGCGGTCTTGGCCGGTGCCGCGGTGATTATCGGTACCACCGTTCCTTTGATTGTGGCCGAAATGATCTTTCATTTAGGCAGTAACCGTTGGCGATATGCCTACCGCATCGTTTTTCTCTTAAAAATGCTCATCCCGGGCATGGTGATCGTCGAGGTCTGGGGCTATATCTTGGGAGTTAACGGGGTGTTGGATCAGGTCGTCAAGTTTCTTGGATTACCGGGCGGTGATATTGCGTGGTTGGTCGATCAGCATACGGCCTTAGCGGCCATTGTCTTTATCGGATTCCCTTGGGTGGCTGGCATCGCTATCCTAATTTATTATGCGGGATTGGCTAGCATCGATCCTGAGATTTTGGATGCGGCCAGTGTCGACGGTTCTCAGGGCATTCATCGCGTTTTACACGTGGATGTGCCGCTGGTGACCGGCCAAGTCAAGCTCATCGTGATTCTCAGTGCGATTGGCGGATTTCAAGGCTATTTTGCTCAGTTTTTACTGACCCAAGGGGGGCCCGGGTGGTCGACTCAGGTGCCAGGCTATTTCATGTATCTCAATGCCTTTAAATACGGGGAGATGGGCTTGGCCAGCGCGATCGGAGTGTTCTTATTCGTAATTATTTTAGCGTTAACCTTGATCAACATGAAGTTCATTCGCTCTAGTCAGGACTATCAAGCGCAATGAGAACGGAGGACCGACGATGGTGATATCTGATACGGCCGCATCGCGACCCCTAAAGGTGTCGACTGAGGTGACCCGATCTCATCGAATTCAGCTCAAATGGGCTCTTCATTTAGCTCTTTGGGTGCTGGCAGCGCTTGAGTTTTACCCGATGATTCTGGCAATTATTATGTCGCTCAAGACCAATACGCAATATTATATTCATCCATTTAGTCTAACCTTTCCGCTAGATTTTGCGAATTACAGCCAATCTTTCGCTGTCATTTGGCATTACATGTTGAATAGTGTGGCGGTGGTGAGCATATCGTTGGCCGGAACGTTAATCGTTTCTACGCTGGCAGGATTTGTCATTGGCCGATATCGATTTCCCGGCCGGGACGTGTTGTACTACATGCTCATCGCTCTGATGATGGTTCCTGGCGTGCTCACCATGGTGCCAATGTTCGTGTTGATTAGCCGTTTCGGTATGGTCGACAGTTGGTGGGGGCTGGTCTTCCCTTATGTCGCTGGGGGAGAAATTTTCTCGATCTTTCTCTTGCGTCAATTTATGATGGGCATTCCGCAGGAATTGTTTGACGCGGCTCAAGCCGATGGAGCCAGTATGTGGCAAGAATTTTGGTATATTGCTCTGCCCGCGGTACGACCCATCATTGGCGTGATTGCAGTGAACCACGTCGTGGGATGGTGGAACGATTTGATTTGGCCGAGCATCGTGATTAGTAATCCCAAGTGGATGACCTTGATGCCTGGGCTCTATAGTTTTACAGGTCAAAACCAGACTAACGTGGGCCCGTTGATGGCAGGATACGTTATCGGAAGCGTGCCGTTGGTCCTGTTGTTTATCTTCACCAGCCGCCTTTTTGTGGAAGGGATGAATTCTGGAGCCTTTAAACTGTAGGCGCTGATCGTGGAGTGCTGAGGCTCAGGCACAAGGAGACCTCTGGAGCGTTCGGGGGAAGAGCAATCACGAGCAAGCAGCGAGCCCTTGACAAAAAATCAAACAGAACAAAACACGAAAGGAAGTGATGTTTATGCCGCACATCTCCGGCATCGGGCCGTGAGGGGAGGCACTTTGAGCCAGTAGGGCAAGTGTGGGTGTGAAGAGACCTTCGAGCGACAGCGTCAGGGATAGGGGGGTGGGAACGAGTCCGTGAAGGCTTTTAGCGGCAGGACCCGCCGACCACGGACAAAAGGCGTGTGGATGAAAACCCGAGAGGTTAGGGTTCGGGCCAAAGGGCATCGTGAGATCGAACGAGATAGCAGATTTTGTCGTGAACCGTGGCACACAATGGAGGATTTGATCTTTTCAAGGGAGGGTTTGGCATGCAACCGGCAAACAAGACGAAAGCCAGTTGGAAAGTTCTGACCATGGGGATTGGAGCTGCCGCGTTGATGGCGCTGCCTGCTATGGGCTTTACCAGCAAGGCACCAGCGGCGACGACGTCCCAGATTGGGCTCAACTCGAAACAACATGTGACCATCACGTTACTGACGCCTAACTACTATCCGAGTACGAAACTGCATCCCAGAGTGGGAGCTCCGGTCGGTCAGGTAGCGATTAGCAGCATTATCGCTAACTATGAGAAACTTCATCCGAACGTCAGAGTTGTCGATATCACGCCGCCGCCCTGGGGGGCTCTGACCGAATGGGTGACCAGTCACGCCGCCGACCACTCCCTACCAGATATTTTGGAAAATGGTGCTGGCTATTTTACGGTGGACGAAGATTCCTCGGAATTGGTTGACTTGGCACCGTACTTGAACAAGAAAAACCCCTATAATTCTAGTGCCAAGACGTGGGCGTCGAGCTTTGTGCCGGGGCTTTTGGATGAGACTAATGCCAACTTTCTGGGACCAGAGTACGAAATCGCCACCGACTGGTATATCATTCACTCGCTATGGTATAACCAGACCATTCTGACCAAACTTCATCTCAAAGCCCCGGGCACGGTGGCGCAATTGCTGGCCGATCTTAAGGTGATTAAGGCGAAAGATCCCTCGGTGATTCCCATCGAAGGTCAAAATGGTTATTTCATGTTGCCGTTGGATGGCACCGATGATCCTTGGTACTATAACGTGATGTACCCCATATTCAAGAAGATGTCGCCTCACGGGGGAACGGCAATCAACGCCGACCAGTTGGCCTATGCCTTTAAGAATGGTTGGCTTTCGTATCAGAAGAACCCTCGGTTAAAGTGGTTGACCCAGACCTTGTTTAACGACTTTCTGCCGTACACGGCATCCCGACAGGCTCTAGAGACCGCTGAGGAAAACTCTTCAGCGTCAGTCAGTTCGCCGACGTCGCCTTTTAACCAGTTTGTTCAAGGGAAGATTGCCTTCTTGCCCGGAGCCGGTTATCTGACGCAGTATTTTTATGGCGGCGATGCGCTTCATCCGAGCTTCAAGCTCGGGGTCGAACGACTACCCACCTTGACCAAGGCGACGACCGCCTATGCGAACCCTGCGCAACAGCTATCTGGAGCGTCGGTCGGTGTGCCCTACTCAGTCACTCAAGAAGCTGTACGTCAGCATGTGGAAAACTGGTCGGTGAACTTTTTGCAGTATCTGACCTCGGTCAAAAACGACCAGGACTTGGTTAATAACGGGTTTCGCTTCATCCCCGGGGTTCAGGGCGCAGCGCCGTCAAAAACGTCCCTGGCGTACAAACTGGCGACCTCCGGCCCGGTAAACTGGGGAGTGTATCCAGGCACGCCGGTCAATCCGCAAAGCGATCCGTCGGGCACCGCGCAGAACAAAAGCTATTGGGAATACTTTGGCTTAGGCGAATTGGATTATGCCACCGTGGCGGCCAAGGTTGATGAAACCAACCTCGCTTGGGCCAATGAAGCCATTGCCCAGAATCACTACAAAAATCCTTACTAATCACGGTAGGCCAGCGGGAGGGGCAAAGCCTCTCCCGCTGGCTGATCCATACAGGCAGACAGGAGTCGATTCCATGTCCGATTCGCAACCGAACATCCTCTTGATTTTGACCGATCAGCAACGCCAGGATACTTTGGCTAAAGTTGCCTCCAATCCCTGGATTCAAACCCCAAGTCTAGACCGGTTAGCGGAGCGAGGGGTATGGTTCGAAGCCATGTATAGTGAAATGCCCGAATGCGTTCCCGCGCGTAGTGTAATCTTGACGGGCAAGATGGGCCACGTTACCGGAGTGATGGGCAACAATCGTCGGCTGGGCGGCGAGTCCCCTACGATTGCTCACGCGTTGTCACAAGCCGGGTATCACACCCAGGCGATTGGAAAGATGCACTTTAGTCCAGTGCGAGCATCCCATGGATTTGCCGATTTGAGATTGGCCGAAGAGATTCCGACGCAAATCGACGAGGATGACTATCTTTCCTTTTTGGTGGATTCCCCATATGCTCACGTGCTGGAACCCCACGGCATTCGCCACGAGTACTACTATATCCCGCAGGTGTCGCAACTCCCCGATGATCTTCACGCGACGACCTGGATTGGCCAAGAAACGGTTAAATTTCTTCAGCATCCGCCACAACCACCGTTTTTTCTCTATACGTCCTTTATTAAGCCCCATCCGCCTTTCGAGCCTACATTGCCCTATGCCTTCCGTTACGACCCAGCCCAGTTGCCTGATCCAGTCGATTGGAATTCAGCCGCCGATCCCGCAGGATTAGAACTGCTTCGAGCGCAGGACTATTCGAAGTGGATGGAGGCCACCGATCTCAACCTGGCCCATCTAATTAAGGCGGCGTATTACGCTTGTGTTACCCAAGTTGACGTACAAATTGGTCGGATTTTAGACGCCTTGGACCGATCTGGGCTCGCTCAAGAGACGCTGGTGATTTTTTCATCGGACCATGGAGAACTGTTGGGAGACCATCATCATTTTGGCAAACGCTCATTTTACCACGGCAGTACCAGGGTGCCGCTCATTTTGTCTTGGCCGGGAACGTTGCCGCAAGGTCAGGTGCGTCAGAGTGTCGTCGGTCATCAAGACTTTTACCAGGCGATGGCAGAGGCAGCAGGGCTCACCCAGGACTCGAGATTGCTGTCCATCGCCAAGACTGGCGAGAAGGATGAAGAATGCTGGTTGGTGGGTGAACTCTTCGAAGACGAACGGGCCATCTATATGGCCGTCGATCGTCGGTGGAAATACCTCTACAGCCCGAATGGGGGGCGGGAATGCTTGTTGGCGGTCGACGCCCAAGACCACGAAACCCAAGATTACCTAACGAGCCACCGCGACCAGGCGAACAGCATGCGAAAACGCCTTATCCAGTACTTTCAGCGAGAAGGCTACGCCCCGGCATTAGATTCCGACGGCGTCGACCTCTGTCATCTTCCGGCTACGACGATGTCTTGGCCCAGAAATCGCCAATACCCGGTCTGGCAAAAAGGCGTCGTTCATCGAACGTCGTAGTCGCCGCTCAGGTTTGATGCTGACCCGGCTCGGGCATGGGCCGAGCCTTGAGGGAACCTCCCAGAAGGCATCGTCGAATTTGCCCCTTGCCCACCTGCCCCCTAAGACAATTCCTCCGCGAGCTGGGGGGACAAGCGCCATGGTGAGCTTTTTTAAGGGATTTCCCGGTGGCCGCCTTGATCATGGGCCGAGTCGAGAAACAGCGCGCGCCATTCCGGCAGGCTATAGTGGTGATCCGGGCAAGCGCTGTGCGCTAACAGTTCGTTGACTCCCCATCGGTGCGCCCATCCGAATCGGCTCCAATAGATGGCGACCTCGGACACCGCCGGACGATAGTCTTCGGCCAAAAGGAGCTTGGCTAAAATCCGATACAAGCCAGGGCGCAAATCACGCGCGGGGTCCAAACTGGCGTCGAAATCCCACAACGTGTCATTCCAAATTAAATCGGCGCGGGCGCCACCCAAGCGACCGTAAACGTCCAACTCCGGATGAATCACATACGACTCGGTCGGGGGCCACCAGAGGCGAACGGACCAAAGACGATTGGCTAGAGCTTGGAGATCGTCTAGGACCGAATCGGGAACGCTCGACAATAGGGTGCCCAGAGGGTCTAGGGCATGGCTGGCACGGCGAATGGGATCGGGAATGACTCCTTGGCGTCGTATCTCTTCCCAGTAGGCGAGAATATAAGTCACTTGATCAATGCGCCGTTCTTGTTCGGGCGCCAAGGGCCCTTGATGGGGGCTGCATTCATCCAGGATCGAGGCAACATAGGGAGCGAATACCTGACTCCAGACGAAGGCAATGCGTTCATATTCTTGAAAGAAGTCCGAGGCTTGGTCGATTCCTTCGGGATCTCGGGAAAGAGCGTAGACGATGGTGTCTAGATTCACACCACTCTGCACTTGCAGACGTTCGGCTGGCACTACATCGAAGCAGTAACGCAACCGATATCCCTGGGCCGTAGCCACGAGTTGCCAAGGGTAGGTCAAATCCTTCGCTGACGGAGAAATGACGGTCTCGACCGGTGGTTTGGCCAGGGTGGCGGCGAGCGAATCAACCTGGGAAAAATGATGATGCATGAACTGCATCATCCAACTGTGCTCTGATCGCATTAGACTATTTAACGACATTCGAATCCTCTCCATGGCAGTCGATTATCGATCCTAAGACAGTTACCGGATCTTTATATAGGTAACGCTGTGCAGTTAAAAAAGGTTACACTACTCGCAAAAAACTGGCTCGACCACGAAAGCTCATCCGTCGAAGGCTTTGGTCGCTGCCAGACGTAAAGAGCGCAGATTCTGAAAGCTGAGTCGACCATTGGATCCATGCGGCCCAGGGATCGTGGTAACCCGGTGCCTATAGCAATTTCTGAGATGTTCATTTTCTCTGCCAGGGTGACTCGGGGATGACCCACTGGCCAGTGGTAAATGAATCTTACCTGTGACCCGCGGCCAACCCTTTAGGCCAGCATTGCGAGCACTTTGACGAAGGGGGCAGAAAGAAGACGCGTCCGGGATGTCCCGGACGCGTCTTCTTTCTGCCCCCTCTAGAGAACCTCGCGGTTCCTAGTGGTTAGTAGTTAATTTGGACCTGTTGCGTGAGAGTGGATCCAGAAGGTCCAACACCCGGTACTGTCAAGGTAATCATGGCCGTGCCAGACCCTGAATCGGGAGCGGTATAGTTAAACGATACGGCGCCATTGGATCCGGAGACGGAGGAAGGGGTGACCGTACCTTCACTGTTGGGGACGGAGGCGGTCACGGTTTGACCGGCTACAGCGTTGCCGGAACCATCATAGACCATCGCGGTAATTGCCTGCGATGCCCCGGGGCTTACGGTGTAAGACGACGGCCCGACCACGGCCATCCGGTAGGCGTCGAGAGAGGCTCCTGGTACATAACTACCGGCAGTTCCGTTGACGTAGTAGACCGTGACTTCGGTCTCCCCGGCAGGAATGGTGACGGTACTAATTGGAGCTCCGGTTTCGGTAAGCCGGAAGGAGCCGCCATTTTGGTCGGAGAGGGCGATGACTTGATTACCGGACGACGGCACTGGGTTGCCCGCCATATCGGTCGATTCCACCGTGAGGGCCACCGGCGTATTGGCGCTGACCGTCAGTTTGTTGTTGCCGTTAATTAACGTTCCGTTGGAGAAGAGGCCGACTCCGGTAGCCGTTCCGGCCTGTACAAAGATGCTGGCCTGACCGCTCACGGAGGTGCTGACACCAGGCACCGAGGCTTGAAGCGTAGCGGAACCTTCCGTCCAGGCTTCCAAGGGAATGGTGGCCTGCCCGCTGCCGTTGAGGTTGAGGCTCATCGTGATGGTATTCGAAGCCCCTTGAGTCCAGCCCGCGGAATCGTTGGAACCCGAGGGCTGCATGCCGCTCAAACCCGCAGGGATGGTTAGTTGAACGGTCTGAGTGCCGGTCAGAGGGCCGCCGTATTGAGTGTTGAGCGTCACTGTGGCATCGACCGTATTGCCAGCCTGAGCGTAACCGGAAGACTGGAAATCAGGTCCCGCGGTTTCATCCTGCAACCCTATCCTAAGGCTGGATGCTACTTGCGCCGATACTTCCATGGCCGCTGATGGGGCGGTTTGCAAGGCGGCGTTGACTCCGGGCTGTTCAGGAACGGTAGCGTACAGCACCCAACTCGCTCCCTGGTAACCTTCAGCGGCCAACGTGACCGTGGCCTGGCCACTGCTGTTGGTGGTGACGGTCACCGGAGTGCTAGACGAGGTGACTGTGCCATTGACGGTGGCTTGGCCAAACGCCTCGTTGGTCGTTGTCGAACCCACGGCGTAAATCTCGACTTTGACGCCGCCTTCGTTAATCGGATTGCCGTAGGAATCCTCCAGTTGCAACGTATATTGCTCGGTAGGATTGGTCACCGGCACCGTGACCGTAGTGTTTGGACTGGTGAATGCCGCTCCCGACAGCGATCCTGCCGTCTCCGTAAAGGTGAGGGTTTGGGCAGGAAATGAATACTCGGCACCCGACACCGGAGCGATGGTCACGGTGTAGGTGCCGGCGTTGGCACCGTGGCCGCTGTCGGTCAGTGTGACCGCCGTAGGTGAACTGGTTAGCGATATTTCCGTCGAGGAACTGTCGGCTTGGCCGTTGACCAAGATATTACTGGCCGCAGTGGTAGTACCACTCTTCGTCACAATCACCGAGACCGGTGACGTGTAATTGACTGGGGCTCCGCCAGCATCTTCGGCTTGCAGATTCAACGTGATTCCTGCACCGCCTTCTTGGAAGCTATTCGCTGAGAGTGTTGCCTGCATTTGCGCGGGCACTCCGGCGACCACCGCCTGAATGGTATCCGTGGCCGGGGTTAGTCCCGGGCTCGTTGCAGTCACAGTAATCGGACCGGTTACCCCTTGTTCGCTAGAGACTTCAAAGGCTGCCGACATATTAGTGCTGCCAGCAGGCGTGGATGATCCGTTATAGGCCAAAGTGAGTTGACCATTGCTGCCGTCGACCAAGCTGGCTGCTCCTGAGACATTGACCGTGATACTGTCGGTTCCACTTAACATCGGATATCCGGCCTGATCTTCGGCGACGACGGCAATCGGAGAGGTAGTCGTGCCCTGAGTATTGGCGTCGAGATAGGTAGGAGCATCGACGATCTTCAGACTAGTGGCCACTTGCGGCGCACTCGTAATGGTTGTTGTGCTGTAGGTCGGCGCAGGCGCCATGGTCTGGTCGTTTGTGCTCGTCAGATCACTAGGAGTCATGGCGATGGAGATGCCAGGCACAGCGACCTCGCCGACGTCAAAGGTGGCGGTCCCATTGGTGACGGTGATCGGGACTTCGCCATTGACAGGGGTGAGAGTGGTGCCGTTTTGGCTGTAGGTGACTCCAGAGACGGTGTTTAGGTCAAAGGTTCCGTCAAAGTTGCCGACGGGATTGCCATTGGCGTCGACCACGTTTGCAGTGATGGTGTCACTGGATTCCCCATCGGCGATGACCGTCGACGAGGCCGGAGACAGACTTACCGCGGAAGCTTGGCCGTAGACGATGACCTTGGCGGTGGCCGTGGTGCCATCCACTGAGGCCTCAACGGTGTAAGTCCCGGCCGCAGTGCCCACAAACGTAGCGGTGTCTCCGGTCCCTGAAACCAAGCCCGTGGAGGCATTGCTGCTGATGACCGACCAAGTCACGGTCGCACTGCTAGGCACGCCGCTGGCGGTAATCGCGTCAGCCACCCCGGTGGCCACACTCGCGTTGGCGACCGCCAAAGACGGAACCGCGGCGGGGGTGGGTACGGTAAAGGTCAGGGTCTTTTGGCGTGCGGCAGATAAATCGCCGGCACGATATTGAGCAGGGCCCAAGGACTCGACTAGTACCTGGTAGGAACCGGGTTTTAAGTTGGTCAGACTCAAAGAGCTTTTGGTTGAAAATGCCTGAGCAATTGTGCCATTCACTACGAACTGGAAATATGGCGTTGCTATCGCGTCGACTACTTGAGCGGTAATCGTCGCAGTGCCATTAGTCGCGACGCCGTTCGCCGGGCCTTGAACAGTCAAGGTCGGGCTCACGGCGGGTGTGGGCACGGTAAAGGTGAGGGTCTTTTGGCGCGCCGCGGAGAAATCACCTTGATGATACTGGGCTGGGCCTAAGGACTCGACCAGGACCTGGTAGGAACCGGGTTTCAAGCCCTTGAGAGTCAGGGAGCTTTTGGTGGAATACGCTTGCATCACTTTCCCATTCACCATGAACTGGAAATATGGCGTAGCCAAAGCGTCGACGACTTGAGCGGTAATCGTCGCAGTGCCATTAGTCGCGACGCCGTTCGCTGGACCCTGAGCGGTCAGGGAAGGACTTCCAACGCCGAAATGGACTTCAGCCGAACGAAAAGCGTTCCATTGCCCTCGGCGTTCTTGTGCCATGCCCAAAGAGCGCACAGTAATCGTGTACTGACCCGCTTGCAAGTTCTTCATGACAAAATGACTGTTTGTGGAGTAGCGCTGGACAATCTGATTGCCAACGCGGACCTGGTACACCGGAGTGCCAGTGGCCCCGACCACATCGCCGGTGATAGCGGCGGTGGCACCGATCGATAGGGTGCCGCTGGGACCATAGGCGACCAGATGAGGGGGATCAGCGGCAAAGGTCTCGCTGATTGGCAAAATGCTCATCGCCAGAAGGCTTCCGGCGGAAAAGATAGCGCCAGCAAGCGCAAGTCTGGGATTTTTTATACGCGACAAAACAACCACACTCCTTATTTTGATGCATGATAAAGACTCGTTAACCAAATCACGATTCCATCTGCATGAGAACATCATGAACCACTTTAATAATCTTCGTCGAGGTCCAATAGGATCCCGCCGCTAGGTACATTCGCGAAATCCTTCACGAAGTTGGGGGTCGTTTCGTGATCTGGTAGGTCTAAGAAATTTTACCACGTTCCAAATAACTTGGCATACATTGGGAAAATTTAACGAATTCCGTCGAACGAGTCTGGCAACAGATAACGCCGCTAATCCAGCGGCGTTATCAACAGAGGGTTGGAGCAGTTAGCGCGTTGTTTCACGATCCGAAGAGGGGGTTAGCGCTGCCTCCTGCAGCGATTCGATTAACCCGCGTACTGGTCTTTGAATCGGGTGTAAGGAAGGAATCTTCGGTAATGAAAGCTGATTCCAGGCCGCCGTGGTTAAATCCGTTTCGCACGCACGAGCTAAGGTTTCAAACAACCGCCGGACCGTGTCGTTGACGGCTTCGGCCAAAGGCGGGGAGGTTCTTCGTTCCTTAGTCCCGACCACGGCTGGCACCAGATAGGCTAGACGCTCGGCGGACACCACCGCCGGCCATAGATGAACGACCTCGGCCGGGGTGGGGATTTGGTTGAGCGCCCGGTTGTAGTCAGCTTGGAGATGCAGGACCGATTTTTCTAGAAGCCTCTGGGTGTGGAGAGATTCTTCAACTCGGGCTTTTTCTAATGAAAGAGACAGGACTTGGCCCGTGAGTCGGATCGTTTGGGCCAGTGCCGATCCTAGATGTTCGGAAGACGTTTTTGACCACAACAGGCGAATGGCTGCGAGTGCGATCACGGCACCGATTAAGGTGTCGATGAAGCGAGCGGAGATCATCGGCCAGGGGGGGGTGATGACTTCCGAACTGATGATGAAAAGCGCCATCGTTGTGATTAAGGCCACGGCGAGGGCATAGTTGCGGACGATGAAGAGCAGCATAAAGAATTGCAAAAGAACCACCGCTGCCAAGATTACGGGCAATCCGGGATGGAGGAGGAGTACGCCCAGGGCGAGAGCCAAACCTAAAATCGTCCCCGTAAGACGTTGGATCGACCGCCAAGCCATGGTCATGGCGGTCGATCCCTGCAAGATGGCACCGATGGTGAGGGGGATCCAATATGGATGGGCTTCTCCTAAACTATGCCCTAAAAATGCTCCTACCGTCACGGCGATGCCCATACGGTAAGTTGCGGTCGTGATCGATGCTTCGTTGAAGGCTTCTGTGATGCGTCGTCGAGCGGAAGGTGGGCACTCCGCGTGCACTTTTCGCAACTGGGGTAAGGGTCTCTGCGCGGCCAAAGCCACGTTTTGAACCTGGCGGTGAAATTTTGCCCACTCGGAACGATCATTAGGCGGAGAGGGAATCGGGCCGAGACGGCCGCCAGTGACTGCCTCGGCAAGCGAGGTTAAGGTTTGACCCCACGCCTGGGGAAGCGGGCCTGGGCGGCTGGCTCCGAGTACCACGGTGGCTCGAAACAAAAGTTCAGCTTCATCCGTTAGACAGACCAAACGATATCCTGGGTCATCGCGGGACCATCGTCGGCGAATGGCAGAGACACTGTCTTCCGCCTGTTTTAAGGCCAGGGCAGCTTGATGTTGTCGTTCAAAGTTGGCGTCTGTGCCTATGGCGGTAAAGTATTCCGCAATGCGGCGATAGGCATTTTTGACCGCCTGGGTCTCAGGTTTTCTCCGATGAAAGATCCATCCGCTCATTCCCTGCAGCCAGCCACCAAATCCTCCAAGCAAGACAAAAGCCATTCGGAGTCCGGTTTGCCCGGGATCGACCGGGAGGGCGGCCGCGATTGCGGCAATGAGGATAAACATTAAACTCTGAGGTAACGGAATTCGCCAGGCTCCGGTCAAGAAGGTGGCAGCGGCAGCGATGAATCCTAGAGCGATCCCGGTTATCCACCAACTGGGAGCGGTCCAGGATGCTAATCCTAACGATAGAGCCAGCCCTACACCTACCGCCAACAAGATCCTTCCTCGGGTGGGATACGGTTCGGGCGAAACGTAGATCGATGTGAATGCCCCCATGAAGGCCCATACCCCATACACCCAATGGCCGCTTAAAAGACCAATGGAGAGAGCGACGGCAGTGGTCAGTGCCGCTCCGGTGGCCTTGCGCCAGGGCAGGGGTACCAACTTCCATTGAAACGCTTGGCCTGAACGTTGCATCTTGGGTGGTGGGGGTGTCTCAACTGAAGAACGTTTGGAATCCGAATCTGCCATCATCCATGCTCCCTTCGCTAGTTGTAGTGTGGAGGTCTCAGGTGGTCAGTGTCTTGCGCTACTGTGTGCATCTCTTAGCCTGCTTAGTCATGAGTACGCGATGTGGCGCCAGCTCTTAAGCCTCAGTGCATGGGTTCCCCCCAGCCGAGGTGGCATGGGACGAAATGTAAAGAAAAAACCGAGTCCAAAGAGCGGAAAACTCGCACCCCCAAGGATGAGAAGCGGGGGAACCTGCGCGGTTGGGCGCTTACGGAGACAGGAAAGCCACCCGACGGGATGCATAAAATTTCGGGGGCATCGACAACAGGACCGTTTTCATTGGCAGTCGACTTAGCGTGGGCGCTGCCAGACTCAGCGTGGGGGATGCGAGCGCTCGCCAAGGCGAGCGACGTGGGCTTTGTCCATCCCGGAAGCGCACGGCTTCGATCAATTTCTTCAGGGTCTCCTGGATGGTGAGTCAGCACACCGTCGGCCCCAACGGCGTTTGATCGAGCACCAAGATGTGGAACAGGTGCGCCAAATGGAGGAGATGATGAAAGCCCTGCATGCCGTTCCAGTCCCGGGAATATAAGTGTCGACCTGCATAGCCAGGGTGCTTTTCGACCAAAATATTCTTCGGGATTAGCGAGAACATCGGGAAAGATTCGAGAGGAACACCGACCTACAAAAGCGAGGAACCGTCGTGGACGAACATTGATCACGACTTGGACCTGTTGAGATCTGACTTTAGCCAGTTTCTTAGGAACCAGGAAGTAGGGTGGACTCAATCATGGCCATCAGCACATTAAGGAGTTTGGGCAACCTGGATAGCGGCATGATTTTGGCACCGGAGCGTTATCATCCTGGGCGTGAGCTAAACATCGGCGACTTATCTTATAGGTACTTAAGCGAGCTCGTGGTGTTTGCTCATCCCGTGATTTCTCCAAGGAACGCTGCCAAGATTCCGAGGCTATATGTCGTTGACACCGGTGATTCCACGGAGGGCCATGTCACCGGTCTCAAAGGCTTTACTACGTCAATCAACAGCTCGAAGAAACCCATTGAGCCTGGGGACGTCATCATTTCCGGGCTCAGACCCTACCTTAGGCAAATTGTCTATGTAGATAACGACCTACCCGCCATTCAAGACGCTGGAACTCGCTACGTCTGCTCTACCGAATTTTATGTGCTTCGACCCATCGACACCGAGCCTATTGCCTTCGTGGGTACTTTTTTACTCTCAGAACGAGTGCAAAGCGTATGACGTAATGCGGTGGAAGGTGGACAGCATCCAAGATTCCACCAAGAGACGCTGATGTCTCTGCGTGTCCCTACTAAGCTCATTGCTAGCAGGGAGGAGTACTCGGCAAATGTGATTGCAGCAATCCGGCGATTGAGAGACTTCGAAGCCACGATGCAAGCCTCCGTTCGCGCCGTTGAGGAAATGTTAGAAGGTAACACCGATAGAGGCACACTGAGTCACTCGGTCTGAACGGCAACGCACTCCTCAAACGCTCGGCTTGACTCGACGGTATTTATCAGGCCGGATTATGTTATAATACGCCTAGCGATCACCGTAATGTGGGGTCGTGGGATGAAGTCTCTGGGCCTTCGTGATCTCGGATCACGTAAGGCGCCGAAGCAACACTCGGTACGCAAAAGTGTCCCAGAGCCTGGGGTCTATCGCCGATCAGCAACCGCTCGATCTTGGATCGAGTAAGGCGCTCGTGGAAAACGAGTACGTGCCGCTTGCTGAAGGCGATAGTTTTTATAGAGAAGACCCCAACGGCGTGAATTTTAGCGCATGAATCACCGAATTTCCATGAAATGTTTGCGACGATTTTATCCCTCGATAGCGTCTCCAAGTCCCTACTAAATTATCCGCAACGATTAGCCCCGATTCCTGGCGAAAGTCGCTCCACTCCCAAGAAAAGTGTTTCCCGCCTATCTGAGCTTGCTTACATTGGTCATCGATTCGCCGATGAATTCCCGCGCGATTAGAAGTATCACCTAACCTGTCTAAATATAAATGCACAGGTTCACTCCAACCTTGCTCTTGGATCCACTCGTGCATCGCTCTTAGCAATTGAACATATTGATCTTCTTTCGAGACAGCCCGAACGATATCAATCTCATAGGTCAATACGATATATTCTGACAATATCACGCTGCATTCGCTCAGCAACAACCTCAAAACATCTCGGTGCCTCGCATACAATTCACGCTCCTTCAACTCTCGATTAACGTCCCGTGCTACGGATCCTCGGAGAATGGTTCTCGCGCCTTTCCGAGTGTTTTTTACAATCTCATGTACACGACTTTTATCCGAGCAAAGCAAACAGGCGTAATAAAAACGCGACTGCCCATACGACTCATCGCCAAATCCATAAATCACACAATCTTCCCTTTAAGCCTTTCATTCACGAAAACTCGCTAGAACCACTTTACCATCAGCATGTATCACGGAAGCAACGTTTTTCAAAGCTGCCACAGCCAGTTCCAACAATCGCCGCCAAAGAGCGTTCCACCAACAAACGGTGGATTCACGAACCAATAGCCAATGGATGAATCTCCGTATGATCACGTAAGATCCGATGTACTCGTGATCCCTAACACGCTCAGATAATGCAATCGTTCGCGCCGTTCACACTACCCCTAACATCACTGTGTGGGCGTTAAACACCGCGTCCAAGGCACCGGCGCTACACTCCTCCGAGCATCTATCCAACATATCGCAATCACCAAGATCGACACGTCACATAGCGCATTACCGACATGGTCCATCGTAGGTTCTTCGATTCCAAGCCACTCCTTGCCTACCCCGACGCCCTCAAAAATTGAGCGACTGCTACGCCTGATCCCGATCATCGCGGTCAATGCCCAGATACCGATAGGTCACGGCCGGATCGGAGTGATTCAGGACGTCCTGAATAATGGTCAGATCAATCCCCGCTTTCAGGGCATGATACCCCCAGGACTTTCGCATCGTATGCGTCCTAATCGGTTCGGTAATACCAACCGCCTTGCCCGCCTCGGACAAAATCCGCCAGGCCGTTTGGCGGGTCAACGGCCGGCCACCCCGCTGGGACGGAAACAACGGATCCATGGCCTGGGCCTCTGGGCGGGTAGGCAAGTACTCTTGCAGCGCTTTTTTCATCGGCGGCGACAACGGCGGGTCTTTCCGTTTCCCGGTCTTCTGCTCGATCACAATCAGGCGATCGACCCACTGCTTGGGCGTCGGCCGGACATCGCCCACCTTCAACCGCAACAGGTCGCCAATGCGCAGCCCAGTATTGATCCCTAACGTGAACCAGGTCGAATGACGCCTAAACCTTGAACACCGATGACGATATTGCGGAGTGTCGCCATGACTTGCGGACCGGATCCGGTCCGGATCTGGCTTCGGTCTTCATCAAAGGCCATGTCTCGAACATAATGCAACCGGG
>DAHXNH010000091.1 GCA_027365485.1 Clostridiales bacterium
TCGTACATTCGGCGACCCGTGGGGGTCCGCTCCGCTTCGATCTTCCCGGCTTTTTCCCATCGGCGCAACGTCTGGGGATGTATGCCTAACTCTTTTGCTGCTTTCCCAATACTTACCTTCATGGCCATATTATAGACAAAACGATTACGTTTGTCTATAACTGCTAAAGAGTTAGCGAGCAGTTTCTACCCCCTGGCATTCAAAACCTTACCTTGACAATAACTACGTTGCACCCCTACAATGAGAAAGCAGTCGGGGAGTAGCGCAGCTTGGTAGCGCGCCTGCTTCGGGAGCAGGAGGTCGCAGGTTCGAATCCTGTCTCTCCGACCATTTTTTCGCCCATATGGGCGATTTTTAAATTCCCGATCCTTCTTGCCACAACGGCGAATCCGGCAACACAACGGAGTGGGGAAGGATTTGAAAAGATTTCGCCGAGATGAGATGGGCAAGACTGAGACTGGCGAGGGTCCCTTCAAAACACATCTCTAGCGCCTTCCAGACCTCGGGCCGTACACAGTCCTGACAATCCGCGACGGTGCAATCACACAGTCGGATCGGGCCCTGAATCGCGGTCATGACGTCCTTCAAGCTGATTTTTGACGCCGGCCGTCCCAACAGGAACCCTCCATTGGCTCCGCGGACCGAGCGCACCAGCCCGGCTCGACGAAGACTCATCAACAGTTGCTCCAACGATTTATCCGACAAGCCAATGAGCCCAGTCATTTCGCTAATCGGAAGCGGGCTGTCGCCTTTCTGTTCCGCTAGTAAGACTAAAGTGCGCAGGCCAGATTTGAAGGTCGCGGTTAGACTAAACATTGGCATGGTCTCCTTGGAAAACACCGGTACTTAAATAGCGTTCTCCTGAATCTGGCAAAATCACTACCACCACTTTCTCGGACACTGCAGATCGCAAAAGCCAGTTCTTGGCGGCAGCCACGGCTGCGCCGGCCGAAATCCCCACCAGTATGCCTTCATTTACCGCCAACGCCCGAGCCGAATCCAAGGCCGCCTGAGAACTTACCGCCACCACGTCATCTAACACGGATTGGTCCAACACTCCGGGCACAAATCCCGCTCCGATGCCTTGAATTTTGTGTGGCCCAGCATCCCCGCCAGCCAGCACTTGCGACTCTTCGGGCTCTACTCCTACGATCTGCACGGAGGATTTGAGACGCTTTAAATATTGTCCCACTCCGGTGGCAGTTCCACCCGTGCCAATTCCGCTGATGACGACATCAACCTTGCCGTCGGTGTCGTTCCAAATTTCTGGACCGGTGGTTGCTTGATGGACTGCCGGATTGGCTGGGTTATCAAATTGCCGCAGCATAATGGCGTGTCCCATGGTCTTTAGCATCTCTTCTGCTTCCGAAATAGCGCCGCGCATGCCCGATGCGCCGGGGGTCAGATGCACCTCGGCGCCAAAGGCAGCAAACAACATACGGCGTTCTAGCGATGCGGTTTCGGGCATGACTAAAATACATCGATAGCCGCGCGCAGCAGAAACCATCGCCAAGCCAATGCCGGTATTGCCGGACGTTGGTTCGATGATCGTACCCTTAGCCCGAAGTTCGCCGGATTCTTCAGCTTGGCGGACCATCGCCCAAGCAATCCGATCTTTGACACTGCCGCCAGGGTTTCTACTTTCCATCTTTCCCAATACCAAGTTCCCGGTACGCTCAGATACGCTGCGCAACCGAAGTAAAGGGGTTTGTCCAATCAACGACTCTACCGTGTCGTAAATTCGCATGCCTCACCTCAATCCCTTAAGCACGTAATAAGTCGGGGACAAACTACGCATTCTATGTTCCATCATAGCATTGCCGCCAAGGCAGGGACAGGGGGAAACGGCGACGTGAGAAGGAGAAGTGCCCTGCTGGTACCTGCTGCAAGTGAGGCTTTAGCGCAGTTGCAAGAAAAGATTGAACAAGATTTGCGGGACAACGACCGTCCCTTCACGCGAAAGTTTTTCGCACTGGCCGAGCAAGCCGTGGCCCAGAGATGGTCTAATCTCTATCCAAAATGACGCCTAGATCATCGACTAACCGACCCCTTAGGGCATGGACTTTTTGGATCGCCTGAATGACCCCCGGTGCGTATGCACTGCGATCATGCACATCATGGCGAAAACTAAGCACCTGCCCCTGGGTACCGAAAACTACCGTCTGGTGGGCTATTAGACCGGGCAGACGAATCGAGTGCACGGGGATATCGTCGGGACTTCGGCGCCACGAGTCTGCCAAGAGACCTTGCATGCGACGGGCGGTGCCTGAAGGACGATCACGCTTGCTCTCATGG
>DAHXNH010000100.1 GCA_027365485.1 Clostridiales bacterium
TTTTCCCGTTTTCCCATCTTCGGTGTCTCTCGTCTCGACGCTGCCCACCCCAGCCCAAGCCATATCCTTTCGGGCCTCCATCGTCTTGCCCGGGGAGAAGCTGACCCGATGAGCCAAAGCTGATGACACGAAATCGTATGCTCGGATCGTTCCAATCCCTACTGGTCACGTTCGCGCCGGATCTCAGCATCCCAAGTCAGACGCAGGCGTTTCAAGAAATCTCTCACTTCTCTCGGGGTTCGCAACGTGATCACCGCGTGCGTGGGAAATGCCTGCAAGGTGTGCAGCACCTCGGAACGCTTTTTTTGACGAAATGTCCACACGAACTTTACGAATTCCCAACTCCACGTCTCTACACAACCTTCCGCCAAATCGGGTCGCGTCTGACCACGATATTGAAGGCTTCGCTTGATAGCTCGATAGGTCGTGAGCCACTGCGGCAAGTCTAAGAAAATCACGGTGTCACAGGCCGTCAAGCGAATGGACAACGATTTCGTATACATGCCATCCATGATCCATTGGCCGCGCTGCACCAACTCGCGCTGCACCGCCTCCCACTCTTCGTCCACCGATGGTTTCCATCCAGGCTTCCAATACCACGCATCCAAATGATACACCGGGATCTGAGTGATTTCTCCCAAGGCTCTGGCCAAGACCGACTTGCCGGATCCGGCCGATCCAATCACCGCAATCTTGCGCATGCACCATGGCCTCCTCCCGTAATCCTTCACCGCCGTGGCAGTCCTCAAGGTCATTCTCATTCTCATCGCCCATCACCCCCAGGGTGCCCGCCACGCTTTCGTCGAGAGCCCCGCCCTCGGTCCTTGTCCCCGAATTTCCGCGTCATGCCCTTCGGTGGCCTCCGATTTTCTGCCTTTTCCTGGATCGCTCGGATGTCCAGTTGCGTACCTCTTTTAGCAAACACCCTAACCCTTTGGAGGTACCCGAGAAATTGGCCGGCGATCTCAGCGCCAAGTGATTGCCGAACGGGCTCCACCAGAGCGGTGGACTGGGTGACCAATGCCCCTGTTCTCAAAGCTCTCAATCCGTTCGTGCCGCGCCAACTCTTGATACGCCTGCACCACCTGGTGCGGCCGAACCTGAAGTGCCCCGACTGGCTGCGCACCGAGAAGACTTTCTCTCCCAATGGCAGGTCATCACAGCCTATGGCTCCGCTTATACTGGGCGCGGATCGCTTTTCACCGCTTGGTGCCAGGGCTGTGGGTGTCCCAACCCCCGGCTGCATAATGGTTTTCCAGCCCTGTGGCCGTCCCCTAAGACAAAAATTCTGATCCGCGCGCAGTATAATTCTTGAACCATCTCGGCAGACGTAGGTTGACTCAAAACCAAGGCCCAGCGGTGGAATCTCCCATCTCGCTGCTCCCCAAACTCCCCTCCCCTCGCATCTCAACCAAAGGGCGCCAGGCCGAAAACACCTGGCGCCCTTTGACGCCTCTATCGCCCTATTCCCATCGCCAGGTCCTGGACGCGATCACTCCGGTGACCGCAATCCATATCACCAGGCCCAACAGATCCTTCGTTAAGGCGGGACTGCCCATCGTCAATTGGCCGCTCATCAGACCACGCAGGGCCTCGGCGACGTAGGTAAGCGGAAAATATTGAACAATCTGGGCAAGCACGTGCGGCAGCGATGACACCGAGAAGAAGACGCCGGAAAGAAACATCATGGGAAAGCTAATCAGGTTAATAATCGGAATGGTGGCTTCTTGGCTCTTGGAGAAGCCGGCCACGATAAAGCCGATAGACAGAAATGAACCCATCCCCAGCAGGAGAACCAGTGCCGTCGGCCCCAAGGGAATCATCACGGACGCATGTAAGATAGTCGTTGCGAAGCCGATGACGATGGCAGCGCTGACTAGGCCCACGACCACATAATTGATGACCGTCGCCGCCAAAAACTGCAACGGCTGCACCGGAGTGGCCCGGAACCGACGCAACACCCCTTTTTCCTTCCAACGAGTCAACCCCGAGCCGATGCCGAACAAGCTATTTTGCATCGTCATCAGCGCCAAGATCCCGGGCAGCAGAAAATCGAGATAGGTCGAGCTGTGGGAGTGAGTCATCGCTTGCGCGGACACCTGAAAGAGCGGTGGTCGGCCCGAGAGGTCAATATCGGCCTGGTCCACAAAGGCCTCGACTGCACCCACGGCCTGCTCTGCACTGAGTACATTGGCGTTGTTGTACCGAAGGGTGAGGAGCGTAGTCCGCTTAGTTCGGGTGGCCGGCACAAACAAGGCCGCGTCCATTTGCCCGCGTTGAACCGCTTGCAATGCCTGCTGGCGGCTGAGTTTCTTCACCGCAAATAAAGGGGAATGCTGAAACGCGGTCACCACCACCGTCGATGGCCCCGGAGGCGTCACAATGGCCAAGTCGACCCGACTCTCGGAATTGCCCAAAAAACTGAAGACCACCATGAGGACCAAGGGGAAAAACAGGGTCCAAAACAATCCTTGACGATTGCGTACCGTCTGTCGCAACAGACTGCGAGTCAGCACGATCATGGCATTCACTCGCGCAAGCTCCTTCCCGTAAGTTTTAAGAACACATCTTCTAATGTGGCATTGCGGGTCGTCAGTCCCGTGATCTCCCGGCCCTCGCGCTCAGCCCAATTGACTAAGCCGACTAAGGTGTCCTCCAGACGGTCGCTGACCAGCAAGGTGACGTCATCACGTTCGTCGATGCTGAGCACCGACGGCAACACCATCCCGGCATGGACTCCCACCGCCCGAGACACCTCCACCACGGCGGCAGGCATATGCCGCTGAATCAGTTCCCGAGGCGTGCCTTCATCCAGCACCCGGCCATGGTCGATGATGGCCAAGCGATCGGCCAGGATCTCCGCTTCTTCCATGTAGTGCGTAGTCAATACCACCGTGCGCCCTTCGGCCTTTAACCCCAAAATCACGTCCCATAAATTTCGGCGGGCTTGGGGATCTAAGCCCGCTGAGGGTTCGTCGAGAAACACGACCTCGGGGTCATTGACCAATGCGCAGGCTAAGGCCAAGCGTTGCCGCTGCCCTCCCGACAGACCATCGACTCGCGCATTTTGCTTGTCGGTCAAATCCAGTCGGGCAATAAGGTCGGCCACCGGCAGGCTTCGACGATAGAAGCTTTTGAACAATTCCAAGGTCTCTTTAACCGTGAGCAAGTCAAAGAAGGCGCTGGTTTGTAACTGCACACCAAATCGCGCCCGAGCTTCATCCGCATGCTTGCCCACATCCAAATCGCCCCACCAAACGTCGCCTTCATCGGGCCGTCTCAGACCTTCCACCATTTCCAACGTGGTCGATTTACCAGCGCCATTGGGACCCAATAAGGCAAAGACAATGCCAGAGGGCACGGTTAGGGACAGATGGTCGACGGCGAGCACCGCTCCGTACCGTTTGGTAACGTTCTCGAGGCGTAGGGCACTCGTTGTCATTGACGTCCTCCTTCGGTAATATCCATTTAAATATTGGACGATTCGTGCTCGAATGACAAGTGTATCATACCGCATGATCCAACTCTCAAAAGCTCCAGAGAAACACGGGGGGCCTCAGATGATGACCTATTCGACCAGGACCCAGCCTGGCACGTCGTGCGCTAACGCACGTCATGGAGACTCCTAGTCCTGGATGGCGGTCGCCAAGATGAGGGTCAGGGTTAGTCTTTAAGGGCTAGGCGGTTATGGCTAACTCCTGTGGTCTTTGGTTTGGCCAAGCTAGTGACCCTCAGTGCTAGCCAAGTTCCGAGGAGAAACCGGGGGTCTGGGCACTCCCCCTGGTGTCCGCGCGGTATTGGCTGATTGGCATAAGCACTGGGTTTTCTGCTGATCGGTAGAGCGGCAAGCAATGGCAGGGTTGATGGGTACGTCAATCCGGCCCGAACCTGGCGAGGACGCCAGGCCGAGTTCAGGTCGAATCCCAGCCCCTAGGGCGGATCTCGGCTTGAGGTCTTTCGCCCCTTAGGTGCATGTCTGATGACACCAAGGTTGGTAGAAGTGATGACAAAACCAGTGAGCACCAACATTCGAGTATATTTCGAAAGCCCTGCTGGCAGGGCATCAATGGGATCGGCAACCAAGCCGGTCAATTCGGCACACCTGGAACACCGTACCATCGGGCTGAGTCGCATGGGAACGGGAGTCCCGAACTTGGCATGGCGGCTA
>DAHXNH010000121.1 GCA_027365485.1 Clostridiales bacterium
CCCGCCTGGAACAGTTTATTCAGCGAGGACCAAACGCCCCAAGAAACAAGCACCGGTTATATGCGCCTGCAGATTTTAACCATTATAGGCGGAATCGCGGTGCCCATCTTAGCTCCGTGGATTGGTCACGTGGGCATTCGTCGTTCCGGTCGCGTGATTTTATTGCTGGCTTTGCCGGTTTTGCTCGGGGCATGGCTGTTTCGGCAATGCTTCCTCCACGAGTCCTCGGTCGGTGAATCCCAGCGTGCCGCCCACTGGGCGGGCGCTCGTACTCCCTTGCGGACGCGACTTCAGCTAGGCTTGAGCGGTCAGGGTTATACCCTAGCGCTTCTTCGCACCCTCGCCCAGGTCGGATTCTCCCTGTTTGCAACCTTTGCCCCCCTCACCTTTGTTCTCCGCCGAGGACTTGATATCTCGGTCGGCACGTTGGCCTTCTTACCCTTAGCGACCTCCATTTTTGGCCTCGTTCTCTGGCACCAGCATACAAGAATCGCGAAACTACCACCGCGAACCACCTTGGGGCTCGCAATCCTGACGCTCATGGTGGGGTTCTCGCTTTTGGCTGTGACCCCTCGGGCAGAGCTTTGGACCCTCCTGGTGGCCTGGGGCCTGATTGTGTCGGGCCAGGGACTTTATTGGTCGAGTCACACCACCTACTGGATGACTTGGATCCCCGATGCGGCGCGAGTAGACATTCAAGCGGTGGTCGGCGGAGCCTCCGCGCTTTTGGTCACCATCCTGGCTCCCACCTTAAGTCCTGGTATTGTCCAGAGCCCGCACCTGCTGTACTGGTCCATGCTCGCTTTGGGCCTGGTCCTCGCCGGCATCTGGTCCCGACTCCCCCACGCCGCCAATGACTCATCTCATCCCGGTTAGCGCGAGTTCGTTGTCCGAGGGGACCACACCCGGGCGAACTCCATCGGCGGGCGTCAAACCAAGGACCGTGGTCGTCTCAGGTTCACCTCATCCGTTCAAGGGATAGATCAATTGGGGTTCAGGCACCATATGGTCTGGATTGCCTTCGACCACACCAGTCCCCACGGCGAAGAATTCAATGACGTGACTGCCCCAACCGTGGTTTCGTTCCAGTAGTTGTACCGCGACGATCCCTTGTGCCCCCAGATCCGAAGCCTCTGTCTGCATGCGATCCATCGCTAATTCGCGGGCATCATAAAGGGCTTGGGTAAAATTGGTCATCTCCACGTTTTGCCCCATGGTCCGCAAGGACTGACCCAATGATTGATGAGCCACATGATAGACACAATTTCCCATGACCAGGCCCACCGGTTTATACCCTGACTTCAGCAGCGCCCAAAAATCCTGCCCCGACAGATCGCTCGTAAACGGCCGGCCATGCGCGGGGCGGTGACTTTCCCCGAGGGAGCGCACGGCCGTGCCAATGGCCATGAACTCCGCCAAGCCTGCTCCCCATTCATAGCGATTGACTTCGAGTCGCACGCCAATGATGCCGTCGGCATGAAGCGACTCGGCCTCCTCTTCCATCCGCGTCATGGCAAGTTCTCGAGCATGATACATCGCTTGAGTCAGCACCGTCATTTCCAGGTTCTGACGGATCCCTGCAAACTGATAGCCCACGTGATAAATCGAACTGCCTAAGACCAGTCCTAGGGGTTCGAATCCAGCTTGACGCACCAACAAAAACTCGTTGACACTCAGATCCGAGGTCCATAAGGGTTTTTCGCCTCCCTGCATGGTAGCTAGGCGGTCAAGCGCATGGGCCGGCAAATCTTCGGGGGTGGTCGACATCATTTCCTCCTCATGGCTCGCGTGCGAGCCGGCGGTTGGCTAGGGCTTATTTCCTGTTGGTTGATCGTTGACCGAAAAACCCAAGTTGATAAGTTGGTCGAGCATGCGGTCCGGAGCGTAATCTCGAATGGCCGTGGCACTCAGCGTCAGATGAATAATATGATCGTCATGGGCTTCAACCATCATTCCCACCGCTCCTCGGCCATCGACGCGCGGTCGATTGACCCGGACGCTTTCCACTCCCATGTGCCAATCTGCGGCGATGATGCCTAAAGCCGCATGAACTTTGGCTTGTTGTCTGATCTCAGCCATGACGAACTCCCGAGCGCGATAGACGGCCTGAGAATAAGGGCTGATCTCTTGATTGCTCCAACTCATCTCCGCACGCTCAACGCCCCATGTGGATAACACATAATACGCAGTCGTAGACCACACCCACTCAATGGGCAAGAACCCTGCGGCCAATAAAGCCATGGTGTCGGCAGCGGGAAGATTGCAAATGAAGGGCGTTTCTAGAGGAAGCGGTGCCGAATAGCGGACGGCGGTTCCCGCTGCCTGAAATTCCAACAGTCCCGCCCCCCAAGATGACCGCTTTTGTTCGACCTGCATTTCGATGACTCCGTCGGCTCCAAGCAGCCTGGCTTCGATTTTCATCCGTTCGACGGCGTTTTGACGAGCGACACTCATTACCCGACTTAACGGGCGGATGTCTCCCTCTCGCCAACCGCCTTGAAGCCACGATCCGCTATATCCCACATGCATGACCGAACTCCCCATCACTTGACCGATAGGCTCGAGTTGAGCTCGGCGCGCCGCCAGCAACCCAGGCACAGACAAAGTACTGCCCCAGGCACCATCTCTCCGTTCCATTCGCAGACGGGCTTGGGTGGGGATATGATGTTCCTGAAGTTCTTGTTGACTTTGCCGGTTAAGGTTCTCGCTGCCACCCGTGTCCCGACGCCTCCATAACGGCATCTTTGCTCTCCTTTATTCGCGTCGCCTACCATCCACTAATCATCTAGCAGAAAATTTTCCAAGACCTGGCGCGTAGCTTGGTTTGCGGCCGCATGCGCCCAAAGCGCCTTTGACAACGAGTCGAGCCAGGTCTCTAAGGAAACAATGTCTGACTTTAATGCGATTCCCCGAACTAACTTGGTCTGTTTATAACTCATCCCCAATGAGTTCTTTTCCGCTTCCAGGCGGACGTCGCCAAAGTTCACGCTAAGCTTCGTCAACGGACGATCCGCCTGCCAACGAAATCCACTGCGCTTAATTTCGACTGCGCCTTGACCCAGAGCTTGTTCCAACTTTTGGGCCAAAACCTCGTGGAACGTTTTCAAATCGGTTACATCCGCACGAAGGCTGGCGGCCAACGTTTCAAACGACCATTCGCCCATGCCCATCCCTCCGAGACACGATTTCGATGTCTTTCAATAAAATCCCTGCTCGCGCGCCAAAAAAGTACCGTTCCACCACCTTTTATGGTAGCTCGGCGAAGCATGGGTCTGAGCATGCTGGACCCCTTTCATGCCAACCTCTGCCTCGTCGAGCATCTAAATCCACATCACCTGGTTCTGAGGCGCCCACGTCAGCGCATCCTGTTCGAACCGATGAACAACACGGCCCCGGGTACAAGCCACTGCCGTTCACTTCCTAGCCATCGACCACAGGGTCCACATGCGACGACTCCCGCGCATCGTCATTTAACCGTCGCCGGCAGCTCGCTAGCGGCTCGTAATTGCACCCTCCGATGCTGATTGAAAGAGACGGCCGTATTTAGCCAATACGCCGTGGCGATAACGCGGTTCGGGCGGTGCCCACTTCAACCGTCGATCCGCTAACTCGGCGGCCGAACAATCCACATCAATACTGCCCTTGACGGTATCGATGGTAATCATATCGCCATCTTGGATTAGAGCCAATGGCCCTCCGACCTGGGCTTCCGGAGACACATGGCCGACCATCGGGCCCTTGGTTGCTCCTGAAAAGCGACCGTCGGTCACCATGGCCACGTCATCCGTATGGCCTTGGCCGACAATCGCCGCTGTCACAGCCAGCATTTCCCGCATTCCCGGGCCGCCGCGCGGGCCTTCATAGCGAATCACCACAACATCGCCAGAATGAATGGAGCCCTTCTGGATCTCGGCAAACGCGGCCTCTTCCCCATCAAACACCCGAGCAGGTCCGGTGATTTGTACGGTTCCAGTGGGGCTGGTCACCTTAATCACAGCACCTTCGGGAGCGAGACTCCCTCGTAAGATGGTCAAAGCTCCATTCTTGTGGAGCGGAGCCGTCACAGGAAATACGACGCGTTGTGCAACATCGGGAATATAAGCGTCTTCGACCTCTTGCGCCAAGGTTCGGCCAGTCACGGTGATCGCGCTCCCGTCCAAATATCCGCCATTTAATAATTCCCGCAAAATCAGGGGGACTCCCCCCACCTGATCCAAATCCGCCATAAAGTACTCACCGCCCGGCTTCAGGTTGCCAATGTGCGGCGTCTTATCGGTGATGCGCGAAAAATCGTCCAAAGACAGGTCCACTCCCGCTTCGCGAGCGATCGCCATTAAATGCAGCACACTGTTGGTTGACCCGCCGAGGGCGGCCGCTACCGTAATCGCATTCTCGAAGGCGCGCTTGGTTAAAATATCCAGCGGACGAATTCCCTGCATGAGCGCGTCTACGACAACCTCCCCGGCGCGATGAGCGGATTGTCCACGACGGCCATCGACGGCCGGAATGGCTGAACCGCCAATCAGCCCAAAGCCCAGAACCTCGATCATGGTAGCCATGGTATTGGCGGTAAACAACCCGGCACAGGCACCGGCTCCAGGACACGCGGCTCGCTCCAATCCCTCGAGTTCGTCGAGACTCATTCGTCCGCTTGAATAGGCACCTACCGCCTCGAAAACGTCGCCGACTCCCACCGATTTGCCGCGATACTGACCTGGCATAATGGTTCCACCATAGACTACGACCGTAGGGATATTCAGCCGAGCAGCCGCCATTAACATGCCCGGAATATTTTTGTCGCAGGCGCCTACAGCGACCAGTGCATCAAACTGTTCCGCAAAACACACCAACTCAATCGAGTCGGCAATGACTTCCCGGCTAATTAGGGACCCTTTCATTCCTTCGTGTCCCATGGCAATCCCGTCACTCACCGTGATGGTGCGAAATTCAATAGGCTTGCCCCCGCCATGCTCGATCCCAGCCTTCACCTGCGCAGTGACTAAATCCAACTGAAGGTTGCACGGGGTCACTTCTGAGGCAGCGTTCGCCACCGCCACAAAGGGTTTGTGAAAATCTTGGTCAGAAAACCCCATAGCTCGATACATGCTGCGATGCGGTGCCCGTTCGGGGCCCTCCACGGTCTTGGCGCTAGGCCACTGTCGGTCCTGTTTCAATCGTTCTTGCTGTGACATACTAGTCCCCTCATTCTGTCGATCCGACATAAATTTGTGTGTCTCAATACTAAACTCTTCTATGAGAGTACGCCAAACCACCATGGTTGCCAACCGTAGCCGACTTATACCGTTTCGCTTGCGACGATTGGGTTGACCGCGCCCGGGAGAGCCCTGTGGATGCGCCGCAAGTCAGTGAAAACCACCGTATCGAACCCCGATCAGAATCCACCATGCACGGTTAGGGTCCGAGTCGACTCGCGATGAACCACGGCCCTTTTTTAGTCATCGCGGCCCCTCTCTTTTCGGTTTGGTCCAACCGGTATACCGAGAGATTAGCTGAAACGGATACGATGCTCCGACGTTATCCAGCAGAGTGCGAGATATGTCTTTCCATGAAATGGTACCCATGTCGAAGTTTTCATCCGATCCGATATATTTCCTGTGTAAAGAGCCAATGGCCGCATATCTCGTCTGAGCCCCACGGGACCGCTTTGCCTCCAATCCAAGGTGCCGGTACGATGGCAACAGCTTCATCAGGAAGGAGACTTAAAATGTCTATGCTGATCACTTTAATCATCGGTTCCAAACTGTTCTTGACTCCACTGAGCTCGGCTGCCATCCCACTATCGCCGGCGGATGGATCCCAAGAGGTATCGAGCGTTGTCACCATGGAGAACTTAGCTGACACTATTCACGCTTATCTTGCTGCAACGGGAAATACGAAATTGCCAGGCGCTAGCGTCGCAAAGTCACCCACGGCGCCGAGCAATCCCTCCACTTCGAGTCCAGCGCCCGCTACCGCTTCGACCTCGGATACCTCAAGCAGTCCGGCTCCGTCACCTAATTCAGGCCCGTCTTCGCCGAATTCAGCCGGGTCTTCGACGAGCGCGACTTCCGAACCTTCGACACCACCACCGTCAGCGGGAGGGACGTCGGCCAATGCGTCCTCCGCCGACTTAGCCGCGGCGCAACAAATGCTCACGTTGATCAATCAAGCCCGGGTTAGTGGCGGTCAAGCGGCGCTGACCAATAGTTCCGCTCTCGCTCAACTCGCTCAGGAACGAGCAGACGCGATGATTACTGACGGCTATTTCAGCGAAGATTCCCCGGTATACGGCTTGCCGATTCAAATGGAAACTGCGGCTGGCATCAACGACGAGTCTATGGGAGCAGAGAATATTGCCGAAGCGCCCACCATTGCCGAAGCGTTCGCCCTACTCATGGCATCTCCGCCGCACGAAGCCAACATTATGGCCGCCTACTTCACCCAGGCGGGCATCGGCGCCGCCTATTCGCCTACGACCGGCTGGGTCGTTTCCGAACTGTTTGCTGGGCCCACTCAATAGCTCAGCCCAGGCACAATCCATGACATAAGGCAGAAAAAAGGAACTCCAACCAAGGCGCGTTGGAGTTCCTTTTGCTATGACTGTGGCGGGAACAGCGTGCTCGGCGGGCACACCCCAATAGCCGCCACCTCGCAAGGAGATGGCATGCAATACCCATAGGCGGGAACCAACAATTGGACCGTGGCCAGGGTTTGCAGCAGTAAACAGAGCGTGACTTGCACCGACAATTGGCCGTTGGGTAAAATCACCGCGCTTGAGGTCCCGGTAAGAATTGTGCACACGGGCGTAGTGCCAGAAGGATTATAGAGCGGTACGGTCGTCGTGGTATAGACGGACACTGGAACGACGGTGACACCATTGACACACGTGACGTTGACCACCGCCGAAATGGTGTAGGTGATATTGTTGATAGAATCCGTTCCGCTGGCCACGACGGCACCAACGGCACAAGTCGAATCGGTCAGGTCTACCGTGCAAGTCAGGGCTCCAGACGTGGTCCCGGGAGGAATACAGCCGGGCGGCAACGTCATATCGTTTACTATGGTGCTTGCGGTGACGGTTTGACTGCATGAGGCATACACCTTGTCGACCATGATGCAGTCGATTTCGGTCGGTGGAGGGCAGCAACCGCTGGAACATGGACCCGATGTCACTGTGGCCATTTTGGGGCCTCCTTGTCGCGTTTGGAGAGAGACGCCATGCTGCAGGTTCCCTCTGCTTTCGATATATGTAGCTGAACTCGAACCGTGCATGGGGATGACAGCACTAGTCGGAGGACGGATATGCCGGACTTGCCCGCGTCGGGAGAGAACGTCGTCCATAGCGGACCTCGCCTTCAAAGCAAGAACGCACTCCGACGCCGAGAAGTTCGGGAGGTGTGCGGACGCGAGTGGGCTTTTTGGCTGGAACCTGACCAAAGCCTCTGGCTCCTCCCTCCGGAAGGATCCGCGCGACGCCTTACAGCGTTTCGGGTAGGAAGATTTTGGCCTTTTTATCGCACTCGCGAAACCCTTTCGCTGGCCTTGGAAACAGTGCAACAAAACTTGTATCAGATTATCGACTGCAATTATCCCACCCAAACCCAGTGGATAGGTCGCGGACAACTTCTACTCGGCGGCAGCCAGTTTGCGTTGTTGCGGGACCACGGCCGCCTGACCACGGTTTCGGTGGCGGGTCAAGAAATCGTACCGCTTCAGATGGATTGGTGGCCCGAAGGTCAAATCACTCAGGGTTGGGCCACGGCCGACAACAAGGTCTGGTGGAGTTTGGGCCATGCGCGCGATCGGCATTGGGTATTGGCCTATCATGACCGCCAAGGCTTATGGTGCCAAGACCCACCTTTAGCCAACGTTGCCTGGCCAAACATTTTTGTCTCTCCCCAATTTCTCTATCTGGCGTGGTGGCAAGACGGTCAGATTCACTGTGAAGTGCGGCGGCCATCAGGGTGGCCGAGAACCGCGGTTTATCATCACTTCGTATTGGGTGCGGCGGATCCCGGCCCGGTGGGGCTGAATAACCAGGCCACCTGGATGAAAATCGAAAGGCTAAGCCGAGGCCGTCTCCTGACCACCGATTGGGAGACCCGACACACAGCTCTTGGCGCGGGCACCATCCAAAGCTTCGATGCCTATTTATCCTTCGAAGGAAAGGGCTGGTCGCACTATCAAAATCGCCTCGCTCCCGCACCACGATTTCAGCGCAGACGGTGGTCGGCAAAAATTCACCCAAAGCCGTCGCCGACGACCGTGCTCAGACTGTCTGATGAAACGAAAATGGCGTTGGCCCCCGCAGTTTCTACGAACACGCCTCAAGCTAGTCCACCCCATCCACGACATCGATGCTGTCATCTCGAACATTTAAGGAGGGATTTGAGGTCTTCTTGGCGAATGTTGTCCAACCATAAGTGACGATGGGAGGATAAGCCAAATGACGGAGGACATCGGATCTTCGATCAGGCGCCTTCGAGAAGCATTGGGCTGGTCGCAATATCAGTTGGCCAAGAAGGTGCCGATCTCGCAAAAGCAAATGTCTCGAATCGAAAACCATCAAGTGATAGAAATTCCCCGAGCCACTTTGATTCGGCTGGCTGAAGTTTTACACACACCGTTGGTGACCGGAGAAGTCAATCGTTGGCTTTATCTTGGAGGATATCGCCCGCTTATTCATCCCAACCTACCGTTGCCGCCCAACGCCGATACTCTACTGGCCCGCTTCAATCCATATCCCGCCGCCGTCCTCGACGTGGCCGGCCATTTGTCAGCATGCAACCCGGCGATGGAAAATCTCTTCTCCGCCTTCTCTCTGGATCTGCCCATCGGGCAGAGTGTGGTCCCTGCCCTCTGCCGACCGACTCACCGACAAGCCCCGATGCTATCTAGTGCGGCAGTCAGTTTCATCGTTCGCCGGTTGCTCTTGGAGTGGTCATTATATCCACACGAGGAAGGATGGATCGTCGACGCCAAACGTCAACTAGCCAGGGACCTTGGCGAGCTTTGGGACTATTTGAGCGAAACCTTTCGCCCCGACGCAGAACTACTCACGCCCTGGCCTGCAGAGTTTGTCATGAATATTCCTTTGCTAAGCCCTCGCCCCCGTTTTATCATTACTGAAGTATTGGTAAGTCGTCGGCCAGACTTGGGGCTTTTCGTGCTCTATCCCATGAATGACTCCGCCAAAACTTGGTGCTTGACTCATTCGCCTGGCCGAGCGGCCGCAACGTAGACTCTAGCGATGCCACGGTGCCAAACCTCTACATACTCTTCCCCCGGAGGGTTGAAGAGCCTTTCTCCGGTAAATTCATAGCCGTCAGGAGGATTCTTCAGTACGTTTTGATACCGGCGCCTAAATCCTATCGAAAAAGCCATAAAGGTCAACCCGGCCAACACCAGATAGCCGCCGATTAGCGGCAATTGGTCCAGAAAAAATATCGCCCCTCCGACCAAAGCCAAAGCTCCGATAGCGCGAAGCAAGATCCGGTCCATTAGCCTTATTTGACCAATTTTCCCGACCATTTGACAATCCCCCCCTTTAACACCAACGCCTCTAATCCCCCACTTCGCAGCAAGCGGGCGGCCCGGACCGCTTTAGCGTCGGTCGCCGCCAAAACAACGACCATCCGATCGGTCCGCAGTTCGTGCATTCGTTGTTGCAACTCATAGCCGGGGATCAGCGTCGCCCCCTTAATATGCCCTAATCGAAAAGATTTTTGATCGCGAACATCGAGCAGAGTCATCGGTTTTTTTTGAACGATCCATTCCATCAACTCACTACTCTCTACATCTTGCTTCGGCGCCGCTGCCTTCTTCTGCGCACCCGGCAACCAGGATCGCACTCGATCTAACATGTCTCGCCCGCCTTTCCAACTCCAATAATTTTATCAGTTTCTTGCACAACCGAGAAACCGAGAAACCGAGAAACCGAGAAACGACCCATCCCTGGAACATCCGGCCACGGCGTCTAACGCCAACCGCTGCCTGCTATTCTCCCGGCTTGAGTACTCGTCCCAAACCCATGAACCCTCGGTCGCCACCGCGCACGCGGCCGATGGCGGTCGCTTCCACGTCTAAGCTCAGTCGAACGTGTATTTTTGAAAAATATTTCTTACAATAATCCCAAGCATATGCTTCCAATCAGCCATAGAGTATTCTAAAGAAGGCATCGCTGAGTTTCTTCGCCGCGAATCGCGAAGACGCTGGGGCCAGGGGCGGCGTTGAGAGCAACACAGTGTATATCATTGTCGGCATGCGCTAAAATCCGATGCGGTCGATATCGCATCTCCCGATTAAGGAGCGAAGTACGAATTCCGATTTGCGCAGGCGGAACCGAGGAGACCAAGAAATGAGAACGGCCAAGTTATCGCCCAGAGCACACAACATTTGAGGCCGGGGCAAAATACGGGCCGCTTTTGATTAAAGCCGTTTGATCGCTGCGAATTTCAGGGCTAACGCCCGTCGGATGGCATGCACCGTGTAAAGCCAGATCCATTCAAAGTAATTTCGAGGGATGAGACTAAAGGCTATCCCGGTTGAGGCGAAAATCGGATCAGAACCCCTTTAAGAATGAACTGATCCGGTGGGGGCGTCGTCCGTAGTCCAGGGATAACAAGAGGAAAGAAAGGGGGAGCAGGAATGGGACAGGCCAGGCCGAGGGCATCATCGCTCCTTGGAAGTCGCGGGCTCGTGGCCGCATCGAATAAAGTCCCCCCTTGCGATGCACGGTGATGAAAGATCTATGGGGGGCACTGAATCGGCCCAACTTATTGCGATTGCAAAAAACATGGTCAGAGGGCGAGCACGAAAAATTTGCCGACCAGTTGGTTTCGTCGATGCCATCGGCCACGGTATGGACTGATCCCAGTCGGCGCTTAGCGTATGCCTATGACGCCACCGGAGAACGGCATTGGCCCGACGCCGTCGTTTTTATTGAACACGGTCAGCATTTGGCCGATGTCCTCGCCGTTTCCCGAGAGTTTGCAGTGCCGGTCATAGGTAGAGGAGCAGGTACCAGCCTCAGCGGGGGAACCACGCCCGTCCTGGGCGGCATCGTCCTCGCCTTTGCCCACATGAATCATATGATTAATCTGGATCCCGACAGCCGCGAAGCCGTGGTTGAGCCTGGTCTTGTCAATGCCGACTTTCAATCGTTGCTCGCCGAACAAGGGTATTTCTACGCACCGGATCCTTCAAGTCATCGAATCTCCACGTTAGGAGGCAATGCCAGCGAAAATTCCGGTGGGCCGCACTGTGTGAAATACGGGGTCACCACAAACCACGTGTTAGGCGGTCGAGTCTATTTAGTGGACGGAATCTGCCGAAGTTTGCCGACCGTGCGCGACTGGCGGCCAGGGCTGGACCTAACCGGTCTCATCGTGGGTTCGGAAGGCACCTTGGCGCTTTTAGATCAACTCGAATTACAAATTACCTCTAATCCCCCGGCGACGGCGACCCTCTTGGTAGCTTTCGACCACGTGGCCACCGCGGCCGACGCCGTCTCCGCCATTATCGCCGGACGGATTATTCCTTCCACGTTGGAGTTGCTCGACAAAAAGAGCATCGAGACGATCGAACGGTTCGTGCACGCCGGATATCCTCCCGAAGCCGGTGCCGTATTGTTGATTGAGGTGGACGGCAGCGAGGGAGACGTCGAAGCCGAGCGCAACACCATCGAGGCCATTTTGAAAGAACATGCCGCGCTCTCGATTGAACATGCGAAGACGCCCGCCGAGGTGGCCAATTTATGGAAAGGGCGGCGTTCAGCCTACGGGGCGGCCGCTCAAATTGCGGGACATTTGTGGATCCAAGACGTCACCGTACCTCGGCCGCTGTTGGCCGAAATGATGGAGCAAGTGACCGTAATCGGAGCCGCTCATGGGTTCTCCATATTAACCATCGCCCATGCCGGAGACGGCAACTTACATCCAAATCTGCCCTATAACCCAAGCGATGAAGACGAAGTCCGACGCATGCGCAGCGCGGACCAGGCTATCCTGCGCGCTTGTGTCGAACGCGGTGGTTCGATTACCGGAGAGCACGGCATCGGCATCGACAAGCTAGAGCAACTGGCGCTGATGTTCGGACCCCATGAACTTAAACTCATGGCCGACATCAAGCGGGTGTTTGACCCCTTAAGTTTGCTCAATCCCGGTAAAGCGGTGCTCCCGACTGACTACCCGATCGATCGAGGGGCATACCCTGAGCCACCTCGGCCGGCGGCGGATTCACGGATTGATGCTTTGCGCAGCATGATTGTGAGCGATGCCTATTCTCAGGTGGCGGTTAAAGGGAGCGGCAGTCAAGGCAGCCGTGGCCCTTGGAGCCCTCAGGCCGCCGTTGTTGCGACCGAACGCCTCGACCAAGTCGTCGATCTCGACCAGCCAAACCTCACCGTGGTGGTAGAAGCTGGCGTTAGCGCCTCTAAGCTTCGGGACTTACTCAGCCGCCATCATCTGGCCCTGCCCACGTTGCCGGGTAATGCACGTAGCCTGGGAGGACTGGTAGCCACCAACGCCCGCTACTGGGGAGATAACGGGCTCGGATGGCGCGATCATGTACTGGCCCTGGACTGGCTCGATGGCTTGGGCCAAGAGTTCCGCTTTGGCCGAAAAACCATGAAAAATGTCGCCGGTTACGATGTGGTGAAACTGCTGATCGGATCGTGGGGCACGCTCGGAGCCATCACGCGGATTACTTTTCGGGTTCGTCCAAAAGCCCCGACTTCCGCTGTGGCTGGCGTCTTTGACCCAGATCCGGTCCTGCTGGCAGAGCTCGCGCTAAAGCTTAGAAACCAGCAAGTGCCCCCCAGAGGGCTCTTGCTGCATTGGCCCGGTCCTAATCAGACGGCCGTTTTGTGGATTTGGCTGGACGGTCGCCAAATCGATTCCCAACGCCAAATGATTAATCACCAAGTCCGTGCCCTTGACCGGTCTATCACCTGGTATGGGACGGAACAAGTCGATGCCGTAGACGGTGATCACGACGCTTTTTGGCGGTCGGAGGCGACCGAAAACTGCCAATGGCTGGAAGGGGGGGTCCGCCCCGGCCTACTTCCTAAACAGGTTCATCATCTGCGCCAGGCGGAACATCCGTTTTTCGTCTATCCTTATTCAGGAGCCATTGAAGTGAAGACGTCTGATGCCCTCGTCTCCTTGCCTTCGTGGGTCGCCAGATACCATCAAAGTGGACAGCCGAGCCAAATTCGCACTTCGACTGAATGGACCGCCCTGGAGCAGAGGATGTTTGGGCTGTTCGATCCTAATCACCGATTTCCGGCATGGGAGGCGTTGACCGATGAGTAAAAACCCTCTTCCTGCCCAACCCTTCACGTGGGTTTTGGCGGAGACAGAGCACTGCAACAAATGCGGATTTTGCTTACCTGCCTGCCCGACCTACCGCATCAGCGGACAAGAACTTCATTCTCCGCGGGGACGCATCGCCATGGTCGAAGCCGCTGCCCGTCAGGAACTGCCTGACTTATCCGGGATGGAAGAGGCCTTGGAATTTTGTGTGGGATGTCGAGCCTGTGAGCCTGCTTGCCCATCCGGTGTTCATTATGAACGGATTCTAGAGGCGGGGCGAACCTATCTCATCCGCCGAGGAAGTACAGCCTTTCGCGGAGCGTTAGCCAGCCGCAGTGCGCTCTATCTCACGAAACACCCCAAAGCCTTTGGTCAAATTGCGCGTCTAGGCCGACGGTTGAGTCGAATCGTACCCGACGTGGGCATCGCCTCAGATTTCTTGGCGATGCTGCCGAAGACCCGGGATACGAGTGCCATTCGCCGGGACAACACGAATCCTCCAGCCACCCCAATGTCCCCGCGAGTCGCGTTTTTTTCCGGCTGCGTGATGGACTCTATGTTCGCCGATGCAAACCTGGCAGCGCGAAACTTGCTGCAGGCGGCAGGCTACTCGGTGGAGGTGGTTTTAGGACAATCGTGCTGCGGCGCTATTCACCTTCATTCGGGAGAAATCGAATCGACTAAGGCGCTGGCCAAAGCGAATATTGTCGCCTTCGAAAGAGAGCATTGGGCGTGGATTGCCAACGCCGCCGGGGGCTGCGGGGCGATGCTCCAAGAATATCCCGAGCTTTTGGCTGACGAATCCGATTGGGTTCAAAGAGCCGAGGCTTTTTCCTCTAGAGTGCGAGACTTCTCAACCCTGTTGTTGGAACCTACGGCGTCCCCGCTGGCTTTCAGGGGCAACGGGAGCCGGATAGTCCTGCAGAATTCGTGCCATTTAGCCAACGTTCAACGTTCGGGGCAAGACCCCATTCGCTTGCTGAGGCAAGTGGAAGGGGACACCTTGGTCTCGTTTCAGGACCAAGAGATGTGCTGTGGGTCCGGTGGACTGTATAACATCAACCATCGCATTTGGGCTCAAGCAATCCTAGACGACAAGATGGGAAAAGTCGCGGTAAAGACGCCTGACCGTATTCTCGTCAATAATCCTGGCTGTCAGTTGCAAATGCAAAGCGGAGTCAGTCGTCACCAAGAAGTGCGCGCCTCCGTGGAGCACGTGGCCACTTACCTATGGCGCTGTCATTTGGCCGCCCGGTCGTCGCAATCCAGTCGAGACGCTTAGATTTCATCTCATTTCCTCGCCGTCTCCGATATTTTGGCTTTTTCCCTATATTCGGCAGGAAAGGTATGCAACTTCGATGTTCGCTGAAAGCGGCGAAGACGCCTCCAATCTTGGCGAGAACCGAATCTATGACATCGATAGCGCCCGCGATGTCATACCCGACGACCTGCCTTCTTGATTAGAACAGGAGTCCGTTTCGCTCCATTTTTGAGGATTTGGTGGTGGGTTGGGCAAGCCAGGGATACGCGCCTGACTGCCCGAGCCCTCCCCCGGGTTCCACCCCAAAGCGTCTAAAACCCGAAGGGCATCTTCTTAGGTCTTCTTAGGTCTTCTTAGCCGCCCTAAGCCCTGCGGTTAAGACCCACTGAGTTTGACTTTGGCGACAATGGGCCAAAGGCGTCAACGTCCACACCACCCGGGCCCCAAACCGATCAGAAGAAAGTTTCGGGACCCGAGCCAGTCCTAAACCCAAAGCCTCTTGGCTGGGTAGCGCGCCTGAACGCCTGTCGCCTCGGCTTTAAGTCCAGCTGCTATCGCCTTAAAACCAAGCCCCGCCAACACGCGGGACCCCTAACGGTCGTGCCACGCGGATTGCGCCTTGGCACTCTCTATTGGCAGGCTCGCCTCGGGCGACAGATTTCGTCCAAAAAATCCGCTTAAATAATTTCGACCGGTATCTGGAGCCAGCGCCACGACCGTGCTTGGCGGCGGGAAGTCCTCCGCTACTTGCAGTGCCACCACTAAAATGGCTCCGGTCGAACCTCCTGCCAAAATGCCTTCTTCACGAGCCAACCGTTTCGCCATGGCAAAGGCATCGGCATCGCTGACCGCTACCCAGCGATCGACCACAGCGGTATCCAGAGTTTGAGGATAATAATCCTCCCCCATTCCTTCGATCTGAAATGGTTGGTAGGATCCCGTAAAGATAGACCCAACCGGATCGGCGCCCACCACGGCAATGCCCGGATTTTTAGCTTTCAAGTACCGACCGATGCCCGAGATGGTGCCACCCGTGCCGGCACCAGCGACAAACGCTACCATCTCGGGCCCGCATTGGCCCCAAATTTCTGGGCCGGTGGTGGCAAAGTGTGCGTCCGGATTGGCTGCATGCTCGAACTGGCCCATATAGGCCGCATTCGGGAGTTCTTCGGCTAATTGACGCGCCTGATGTTGATAATTTAAAGGATCGCTGCGAGGAACGTCTTTCACCACCCGGACTTCCGCGCCATAAGCGGCTAAAAGCCGAATTTTATCGGCACTCATCTTATCCGGCACATAGAAAATAGCCCGGTAGCCGCGGACGGCAGCCACCATAGCCAGCGCAATACCGGTGTTGCCCGCGGTGGCCTCAATGATGGTCCCTCCCGGCCGCAACCGACCTTCGTGTTCGGCAGCGTTAACCAACGCCACGGCAATTCGGTCTTTCGTACTGCCGCCCGGGTTCATCGATTCCAGCTTCAACGCAACGGATGCCCCCGATTTCGGTATAATACGGGATAAGCGCACCATGGGGGTATGGCCAATCGCTTCCACAATCGAGGACAATGGCTTGTCCAGGGGATTCATCAGGCTCCACCTCGTTGTTTTGCTCATTATAGCAAATTCGTCTCGGTTCCCTAAGGGAACCTCTGGATGCCCGTGGCCAGCGGACTTGAAGCGGCTCGGACCATCTTTACTGGGAAGCGTCGAAGCCGCTTAAGGCGGTGATCCCCGGGCTGAACGGTGGCCGCCCGAAAAAGCCCAATCGATCATGGAGGAGATAGCGATAAAAGGTCACTTAATCACCCATAAAGATTGTTTAGACGGAGCCACCGCCGCACTGGTGGGATGGGCGAGCGGATTGGACCCGCTGTTTGTAGAGCCCGACCGTGCGCTCACCGCTCTCGAGCAACTAGCCGCAAAGGGCGACGTTCTACCCATCTATTTGGCCGATGTCTCGATCCCTAAAGAGTGGTATTCCCACTGGGAGCCTGCCCTGGGGTGGATCTTAGACCACCACGCCACGGCTCTGGCGTTGGCCGAGGAGAACCGCGTGACCATTGACTTGGGTCGCTCAGGCTCCCATCTTTTCTACGATTATGCCGTACACCAAGGCTGGCTCGCCCCTTCAAAAGCGTGGGACCGGCTCATAGCCATGGTGGAAGCTTATGACTTATGGATGCCGCGGCATGACCCAGGGCAAAACCTTGAACGCTTATTCCGCGCTCGCGGACTTTCTTGGTATCACCAACGGTTTGGCCAAGGTTGGGTGCCGCTGGTCGCTTCGGAAGCCGAAGATCTGGCGCGTCTCGTCCGCGAAGAACAGGCTTTTCTGCAAAAAAGCCTGGCTCGAATCCGCCACCTGACTGCTGGTAGGTGGGAAATTGCTGGACTGTTGATGGACGAAGACGGCGCGACCAACGAAGTCAGCCACCGCCTTCTGCAACAGGGGTATTCTCTGGTGTTGATAGCAAAGCCCGACGGGCGGCTGTCGGCTCGCAGCGACCAACAGATCGATGCCTCGCAGATGATGGCCAAGCTCTATAGCGGAGGCGGGCACCGCCGGGCGGCCGGAGGTCGTCGACCAACGGATGTTCCCTTCGACGAGTCCGGGTTAAACAGACTCCTTGGCCAGATTAAGGGGTACTTGGATGCGGATTCCTCACCAAGTTAAAAGCACCTTGCCGCGCGCCCGGTCGCGGGCTAAGTATTCATGCGCCTTGGCCACCTGGCCAAACTCAAAGGCCACGTCCACCACCGGTTTAAGCCGACCATCGGCCAAGCTTGGCAGGGCATGGCTAATAAATTTCTGCATCAGTTGCATGCGATCTTCCAAGGGCCGCGACCGCAGCGCGGTCCCTCGAATCGTTAACCGCTTTTGCAGCAATAGGCCTAAATTGACGTCCGTCACCGCACCGGACAACGTACCCACGATAATTAACCTCCCTCCCGGCGCCAAGCTCGAAATATTATCGTCCCAATACGCTTGGCCGACAAAATCTAAGATGATGTCTACCCCCTTACCGCGGGCGGCGATAACCTCGGCAAAGCGTTGCTCGCGATACACTACTGCTTCATCCGCGCCCAGGCTCCTGACCAAATGGGCCTTTTCTTGACTGCCAACCGTGGCCACAACGGATGCTCCCATCCAATGGGCTAATTGCACGGCCGCCGAACCCACTCCGCCGGCAGCCGCATGAATCAGCACCGAATCGCCGGCTCCTATCTGAGCCTTGTCGGTCAAGGCATCGTAAGCGGTGAGAAAAGCTTCCGGGATGGCGGCCGCTTCGGACCATCCCAGGTTGGGCGGAACTGCGAACGCCATGCGCTGGTGCACAGCGACCTTCTCCGCATAAGCGCCGCCGGTCACCAGGGCCGCGACCGGCTGCCCCAGGGCAAAGTCCGTCACCCGGTCGCCGACAGCCTCGACGATGCCGGCACACTCAAGCCCCAGAATTTCTTGATCTGGCCTCGGCTCAGGCGGCGGGTATCGTCCCTCTCGCTGCAATAAATCGGCGCGATTGATCCCCGCGGCGCGCACCGCGATTAAAATTTCTTCCGGGCCGGGCACAGGGTCTGCCGTTGTTCCCAAGGCCAACACTTCCGGGCCCCCATAACCTTTCAAAAGAATTGCCTGCATGCCTTCCCCTCCTTAGGGGTAGTCTACTCGTTTATGGCTACGTTTGAAATCGCTCGCGAATCCCGTAAAATAAAGACGAGCATCGACGCGGTCTTCATTTTCGCTCAACCCGCACAATCTGGGCTTGCGCACTTTAGAAGACCCGCCAGACCTATGCATGGATGGAGGCAATACATTGCAACGTTGGACTCTAGGACTTACCGTCCTCTTGGGCGCTGGATTATTAGCCGGGTTCGTCGCGACTAGTCACCAAGCCCCGCGAAAGCCTATCGAAAGCGGACGGAATTTGCGCTGGAAAAAGGCGCCGCCCTTAACTATCAACGTCAACAAAACGTACGTCGCCGACTTCACTACCACCGCGGGAAACTTTCAAATGACCTTGTTTGCTAAACAAGACCCGGTGGCCGCCAATAATTTTGTGTTCTTGGCCCGTCACCACTTTTACAACGGAGATACGTTTTTTCGGGTGATTAAGCCCTTTATGGTGCAGACCGGAGACCCTTTAAACAACGGTACAGGCGGCCCTGGCTACTCCTGGCACGCGGAACTGCCGCCGACCGTTCCCTATTCGCCGGGGGTTGTGGCCATGGCCCACGCGGCCAGTCCCAATTCCAATGGCAGCCAATTTTTTATCTGCACGGGAGCGGAATGCGCCGGGCTCAACCAAAAGGGATACAACACCTATACCGAAATCGGTCGCATCACCCAAGGCCTGGCTGTGGTGGATAAAATTGCTGGCGGCAAAGTCAAGGCCAACCCCTTGATGGGGGGTGAAGTCAGCAAACCGCTGCATCCGTATACGATCAAGAACATTAGCATTAAGGTCAAGGGGGCGTGAGCGGGCCAACTCGCCGCCTAAACCCTATCCGAGTCCTTTTTGTCTGCTCTGGCAACATCTGCCGATCGCCGATGGCTGAGGCCTACTTCCGCCATCGGGTCGCGGAACTCGGCCTGTCTGCCAAGATTTCTGTCGATTCAGCAGGCATCGGGGGTTGGCACCAAGGCGAACGTGCCGACTTTGGCACTCGCCAAACGTTGGAACATCACCACATTTCCAGCAAGGGTTTAATCGCCCGAACGATCCATGGGCACGATTGCGCCTTCAGCGACTATATCGTGGTCATGGATCGTTCTCACTTGCGAGCCCTGAATTCGGTAGGACGAGGTAAGGCTCGCCTGCTTATGTCGTGGACTCCGGGAAGGACAGCGGCGGACGAAGTCTTTGATCCTTATGGAACCGAACGTTTCGAAGAACTCTACGCCCTGATCACGCCTGCACTAGATCAACTGTTGGCGGAGATTGTCACCACCCATGGTCTTGATGCCCTCGACCGTTCGCCGCGCGATCCCGGCTGCCATGGTAAAATGACATAGTTGTTGGCTTCCCAGTCATGACGTTTGAACCTGTCAAGGCTGGGTAGTCGCCTGAGGGCCTGGTTAAGTTGTTCATTTCAGGCGGTTTGTGCCGGAAGGAGGGGGAATGTGGAGCTTTCTCAAGAATGTCCGGCTTGCGCCGCCATTCAAATGGCCCGTGCAGTGGGCCATCATCATGGGGATCACTGGAAATCATCGTCCTATGACGGATTGTTGGCTGCGGCCAATGCACTTCAGAAACCCGACGCCGATCCGGGAACCCTGTTGACCGCCCTTTATGAGGCCTTGGCAGTGCGTGATCCGGTGGGTGATCCCTATCAAGCTGAAAAGGCAGAAGCAAACCGCCTCGCTGAGGCGTTCTGGGCTGAGCATTCATTGCCGCTTGATGATCTCTATTCGCGCGCACTATATGCCACGGCTGCCAACGCCCTAGACGGTGGGGTCGATCCTAATCCGGCCAACTTGTGGGCTACCTTCGAGTCTGCCATTGGTCAAGGGTTTTCCCGTGATGATTGGCCGTTCTTTATAGACCAGGCTCGGCCTGGTCTATTTCTTTTATATCTCACCGACAATGCCGGTGAGGCGGTCTTCGATCGTGAACTGATTCGTTCTTTGTCGGAAATCGGTCTATTGGTGGTGGTCGTGGTCCGAGGAGCTCCATATTTAAACGACCTCACCAGCAGCGAGGCCCGCGAGTTGGGTCTGCAATCCGTCGCTGAGCGCCTCATCGATACCGGGACAGCCAGCACGGGGTTTATGCTGGACCGCGTCGGCGACCCGGCGCGCCGTGCGTTCGAACGTGCCGACTTAATCGTGGCCAAAGGCATCGCCAACTTGGAAACTTTGTCCCACCGGCCCTTGGACAAGCCCGCCATCTTTTTATATCGCAGCAAATGTCCGCCGGCCGCCCGCCTCGCTGGAGTGAGCCTCGGCAGCAATGTCGCCTGGATGAAAAATCGCGGTAGTTAACCCGGTCGCAAATGGCTGGACGACAGGGCCAGTACACGGATGCCAGGGGCTTTTCCCCAGTGGGTGACGTGCGGATTTTTGGATTTGGACTACGCCTCAAGGGTTTACCTCACATTTTTGGCGGATGGTCGAAAGCGAGAGATAGGCCCAAAACCCGGGCAGGTAACGTGGCTCGAGGCATTTCCAAGAGGCTTGGACATGTGTTTACGCGATGGGACCTATCGAAGTTCAAGGGGGGCAGTCTCATTATCTCAAGACAGGTTCACTCCCAACAGATTGGGTTTAACCGACGCCAGATGACTCGATTGGGATGGGTGATGGCGATGGGGGGCTTGTTGCTGTTGGGCTCTCTCATCTTTCATGGCAAGGTGACCACCCGCCAAGTCTCCATGCCGATTAGCACAGTGGCCCCTTTGGCCATTACCGTAGTGGTGGAAGGTCCAACCAGTCATCCGGGGTTGATCGGGTTTTTAGCTACCGTGCATCCTCGGACCGATATTTTGGACATCGCGCCTCTACCGGGCTCCATAAAACTTACCCTTCCCAACGGAGCTGGCGGCCATGTTACGGTAGCGGCGTGGAAAGGGGTCTCGATGGCTTCGCCCGAAATCGTGACCGCAGCCATTGATCAAGCCACCGGATTTACCGCCAGCCATTATTTTTTTATGCCCGTGGATGGCTTAAAGACCGTCTTCCAAACTTTAGCCGATGACACCACGATGTGGCCCCAAGTGGACACCGTAAGCCATTCGCTCCGTCTTCTGGGCTATCCTCGCGGAGTTGATCGACCCCGGCAGGAGCTAAATTTTCTTAACCAATTGATGACCACCCTGCCCCAAATGACCCCGTTGGACGCCAGCTCGCTCATGGGGGTGGCCATTTCGTCTTCGTTCAATCTGAGCCAATATGAACTCTTTATCTTAGGCAACTACGTGCGCGGCGATGTGCTCCGCCTGACCCCGCTCTCAAGCTTTAAACGGGAAGACTCCCGGGGCAGGAGGCATCATGGCTAAACGCCTAGCGATCACGCCCCACGGGCATCCGGTGGACTGGATCCGAAGCCAGTTTCAAGCCCATGCCCCGACGATTAAAGCATTGGCCTGGATCTTCGTATTGTCCCGCCTCTTTTTTGAGGAAATAGCCGGTCTAGCCTACGTGTACTTGCCTCATGGCTGGGCGGAATATCCGGCTGGGGTGCTCGGCACCGAAGCCCCGTTGGCCTACCAGGTACTCATTCGCATGTGGGCGCATTGGGATGGGCAATGGTATCTGATGATCGCCCGGCAAGGATATCCCTACCCTCAGTCCACTGCCTTCTTCCCCCTCTATCCGATGCTGGTGCGTTACCTCGGAGGGAGTAGTGTGATTGGGGCTTTAGCCATTTCCTGGTGTGCGACGGCATTGGCGGTCGTAATGCTCTACCGTCTGGTTCGGCTCGAGTTTGGAGACCGAGTCGCTTGGTTTAGCGTACTCGCATTGTTATTCTTTCCCACCAGTTTTTACACTCAAGCGGTCTATTCTGAAGCCGTTTTTTTGGCCTTAGCGGTGGGTTCGCTCTATTATCTTCGAAAAGGGCAGTATTGGTGGGCGGGAATGCTTGGCGGATTGGCCAGCCTCGCCGGCATTTATGGGGTCTTCTTAGCGGCGCCGTTGGCATGGACTCTCTGGCGGGCGAAGGGCCGTCACCTGAAGTCTCTGGCTCCGGTGGTTTTAATTCCTGCGGGCGTCTTGTTGTACATGCTGTATTTGACTCCTCATTTTCTAGATCCTTTGGTCTTCGAAGGAGCCCAGAAGTATTGGGGAAGAGGCACCATTGCTTTGTTCTTGGTGACCTTGTGGCAGGGGGCACTGGCTGCCTATCATGCCGCCGGGGCGGCCATATCGCCGCCAGTGCTTTTTCAAACGGGCCAACCTTCGCAAATAGTCATGAACTTTTACAGTTTCGGCTTTGCGGTCTATGCCCTCGCCATTTTCGTAACGACAGCCCGCTGGCTCCCTACTTATCTATTGATGTACGAAGGGCTGGCTTTACTGCTGCCCCTCTCCTATCCTTCTGCCGGGTACCCCCTGCTGTCGTTGCCGCGGCTCATTCTAGAAGCATTTCCGGTCTTTATAGGCACTGGCCTGCTCTTAGACCGCTATCCCAAAGCCCGAGTTCCATATTTTGTGGTATCGGTTCTCCTAGCAGCGCTCTTTGTGTCTCTGTTTGCCACCTCGCATTGGGTGGCATAGCACCGAGCCTTGATGCCACTCGCCCCATAACCAACCACCGCCTCCGAGAGCTTTTCACTCCGAAGGCGGTGGTTTCAGTCATGATCAGATACGGGTTACAAGCCTACTCAAAGGCCAGGACAGCATCGGCTAGTGGGTGCCGCAGCTGCATCCGCTGGGAATGGTAGGGTTTTCAATGATAAACCCTTCTTGCATGTCTTCACGACGATAGTCGATTCGACCACCGTTCAGATACTCGATGCTGTCCAGCCCGATCACTAAATCCAGGCCACGGGTGGGTACCACAACGTCCTCGGAAGCCTTGGCTTCTTCCCAATGCATCTGATATCCAATACGGCCGCAACCGCAAGCTTGGCCGGCACTCAAACGCACATACTCGGCCTTTCGGTCCGACAAGAGTTGTTCAAGCGCGGTCTGAGCCGAATCCGTTATTTCCAATTCAACCGTTGGCATCTATAATATCCTCCCCTCAACCTAACGCGTCGCCTACGACACTATCATTATCATAGCTCCAACCGTCGGTCGACGCAATGCACGAGAGGGCTGCCCGAGAAACCCGCAAAAATATCCACAGTAAGATCCGAGGGTAAAAACGCGAGCTTGAGCGCCCGACGAGCCGTGCTGTCATGGTCAAACCCTGCGATGCATTCGGTCCAAGACCGTACCGTTTAAGCTCCCAAGCGGCGCTCAGTCTCCGCGCGTAGTTTTCAGTGCGCTTAATCTGGCTCATTTCCTTGACCGTCGTACTCCAAGCCTGGCGATATCGGTCCGAGCCCACGACTTAATCGTCTGGTCGTGCTTGCCATCACATTTTTTGCCTAACTCATGACCGTTAGAGTCCGACGCGAAAAATCCGCAGTACCGTCTCCATGACTAAGCCCACGATGCCACCGACGATGGCCCCGTTGATTCGGATCCACTGCAAGTCTCCGCCGACATACCACTCCAACTTATCAATCCACTCCCGCTCGTCCATGGACTGCAGGTTATCGCGCACCAATCGGCCGATGATGGGATGATACCGGCGGATCAACCCCTCTGCCATTTCCTTGATCAGCGAATCGAGGCGCTCTCGGGTCGACGGATCATTTTCCAGCCGAGACGCTAGGCTAAGTCGCCATTGCCCGATTTCACGACCCAAACTCCCATCTACGGCCGAGCGTTGAAGTTGATCCACGACACGCTCCACGAGGTCCTGCCAAGGCACCTGACGGACCATTTCCGCTTTAATTTGCTCAACCGTCGTCCGAATTTTCTCATCGTCGCGAAGCGCGATCCGAAACCGGACCAGCGCCAGTTCAAATTGTTCAAAGGCTTTATCAGAGTCTATCCAGGCAATTAAATGACCGCGGACGGTTTCACTAAGATCCTTATAGTCGATGGTTCCCAAAGACTCTAGGACCCCGAGCAGCAATTTTTGGGTCGTCGTTTTGCTGTATTGGTCGATCATCGCTTTCAGCCGCTGTTCCATATCCTCCGTAAACTCGACCGTGCTTAAAACCACTTTCACCTCGTGCGACAAAAACACAAACACCTCATGGTCCTTTTCAGACTGAATAAGCCACTTGATCAGGTTCGCTAGAAGATCCGATGCCGACCAAGCCTCCGCCTGGCGAGTCACAAAATTTGACAGCATGGCTCCAATGTCTTCAAGGGGCAGCAACTCAATGAGTTCTGGCACCAGTCGCTCGATCATCCCGCCGGACGCGTCTTCCCCCGGTTTGAGCCAAGCGATCAGACGATCGACCACATTAAAGCGGTTAAGCGTTTTTTGGATAAAATCAAAAGACAACAGTTCGTTTTGCACTAAGACCACGATCGCCTCAATAATTCTTTGGCGATTCTTGGCGATAATCGACGTATGCGGAACCCAAGTTAGACCCAAAGGATGGCGAAACAAGGCAGTGACCGCAAACCAATCGGCTACACCGCCCGCCAGAGAAGCCAAAGCCGCGGCTAATACATACGGCGCGACTGGATTGTGACGAAATGCTAAAGCCAGTAAAAACATGGCTAAAGCAATGCCTAACGAAAGATTAGCCCACCGACGCTGCACCCGAACGGTCCCCTCTCTTGCTCTTCATCTTAGCCTAGCCGCCGTTCGCTGCAAAGAATCCCGTTGGCTCTGCTCGTACTTCAGTGTATCATCACTTAGGAATGCCTTAACCACTGACTGCTCAGTGGGCATTTGCACCTTGTTAGCCACTAATCGCGTAAAAGAGTCGATTAGGCTAACACGATAAGGGTCGCAAGACCCAAGACGGTAAGCAATCGAGGAGGATGAACGTGGTCGTAGACGTTGTCGTCGAAATCCCTAAGGGTAGTCAAAATAAATATGAGGTGGACCACGTATCGGGTCGGATTCGCCTAGACCGAGTCTTGTTTTCTCCCTTCCACTATCCCACAGATTATGGCTACGTACCCGAAACCCTGGGGGAAGATGAAGATCCGATCGATGTCATGGTATTAATCAGTCAGCCCACGTTTCCCGGATGCATCGTTCGCGGGCGCGTGGTGGGCATGTTGGCTATGAGTGACGAAAAAGGCGTGGACACTAAGATCTTGGCGGTGGCTGAAGATGACCCGAGGTTTCGTGAGATTCAGGAACTCGACCAGGTGACCCCCCATCTGTTAAAGGAGATTTCGCATTTCTTCAGCGTGTACAAGACCTTGGAGGGAAAGACCACTGCAGTCGGCAACTGGGAACCGCGGACCAGCGGAGAAGCCAAGGTTCAGGAAAGTATCGAGCGCTATCATCATGGCTCTTGAGCCTCGGCACTCAAGAATGCTTCTTGGTCGGCAACCAGTCGACCCGCAGTCAGTCCAACGGACCATAAGGGGGTTTGGGCCAGTTCCATCGATACCCCGATCGATCGCCAGTACTGCGCCAATGCCGTAGCGGCTAAGCTCACAGCATTGGCGCTTAGGTTTTTGTCCTTGCCCTCCAACCAGACCGCCAGCGCATCAAAGGTGTTGGCGGTCTGGTTCATGACTTCGGCTAACTCGGGTTCATCATGAAGTTTTTGCTCTTCCGCCAAATCGGCTACCACTCGAGCCATCGCTCGAACTTGGGTATGGTTCTTCTCCAAAAGCTGACTGATTTTCTGCAAACGCCTCACCCGCCTTCGTCCTCGGGATGCCCACAAATTCCATCGCAGAGAACGCTCGGCAGCATCAATCGCCCCATTCAGCGAGGCCAGTTGCAAGTCACTCGATCGCGCGTGAGCCCGAAGACGCGAAGGGTTGACCTGGGTGGATGTGCGCAACCCGGTTTCAATATCTTGGACGGAGGTTTTGAGCGTGGACACCAAGACGCCCGCCATGCCCATCGCCGGCTCGCTTAAATCTGCAGGATGCAACAACCCATTGACCGCAATTGCCACTGCTGCTCCGACCAGGGTATCGCCCACACGCAGCAGCCCATAGCTCAATTCTCGGTGGTGCCCCATCGACCACACCATCAGACCGGAAATAGCAATCTGCGGAGTGCCTAACGTTCCCAGGTTAAAAACTTGCCCCACACCCAGGCTGACCAACACCAACAAGCCTACGGTCCACGCATTCATCCCCCAAAATGCGGCCACCGCAAATGCCACCGTAATTCCGCCGATCACGCCTAAGATTCGCTGCGTCCCGCGCGACAAGGTTTCAGCCATGGTGATATTTATCGACAGAATAGCCGCCAACGCCGCCATATAGGGCTTGGACGGCCCCAACAACTCGACTGCCAACCACCAGGACAAAGAACTGGCGAGCGCGGTTTTGACCACGGTGCTAGTTTGGAGATAAACCTTCATCCGATGCGATCGCGACCGAATCCAAATCATGGCCTTAGCATGCACCTAACCCTGGATTTTATCAGGATGCACCGCAATGTTGTCGGATTAAGGATAGGGGGAGCTTTTGTTCTGTCCATAGTATTATGCTGTTGACTATAACAACGCATACTGGACCCGTTATTCGACGCAATATCTTTTTTGTGTGGATCTTCTGAAGGGAAGTAAAAAAGTAATTCGTATGAGCGGAAAGCCAGGTACCCCTTAGGAAGAAAATTCGAGTTGCCGTGGGGATGTCAAATCCCGTTCCAGGGATCCGTTGGCCCCGCGCCCGAGCAGTTACGCCCCCCTGGGAGGTGAATGCCATCGGGGCAGCGAAAAAAAAGCCCTCGGATCAGTCCCCGAGTAGCCTTGGTCTTGGTGATAGATGATGTCAATTCAGCGCAGCAATGGTCATGAAGCGCTCCGGGGTGAGGGCGTGCTCACGATGCGGATCGTCCTCGGCACTCCGTTTCGTGGCGTCAGAGACCCAGACGAGGAGGAGCTTGCGTGAAATCAAGAGCCACCTCATGGGCTGGATTTCGTGGCTCGACGCGCTCAGAACCCCCGTTACGTAGGCTCCGCAGCGAATACGGTGGTGAACCTCCCTCGAAGGCATTCTCTGTCCACTGGCTCATCCTCGGCCAATCTCCAAGCACCGATGGTCACTGAACGCGCTCCATCGCCGGTCTAATGAGTGCCCCCTCCCTGGGTCCGACAGGTTCGCCGTCCTGGGTCGTGGCAACGGCATGGCACGCCGCCACCAGACGGCGAACGCCTGCCCTAAGTGGCTTCACCCGGCGACTGCGGATCCCAAGGGGTCAGACTAGGCGGCCGAGACCTCGGCCGCCTACTGACTGAAGTGCACCCGGCGTTGCTCTGGCGCCAGGTGATACGTCCAATACGCGGCCCAGTCGCCATTACTCCAGACGGCGCGCAGCTGCAAGAGCGCTTCGGCTCCATGGTCAGACTACGCTGACCACCTTCGAGACCCCAACGGGCTCCGGTAATATCAAAGCGATCGTTGATGAGATGGCGACAAGCTCCTTCAATGATGCCGGTGGCGATGGGCCACCCCTGGGCCAGGGCCGTGGGATAATCTAAATATTGCCGCTTGTCGAGCAAATAATGAGTGCATTGGTCGATGACTTTGCGTTGACTCGCGTTCAGTTGGTTCACCGTCGCCTTGCGTCCAATCGCCCCGGCGACTTGAGACGATCGGCCCTGTAACACCTGGAGCCCGTGGGTCAGCACCCACTGTTCCGCGTCGGCGTCGCCCGCAGAAAAAAAGCACCACGCAGCCTTCCATAAATATTCAAGCACATGAATGAAGTCGAAGAATACTTGGTGGCGTTGTCAATAAGAGACCTGAGATTTTTCTTGCGGTTGGCCGGCCTCCCCGCCTCCCCTTTTAAAGGGGGGAGGCGGGGGACCGGCAGCCGAATCCCATCGAGTGATAGGCATGCCGCTCTGCGAATGTATAGCTATGCTATCACTGCTATCACTGCTATCACTGCTATCACTGCTATCACTGCTATACATTGTGGAGATTCGGAGTCATCGCCTACAGGGGGATCGATTCGAAGGACCCCCGGGACGGCCCGATGCGGGTGAGGGAGTCCGCACGACCCGAGGAAGCTCCGGCGGTCGGCCGAACCGCAACGCGGGATCCCCTAGTCTACGCGTCAAAGTCATTATAGTAATAGGCCAACCGCACTTTCACCACGTTCAACCCGCCAGCGGTGCTCCATTTGCCGACGTTGACCCGGAGATTGACGGTCCGCATCAACCGCTCGACCCGACTTTGGGTTTTGCCTTCTAACCGATGCGTCAAGGCGGTAAATAAATCACTTTGCGCATTTTCCAGATAGGTCGCTGCCGCCCGGCAGCCGTGCTCGCGACAGTACGCAATCAGGGCGGTGAGCCTTTCGCGCTTCGTCGCCACGAGCGCCTGAATCACGGCCTCGTCCTCGATGCCCGTCCGAATCGCGCAAATATCAAAGATCCGACTCATGATGTGCAGCCATTCCGGGCTTTTGCGCCGGACGTGCTTCCGATCTTGCCATAAGGCAAACTTTAATTGATGCGGAATGTGCCACAAACACCGTTGCACGAGCACCTGAACCTGCCCTTTCAGCCCGTCGAAAATACTCGTGTCGCCATCGGTGACCAGGAGGAACTGTTTGAACTGCTGGAAGGCCTTCAAGCTGGGTTGAAACAATGCCTTCCAACCCCCGTGGTACGGGCCCAGGCCCAGCCCGGCGACCCGGATCCCCCCGCTATGCTTATACTGGGCGAACACTTTCAGTTCCTGGCCGCGTTTGGCGATGCCTTGAATGCCGATCCCCGTGCCATCC
>DAHXNH010000125.1 GCA_027365485.1 Clostridiales bacterium
ACTCGTCAAACCGTCCAGAGACAATAGATATGTTGTGCGTATTTCTCGAAGTGCCAGCAGTAAGTAACAGGAAATGCCCATAATATGCCTGTTTAATCATTGTCTAGTCAATTAGTAATAACAGAAAGTGCGTAAGAGCCACCGTAGTCTTCTTAAATCACCAGGTGTTTTCATGGAGCATTGAACCTTCAACCGAGCCCAAGATGGGGGCAGTCGCGCAGATTGATATAGGATAGCCTTTCAGTTCCTGTCATGGCGACGGTCGTCTCAATTATGGTGCTAAAACTTCCATAATGTCCGATGAACTGGGTGCTTGCCGTGCAGTCAAACTTCGAGGACACGCCAAGAATTGCTCCATTCAGATCGGGGACCCAGGCGCAACTTTCGGGTGGATCGCAGCTCCGGGGACATGGGCAAAGCCATCAACACCTACAATGATTATCCTCTTGGCCGCTTGGTTGGTTAGGATTTGACGCAGGGTGAAGTCAGGCTTTCTGGATAGCAGATTGCTGAACGATGCATGGCAAGTACTCTGAGCCAGGGCCTCGAAGATCGCTGCATAACGTCAGAACGAGTCGCATGCAAACTTTGGATCACGCATAATATCATTGCCGAAACGACGATTGGTCGAGGGCGGAGCAGATTTCCAGGGATGTCGATAGATACCGCGAGCGAGTCGAACTTATGCGATTGGTGCTCTGGCCGGCCCAGCTTTCGCCAGCGACTGCGTCATGGATGTCGTTGACTCGGTGTCGAGCAGCCACAACCGTTTCGAAAGTTGGCGAATTTAGTTGCGTGGTCTATGGGACTCATCCTTCAATTTTCAAAACGATAGTCCCCATCCCAAGAGTGCGACCTTGCGATCTCCGCTACAGTCCGGTCGAATGTCCTTTGGGTCGTGCGCAAAAAGCCAGATGGTGGAGTTAGGTTACAAAGAGCCCTGACGTGCTACCGTGCTCGGGCCTGCACCTGTTGACCACGGTGAAACGTCAGTGCCATCCATAGCGGATAACACTGACGTCCTTTACAGAGACCGAAGCGATCAGTGGGTCACTGGGAACCTAAGAAGCCGTCGATGTGGAAGTCGAAGACATTGGTCGAGGGTGGCCCCAATGGCCGGTAACGACCTGGTCGATCATCGTGCTCAACTTGGATTCGATCGAGGTTTGTTCCGCCGAGGTGATCTTGCCCGCGGAGACTTTAGCCGCTAGGGCGGACTCTTCTTCGGCGAGCAAGGAAGCTTCTAAGGCGCTGGCCGACGAGCCGTTGTCGACGGCGATGGTAGCTAGGGTGTCACCAGCTTTAAGATCGGCTTTTACGGTGGAAGGGGAGAGCTTAAGGGCGGTCGCCGCATCCGAGATGAGATTGCCCATCAGCCTGCCAGCGCCCCGGCCACCATACATGGCTTGAGGCGAGGAGGTGACAAAGTGATCGATCATCGTGCTCAGCTTGGATTCGATCGCGGTTTGTTCCGCCGAGGTGATCTTGCCCGCGGAGACTTTAGCCGCTAGGGCGGACTCTTCTTCGGCGAGCAAGGAAGCTTCTAAGGCGCTGGCCGACGAGCCGTTGTCGACGGCGATGGTGGCTAAGGTGTCACCAGCTTTAAGATCGGCTTTTACGGTGGAAGGGGAGAGCTTAAGGGCGGTCGCCGCATCCGAGATGAGATTGCCCATCAGCATGCCAGCGCCCCGGCCACCATACATGGCTTGAGGCGAGGAGGTGACGAAGTGATCGATCATCGTGCTCAACTTGGATTCGATCGCGGTTTGTTTCGCCGAGGTGATCTTGCCCGCGGAGACTGCAGCCGCTAGGGCGGACTCTGCGTCGGCGAGCAAGGAAGCTTCTAAAGCGCTGGCCGACGAGCCGTTGTCGACGGCGATGGTAGCTAAGGTGTCACCAGCTTTAAGATCGGCTTTTACGGTGGAAGGGGAGAGCTTAAGGGCGGTCGCCGCATCCGAGATGAGATTGCCCATCAGCCCGCCCATCCCCTTGTCGTTGCCGCTGTGGCTCCAAGTTGAGGAAGCCGTGGCCGTTGCCGATTTCGTATTGAATTTGCCCATGTGGTGGTTTGCCCCCACAAAACCTGAAGCTCCTACTCCGAGCAACAGTCCCGCGGCTAAAAACGCGAATGTCTTTACCATCAATCGCTCACGCTCCTTCTACACGTCTACACATCTACACTCTGAGGAAACTCCTAGAGGAACTCCCATGTCTCAGTAAATCCCAAAAGTGTTGCTAAAGTGTTGCTAAATATCAATCGATCGGATGGTATCAACAGTTGCCCGATAACATATTAAAATACGATGATCGGCTGTTGTTGGGCTGACCTTTTTCTCACGCAAGTGCGTGGAGGGGCTTGAGAACGGGACCCCTTATCGGCGTGTACGCTTCTCCCATTTCGGTAAACCGTCATCCCAAGAGAAGTGTTCAGACTCCACTCGTACCACACGAGCACTACCAGACAGCCACTGGCTGTTTGATAGACCTACGCCGTATTAGGCCATCGCCTGCGTAGGATTGGGTTCATCCGCACGTTTTTTCTTTCGCGGATAGACGAACGTGCCATTCCACTTCCGGTACAGGTTCATCATGCCGACAAAATCCGCATCCGTATGGTATGAATGGGCTGGATTTTGGCAGGTAAAATGATGACCCTTTCGCTCGCCTTGTGTGTGACAATGAGGGCGTATTTGCGACGTGTACGCTGGGTTACGTTCGACGGTCAAGATTCCTTCACGAAACGCCAAGTCGCGCACCCATTGCATGATCTTGCCGCGTAGCCAATAGGCCCGCTTGTGGTTCTTTCTGCCTGCCTTGCTCATTTTTTCTTTCGGGGCTTTATAACCGCGAAGATATTCGAATACAATCACTTTGGCTTTGTGGGTGATGGCGAAATTGACGATTTGACGGGCAACCTGCCGCACCGCATTCTCGTCGATGTTTCGCACTTTTTCCCAGAGATCAACGTTATCGTGAACATTCGCTGGAAGCCTGCCGCTTTGGCTGCGTTTGTTGGCAATCACATTCAACCATTGATGGCGCTGATGATTCAGTGTACCGCCAGGAATGAATTGGGTCGTCATCAGCTGGTCGTTGAGGAACGCCCCCATGACTGCCAAACGATTGACACCCAAATCCACCGTCACGATAGGCATTCCGGGATTGGCAGCCAATTGCGCTTTGGCTTTTGGCGGTGCATCCACCCACTTTTCAAACGGCACATGCAACGAAACCCGCACTCCCCCAGGGTATCGCTGGTCTCGTTTGGCATAAAGGGAAAGGGATCAGGCGCGCCCCGCTTGAGGACGAACGGCGGCTCTTTCTTCGGCGGTCCATGCTTCTTTGGCTGCTTTACGCGCTGTGATCTGCCTGGTTGCTTCGGTGATACGTGCCGACTCCGCTTGTAATTCAGCCAACGTGATTTGTGCTTGCTGGTGGAGCATCACTGGCAACGGCACTCGCTGCCATTGGCCTTCGTAGAACAATTTTACCGCCACAAAATCATGACGAACCTGACGTTGAGCCACCAGATCAACATCGGGATATTCCACCATATCGGCGTAAAACGTGATCGGTTCGTTCGGTTGACCGAGTTGTGGCGGTTGTTTGTTGTGGTCCGTGGCTTCCCACAATGTAAGCAGGCGGTTCCATGCTTTCACCTTGCCAATCGCATGATTAATAGCCGCACGGCGAAGGCTGACCGGCATCGTTCGCGCACTCGGTAGGCTTTCGATCAGTGGCTGCAAAGGCTGCGGATGGGCTTGAGTGTCCAGCGTATGCGTTTCTGCGAACGTGAGCAATTCTTGATTCGTCCACGGTCGTTCATAAGGCGTGCCGTCCCTGCGACGATCTTCTTTCGGCGCGTCCCGCACCGCTAAATGCCCGACGAAAAATTCCAGGTAAAAGGCAATCGTTTGGTTATACAAGGCTTGCGTTGCTAAGATCGCTTGCCGTTTAACGGCGTGCACTCCTTTATGAATGCCGATCTTCACCGTTTTCACCATCGTTGCCATGGGCCTCACCCCCTTCCATCTCGTCGATGAGCGGTTTGGTTTTTTGCCAAAACTCTGGGGATCGTTTTCCATATGACCGTGCCGAAAACACCGTCACGATCGTCAGCAAATCGTTCACTAATTCTTCTTGGGATGACTTCGGTTCGGTTTTGTGAGTGGCTTCGACGGTCACGCCGTGACTCCTGAAAATCGTTCCAAATACCGATAGCCCAACCGCGCCAGCCGATCAGGAAATTCAATCAACACGCGTTGAATCTCATGCTGTTCGGCGAGTTGCAACCGGTGATGGAGTTGCTTGCGGTTTTCATTGATCCCCGACGCTTGCTCTTGAAACAGGCGCGTGACTTCATACCCGTGATCGTGTGCGTAGTGTTTCACCCGTTGTACTTGCCGTGCTAAACTGCCATCCGTTTTCTGTTTGGCAGATGACACTCTGGCATAAATTACCACCTGTTCCTGTGTACGCACTCCCATGATGCGTTTCACTTCACGAACGCTGTATAAGCGTCGATTGGTCGGTGAGCGTGTTTCTTGAATCTTCCTGTCTTTCTGCCACCTGCGAATCGTTTGGGGCGTCACGCCGAGTAATTTAGCCACCTTACCAATGGGTAAAAATTCTTCAGCTTCCATAACTACATTATTGCATATTGCGTGATTATTGAGTATGAGTTTTTATATTCGATAAGACGATACTGGCGACCATCGATGAAGTCAGGACCAGCATTTTCTCGGAACCGGAGATTTCCCTGATGACCTATGCTCTGGCAAATATGGCGAATCGATCGACTCGTGAAGTCTCTCGCGAGGGGGCACAGGACTCTCGGTGAGGCGGTCCGTGACAGCGCATAAAAACCCCGAACCAGAAAGTCGGTAGGGTGCTTTGGTATAATAGTGGCTACGCTCAATGGGGTTGCGGAAGATCTTGGGTGGGCGCAGTGCCGCCAGAAAAGGACGGGCTATGGCTGAGGAATTGAACGGGTCCGAGAGCGAGCAAACAGTGTATGATGCTTGGCAAAGGTGGTCGGTCAAAGAATTGCCTCGCCGCCGGCTTGCAGCGGATCACGCCAGAGGCAGAGCGCTTAAGACCAATGATGAGGTCTTGTGGCAACACGCGGAACAGATTGAACGCGGTTATAGTCAACTCCACGACATGATGGAGCGGCAGGATCCGTACTTTGCCAGGATACGAGGGCGTCTCGAAGAATCAAATGGAGAACGGTTCGATGTGGACTTGAGAGTTCACCGCTATCATCGGTCAGATGCTTTTCCGCTAGTAAACGGCGACGAGATGATCGACATCAGCCATCTGGCACCGTTATCCGATTTGGTTCGAAATCCGGCTCAGGAGACGCTAACCCTGCCGGTCACGGACCGGCGGTTTTTGGGCCGTGACGGCGGAAGTCCCCAGATTCGGGTAATCGAATGCCAAGTGGAGGACATTGAACTCAAGGGCGAGCGAGTCGTACGTACGGCACCGCGGTATGGGGCGATTTTCGAAGATCGAGTGAAGAATAGGCTGAGTCAGTCGGCGCTGCCGGCTCTGGAGATTTTGGCTGATGTCCTCGACCGCGAACAAAACGCTATGATTAGCGCTCGTGGTGGCCGGCGACGAGCCGTGATTCTTGACGGACCCGCAGGGACCGGCAAGACCGTTGTCGCTGCCCACCGCGTGGCGGTCAGCGAAGATCCCGAGAGTTCGGGACTCTACGTGACCCCCACAGCAACCCTTCGCGACTATGTTAAGCCCGCGCTGCCGCGCCTAGGCATTGAGCCGAATCGAGCTCGTGTGTATGCTCTCGCTGATCTGGTGGCTATGCTTTGGCCCGACTGGCCGTGGGAGCGAGACTTGACTGGAGTCATACCGGATTCTTCACACTCCGGCGAAACGTGGTCTCAGGCCTTCGAACGGTACCGTAAAATCGCCAATGCGAGGGTGTTGTATCGTGAGGCTAAACTCCTATTGGACGGCACGTCGTCAGAGCGGATGGGAGTGGCGGATGTGGCTCCTTCGTTGTGGCTGGCCGCTTGGATGGGGAAATCACTCCCACTTTCTCAACCTCGGTGGATTATCGTCGATGAAGCGCAGTCTATTCCGTTGTTAGCCTATCGGGCCATGGCCCAGTGGTTGGGTCCGAAGGCGCATTGGGTACTGGCCGGTGATTTGATGCAGCGCGGGGCTGCCAGTCGAATTGCGCACTGGGACGATATTCAAACAGCTTTGGGTTTGCGACCGGACCAGATAGGGCGGTTATGGCTGAGCCATAACTATCGGGTGCCCGTGAACATTCATGCGGCAGCCGAACGTCTTAGAAAGGCGATCATGCCGGACTCTGAGGACAGCCAAAGTGTTCCTTGGCATCCCCACTTAGGCGAGGTCAAAATTGGGGTCATGGCGACTCTTGAGGAGATGGCTCAAACGGCCGAGGCTCAAGTAGACCAATGGCACCGTCAGGGACTCAGCGCGATCGCGCTTTTGGCACCGGCCACAGACCAGATTGGAAGATGGGAGACCCTATTCACCATGCCCTGGCAGCGCTTAAATGGTCGCGAGCCGTATCGCGGAGGCACGGTTCTGACGACGTTAGATTTAGTCCGGGGCTTAGAGTTTGATGCGGTGTTATTGTTGGAGGTGTCTGAGGAGGCCTATCCTGACCAAGAGGAAAGTGCTCGTGCCCTGTATACGGCCATCACTCGTGCGCGTCGGTTTGTGCATGTCTTGGTGCCGTTGGATCGGCCGTCGCCTTGGATCCAATATCTGGAACAGAAAGTTGAATGAACACGACGGGCGCGTGTCCGAGCGCCTGATGAACGCTTCGGCCAGAGCAGACAAGGGACAATGGGAGATGGGATCACTATGAACATATAACCACTTCCAGGACATGATGAGGGACAAGCCCAGCAAAGAAGTACTGGGATGCGAAAATTCTTCGGATCCCACCCGTGGGATCGCCATCCACCGAGGACTCGTTATCGGTGGATGGCAGCGAACTCGGTCCAGAAGATCCTACGGGGAAAGCGCTGTGTTCCAGTCGCGAGATTATGGGTGAAACATAGGTTTGACTCTTTGATACAGTGCTCGATATTGGGCAAATGCTTCGTCGTAGGTGGCGCGCACCGCGGAATTGGGATGGACAGTATGGGTGACGGTAGGCGCGATCGCTTTTAGTGCATCGGGAAACTGACTGACTTGGGCCAGACGAGCCGCGCCCACGGCGGCCCCAGGATCTTCGACAATGTCAATCGGGGAGCCGAGCACATCGGCTAACATCTGGCTCCAGAGCGCGCTTTTCACTCCGCCGCCGGTAGCCACCACGCGTCGATTCTGCCCCTCAGCCCCCATGGTGACGACCACATCTTTCAGACTGAGAGCCACGCCTTCCAGAACGCTGCGGATGAGATGGTTTCGGCCATGAGCACTCGACAGTCCAAACCAGACTCCGCGAGCATCCGGGTCATTAATCGGAGCGCGTTCTCCATTCAGATAGGGAAGAAAGATTAAGCCATCCGATCCCGCGGGCGCCGTCCTGGCTTCATCGGTCCAATCATCGTATGAGGCGCCGCCGGCAAAACGCTCGTGCAGCCAGGTAAGCGAGTAGGCCGCCGCCTGCGTCACCCCCATCCAATACCATTGGTTGGGCAAGGCATGACAAAAAGCGTGAATGGAGGCATGCGGCGGAGGATCAAACTTCGGTTGAGGCCAAAATACGACCCCTGAGGTGCCGAGGGAAATGCCGATCGTATCCGAGTGAACCACGCCGGTGCCGAGAGCGCTCGCCGGCTGGTCGCCAGAACCGGCCACCACGGGGATGCCTTGCAGGGCCTTGGGGCCCAGTCGGTTGGTGCCGACGACGACATTGGATTCCACCACCGGGCCTATCCACTCTGGCGGCAGGTTTTGTTCCTCAAGCCACGCATTGTCCCAATTGCGGTCTGCTACCGAAAGCCAGTAAGTGCCGGAAGCATCGCCCACTTCACTACCCCAATTTCCGGTCATCAAAAACCGTATCCAATCTTTGGCAACGGCGATGTGCGCGACTTTTTTCCAGATTTCTGGTTCCTCGTGTTGCACCCATAGGCACTTGATCAGGGTGTAGTTGACCAGGGGCAGGTTGCCGAAACGCTTCCACAACGTAGATTCTCCGTACCTAGCGAGTAATTGTTGGACCTGTTCGGAACCTCGGGTATCAGACCACAAGATGGCCGGACGAAGCGGATTGCCATCGATGTCACAAAAGACGGAGGTGTGCATTTGCCCAGTGAGGCCAATGGCTTCAATAGGTATTCGGCTCTCGGCGACTTGGTCTAAGAGTGTAGTGAGGGCTTTTTGCCAGTCCTCTGGATGTTGTTCGTTCCAACCCGCACGTGGAGTCAGGGTCGAGTAAGGAACGGTGTGTTGCCAAAGGCTTTGGCCCTCGGCGTCAATGATGACCCCTTTTAATCCTTGGGTGCCGACATCTAATCCTAAGAATCGAGATTGACCCATGAAATATTTCGTACCCCTTTCTAAAGACCGATGAACCATGGCTCTGGTCAGGTCAGAGCCATCAAGGATGGACAGGTTCTTCTACCGCCATTGCGTTGATGTTGATTAAGCGACGGCCCAAACTAGAATCTTGGAGCACTTGTTCTAACACGCAGGCGCCCGAGCCGATGATCGTGGACTGGTCACGAAACGTAGACATCTGGACGGTCAATTGACGATTTTTATGGGAAATAGACTCGGTTTCGAGTCTACGTTCCACCGGCCAGAGCAAATAGTTTTCGGCCTGGGCTAAAGGCCCTCCGAGAATCAAACGGTCCGGATCAAATAGGTTGACAATGTTCACCGCGGCCTGGCCGACATAATCGGAAATATTATGCACGGCCTGCAGCGCCCAACGCTCGCCTTCCAACGAGCGTGCAATAATCTCGCGGCTGCTTAAACCGGGTTCAGCTTCGGGATAGGCATGAGCGGCTTCGACTAAGGCGCGAGTCGAGGCCAGGGCTTCGAAACAGCCACGGCGGCCGCAAGGACAGAGCGGACCATCGAGCATCAGGGTGGTATGCCCAATTTCCCCGGCAGCTCCCGAAACTCCAGTAAACAGATGGCCTTCCATCACAATGCCACAACCGATGCCGACACCGAGACTTAGATAAATTAGAAGCGCGCTGCCTTTGCCGTTGCCAAAGTAATATTCACCCAAGGCCGCAGCATCCGCCTCGTTCGCGACCATGACCGGAACGCCTACGGTTTCTTCGAACCGTTCCTTTAAAGGGAGGTCAGACCAATGCAAATTCGGCGACGATACCAAGATGCCATCCGCATTGACAATTCCTGGAACCGATATGCCCAGACCCCAAACTGGATCGGGCTCAGACTCTAACAATAGAGACAATTCAGCGGCAATGGTGGGTAAAATGTCGTCGGGTGCGACCCCGGGGGGCATAGGATGAATCTGATGATTACTTAAACGTCCTGCTAAATCCACCAAACCGATTTCAAAATGGTCCACGTCGAGGACAAGGCTCATTAAACGGGCGGCTTGAGGCCGCAAGAGTAAAAGCTTTTCCGGTCGCCCGCGGCGTTCTTGGGGGACGTCAACCTCTTCCAAGAGACTTTGAGTGAGCAATTTTCGAGTGACGTGAGAGACCGTCGAATCGGTCAGATGGGTATAGGCGGTAATTTCTCGACGAGAAACCATGCCCCCGTTGATGATAGCCAGGAGCACCGCGATTTCATTCATATCACGCATTAAATGGTGATCGACGCCGTGATGAGTTTTTCTGCGCATAATGTCCTCCTGACGAATTTAATTAAACTGAAGTCTCAGACGAAGCGCAAGACCTTCAACTTTATTTTTTATGGATCGCTTATTAAGCAGGAATTGTACCGAGCGATACAGTAAATAGTTTATGGTTGTGCTAACTAGATATCGGGGCCGATGAGAGATCCCATTCTGAGATGCTAGATGACCAAAAATAGTGGCCGCTTGGAGCGGTTTATCGTTAAGCACGATCACCATCGCGGTCATTAGGGTACAGGCTCGCGATCGAGTTGGGATGGTGAAAGGTAGCACATAGACAGGGAGGCAATTCATGGCTAGTCACAGCGACAAATTTCAACCCACCAAGGCGGACCATTTTACGTTTGGCTTGTGGACGGTAGGCAATCAGGGCAGAGACCCGTTTGGAGACGCAGTCCGGGCACCGCTTTCTCCTTTGGTGACGGTCGAACAACTGTCCAAACTCGGGGCCTACGGCGTGACTTTGCACGATAACGACCTGATTCCGCTCGGCGCCAGTGACAGCGAGCGTGAAAAGATTTTGCGGGATTTTAAAAAGGCTCTCAGTGATTATGACATGCGCGTGCCTATGGTCACGGTGAACTTATTCTATCATCCGGTCTTCAAAGACGGAGCGTTTACCTCCAGCATGGCGCCCATTCGCCGGTATGCCATCGACAAGGCCAAAAAAGCGATTGACTTAGGCCGAGAATTAGGAGCGGAAACCTTCGTATTGTGGGGCGGCCGTGAAGGCAGTGAAGTGGATGCCGCACGTGATCCTCGAGATGCCATGAAGCATTATCGTCAGGGGGTTAACGAACTCACCGAACACATCCTAAAGAATCGATATCCGATGCGCATAGCGATGGAAGCCAAACCTAACGAGCCGCGCAGCGACATCTATTTGGCGACGACGGGAGCGATGCTGGCGTTCATCGCGACTTTGGACCACCAGGAAATGGTGGGGGTCAATCCGGAAATTGCTCATGAGAAGATGGCTGGCCTCAATCCCTATCACTCCATTGGCCAGGCTTTGGAGGCGGGCAAGTTGTTTCACATTGATTTAAACGACCAAAAGCCTGGCCGGTATGACCAAGACTTGCGCTTTGCCTCGGATGACTTGAAGGGATCGTTTTACGTGGTGAAGATGCTCGAAGACGGAGGCTACCAGGGACCTCGACACTTTGACGCGCACCCTTATCGGAGTGAAAATGCGGAGGGTGTCTGGGACTTTGCGCGCGGGTCGATGCGTACCTATTTGGTATTGAAGGACAAGGTTCACAAGTTCGCTCAGGATGCGGAAATTCAAGGGATTTTGGGTGAACTCAAGACCTGGTCTGAGCGTGAGGACGCATTTGATCGAGATGCTTGGGGAGCCGTTGGATATCAGTACGAAAAATTGGACCAACTCGTGGTCGAACTCTTGTTGGGCGCTCGCTGAGCGCCCAACGGGTCTATGGGAGTGAACTATGGCTAGCGAAAACGATTCACCGTTGTACCGGGACCCGCGAGCTTCGGTAGAAGCTCGGGTCTCCGATTTGTTGGGCCGTATGACCGTCGAAGAAAAGATTGCCCAGTTGAGCGCGATTTGGGTTTATGAGGTGCTGGATGACGGCGTTTTGGTGGAAAAAGAAGCGACGGCACGAATGGGGCTGGGGATTGGCCAAATTACTCGAATAGGCGGAGCCAGTCACCTGGGGCCTCTGGATTCGGCTAAAATCGCTAACCAGATTCAGTCTTTTCTTGTCGAGAACACGCGGCTCGGGATTCCCGCCTTGGTGCACGAAGAGGCCTGCAGTGGCTATATGGCTAAAGACGCCACCTGTTTTCCGCAAACGATTGGCATTGCCAGTAGTTTTGATGTGGAACTGGTCGAAGCGATGGCGGAAGTGGTTCGCGATCAAATGCGAGCGGTCGGTGCCCATCAGGCCTTGGCTCCGCTGCTCGATGTGACCCGGGACCCGCGCTGGGGCCGCACTGAAGAGACCTTCGGTGAGGATCCCTATTTGGTAGCCCAAATGGGGATGCATTATGTCCGGGGGCTCCAAGGCGGGGCGAATCACCAAATGGTCATGGCCACTGGCAAGCATTTTGTCGGTTACGGAGAATCCGAAGGCGGGATGAATTGGGCTCCAGCTCACATCCCTGCACGCGAGCTTCGGGAAGTTTTTCTCTTTCCCTTCGAAGCTGCCGTGAAAGCTGCAGGATTGGCTTCGATTATGCCTGGGTACCACGAGTTGGACGGAGTGGCTTGTCATGCCAATCGCTGGCTCTTGACCGATCTCCTGCGAGAGGCTTGGGGATTTCAAGGTTTAGTGGTGTCTGACTATTTTGCCATTGCTAGTTTGGCAACGTACCACAAAATGTTTGCTGATGCCGAAAGCGCCGCCTTATTGGCGCTAAAAGCCGGAGTGGATGTGGAGTTGCCGAGTCGAGACTACTATTCCCGCCCCTTGCAGACGGCCTTGGACCATGCCCCAGAAGCCGAAGCGTGGTTAGATCTTGCGGTCAAGCGCGTGCTGCGCTGGAAGTTTCAATTGGGATTGTTCGAATCTTGCCTGGTGGATGTTCAAGCTGCGCCCAAGGTATTTGACATCCCATCGCAACGTAAGCTGGCTAGACGAGCCGCGCGGGAATCGATGGTGCTGTTAAAGAACGATTTCCAGACGTTGCCACTCTCACCTGAGATTCGTTCGATCGCCATCATTGGCCCCAACGCGGATACGGTGCGTAATTTGGTCGGAGATTACGCTTATCCCTGCCACGTTGAAACTTTGATTGACCAGCGCGACAGCGGCAATATCTTTAATACTCCGCTGCCACGGAACCTTCGCTTGGCGGACCAGGTCGTGCCGATGATTACCCTTTATCAGGCCTTGAAAGAACGTGCTGGGAGTGAATTGAGGGTTTCCTATGCAAAAGGATCGGACATTCAAACCGAGGATCGTTCCGGATTTGCTGAGGCGGTGGAACTCGCCAAGAGTTCAGATGTAGCTATTTTGGCCGTCGGCGACCGTGCCGGCTTGGTCGAGGGCTGCACCACCGGGGAGTCTCGGGACCGGGTAGAGCTGACCTTGCCAGGGGTGCAGGCGGATCTCATCCGCGCCGTGTTAGCTACGGGAACCCCGGTGGTACTCGTGCTCATCAACGGGCGGCCGATTGCCTTGGAACCCGACATATTGGGCGGTGCAGCGGCTGTTCTAGAAGCTTGGTTTCCCGGCGAAGAAGGTGGACCGGCGGTGGCCGACGTGCTGTTTGGTGATTACAATCCGTCGGGGCGCTTGCCCATATCGTTTCCGCGTGCGGTCGGACAGATTCCCGTGTATTACTATCACAAGCCCTCTGGAGGCCGCAGCCATTGGCACGGGAAATATGTGGAAATGGGAACCGACCCCTTGTTTGCCTTTGGTTATGGCTTGAGCTACACGGCGTTTGAATATGGCAACCTGAAATTAGACCGGAATCCGCTAGCCCTGGGTCAACCGCTGAAGGGGTCGTTTGAGGTCACCAATATCGGGGACATCAGCGGAGACGAAGTGGTCCAGGTTTACCTGGCTCGGCCATACTCGCGAATCACCCGACCGGTCAAGCAACTGCTGGGCTTTTGTCGGGTGGAATTGGCGCCACAGCAGGTCAAGCGCGTGCGATTTGAATTGGCCGCGGATCTGCTCGGATATTACGACGAATCTATGCACTTTGTGTTAGAACCGGGCTTGTTGGATATCGCCATTGGAGCGTCCTCGGCCGATATTCGACTTTCCGAGCGAGTGGATTTGACCGGAGAGGCTAAAGTCTTGGAGCGAAAAACCTTTGCTGCGTCGATGGTCGTCGAAAGCCCCAGTCGTACACGGTAGCGGCCTGAGCTGGGGTCGGTGGACCAAGGGAATCGATTGCTGATATCTCTAAGAGTGAGGCAGGGAGAGAGCCGAAAAACCGGCTCTCCCTGCCTCCGGAGGGATTGGGTCGGGCCGGAGATAGCGAACATCTATAAGGAGGGATTTCAAGTGCCCAAACAAGAAGAGGATCACGCTCAGTCACTGGCTGGGCGGTATGCATCTTGGTTTAAGGTGGGAGCGGCAGTCAATCACCGTACCATTGCCACTCACGCTGAGTTGATTCGCCAACACTTTAATTCGATAACCGCAGAGAATGAAATGAAGTTCGAGTCTTTGCACCCAAAGCCCGACACATTTGATTTCGGTCGCGCTGATGACATTTTAGATTTCGCTAAGCGAAACGGGATTCAGATGCGAGGACATACTTTAGTCTGGCATAACCAAACGCCGGATTTTGTGTTCCAAAACGATAGTGGAGAGGTTCGCTCGCGGGCTGAACTGCTAGGCACTATGCGCCATCATATTCATACGGTGATGGGGCACTACAAGGGAAAAATTTATTGCTGGGACGTGGTCAATGAAGCCGTCAGCGACGAGGGCGATGCGCTGCTCCGGCCGAGTCGATGGCGTGAGCAGGTGGGTGAAGATTACTTGGCTCAAGCGTTTTGGTATGCTCACGAGGCGGATCCAGAAGCACAGCTGTTTTATAATGATTATAACGAGACGAATCCTACGAAGCGCGAAAAAATCTATCGTTTGGTGAAAGACCTTTTGGATCAAGGGGTTCCCATTCACGGAATCGGATTGCAAGGACATTTTAAACTAGACGGGATCGTCCTAGACGAGGTCAAAGCGGCTATTGAACGCTATGCTTCGTTGGGGGTTCGCTTGCAGGTCACGGAACTTGACATTTCACTGTATGACCTTGGCGACCGTCGAAAGGATATAACCCATCCCGATCCTGAACGGCTTGCACAGCAAGCCGAACGCTATGAAGAGTTGTTTGACCTGTTCCGCCAGTATGCCTCGGTGGTCGACGCCGTGACGACTTGGGGGGTGGCCGATGACGAAACTTGGCTCGACGATTTTCCGGTCAAAGGGCGTAAGGATTGGCCCTTATTATTCGACGTCCAGCACCAGCCTAAACCGGCGTTGGCGCACTTGCTGCGGTGAAAGCCCAAGAGTGGATTTAAAGATGCCGCCCTAACCCTTTGACGGAGAAACGCACACGCGGAGAAAAGGAGACTTGACATGCGAACACAAACCACAAAAATTGCTCTGATTGGGGCGGCAGCTCTGGTCCTAATGGCTGCCCCGGCGGCCTTTGGCCACGCCGCGCCTACGATCACACACCCTGAAGTAAACGCCTCAGTCAACTGGAATGCGCCCAAACAGGTGATCGTCGGATTTGGGGCCTCGGGAGCGTTCGGCCAGGCGGCGAATCTGGAATCATTTCCCGCGCCGACTCGGACCAAACTCTTAAACTTACTGTTTTCCACCAAGAGCGGGATTGGCTTGACCGTGGTGCGCAGTTTGGTTAACGACGGCAACGGATCGGAAGGCAACGGGCTCACCATTGAGCCGTCGCCAGGAACGTGGGACTGGTCGATTTTGCCCGATGCTCAAATCTGGCTGATGCGTCAAGCAGCCAAATATGGGGTGAAGACCTTTATGGCGACACCATGGAGCCCGCCAGCCTGGATGAAAGCCAATGATTCCTTGGCTGGAGGCTCAGGAGATACCTTGAACTATCTGTTGCCAAAATATTACCATGCCTACGCAGTGTATCTCGCCAACTATGTCAATGGCTACTGGACGCACTTTCATATTCGCATCACCGACATCTCGGTCCAAAATGAACCCGATCAGAATCAAACCTATGCGTCGGCGATCTGGACCCCGGAGCAATTCAATACCTTCATCAAGGACGATTTGGGGCCAGTGTTTGCGGCCAAAGGCGTCAAGGCGAAAGTCATTATGCCCGAACAGTCGTTTTGGGGTGAACAATACGCGTTGCCTACTTTAAACGATCCCGCGGCCGCGAAGTATGTCTCCATTGTGGCAGCGCACGGGTATGGAGGGACTATCGCTCCTTTGACTGTGGCTGAAAGCAAGGGTAAACAGGTCTGGGAGACCGAATACTCGACCTTTACCACCAACGATCCGTCGATTACCAACGGGATTTCTGTGGCTCAAACGATTAACCAATATTTGACCGTGGCCGACGTCAGCGTCTGGAATTACTGGTGGTTGGTGAACGGACAAACGAATGACAATGAGGGGTTAATCAATCTCCTGGGGGAGTCAAGCTATGTCGCCAACAAGCGGCTGTTTACCATGGGTAATTTCAGCCGCTTCATCCGGCCGGGCGATTACCGCATCGGCTCGTCGGTCAATCCCGCACCGGGCATCTCCATGTCCGCCTATCGCAATCGCACCACGGGACAGTTTGCCGTGGTCGTGATTAATGACAATGCTGCCCCTGAATCGTATGCCTTGGCTGGACTGCCGCTGAGTGTTGGCAGCACCACCCCCTACGTGACCTCAGCCAGTCAGAATCTGGCACAAGAGGCGAAGGTTTCGGTGACTGCGGGCCGATTCGTGACTACCTTAGCGCCGATGAGCGTGACAACGTTCGTCGGCGGTTAAAGCCAACCAGCGGTTCGATGAGGCTCATCATCCATGGTCTTCATCCGACGTCTCGATGACTCTCGACATATCGGTGTGCCAAACCCGGGTTCGGCTCATGATGGCTAGGCCTGGTCGAAGAGAGCCTCCTATGCTCATTTGGGGGCGTCTCTTTTTTGGGGGGGTAGGTGACAGGCAAAGGTTGGATGAAGAGAATCGGACGCTATCCCTTCAAGAATCGGTATAATGAGAAACGTTAGTTGGAATTAATTTAGGCTGATTGCAGTTTGAGAACTCTGGGTGATACAGGGTTCAAAGGAGGGTGAAAATGAAGGCAGCGGTTTTGCGCGCTCAGGGTGACTTAGTCATTGAGCAAGTGAAAGAGCTAGGCGATATTCCCCAAGGGTATGTTCGGGTGAAGGTCAAGGCGGTCGGCCTGTGCGGGTCCGATGTGCACTACTATAGCCATGGTCGGATAGGAGATTTCGTGTTGCGCGCGCCCATGATATTGGGGCACGAAGTGGGGGGGATCATCGATGGGGTGGGCCCGGGGGTCGACCTGCCATTGGGTGCGGTGGTGGCCTTAGAGCCGGGTATTCCATGTGGGAGTTGCGACGGCTGTCGGCGAGGAGACTACAATCTGTGCGCAGCGGTAAAATTCTTTGCCACTCCACCGGTGGACGGAGCCTTGGTCGAATACGTCCTACATCCGGCGGCGTTTACGTTTTTGGCTGACGGACTCACTCCGATGCAAGCCGCTTTGGCCGAACCTCTTTCGGTCGCAGTCTATGCCGCGCGGAGGGCAGCCGTGCGTCTGGGAACCAAGGTGGCTGTCGTGGGCGCGGGTCCAGTAGGCGTACTGACGGCGCTGGCCTCGGAAGGCCAAGGTGCCATGGTCGATCTTTTTGATATTCGTCAAGATCGCGTTGCCTCGGCCAAAGCCATGGGATTTCATGCGATGTTGCTGGATGAACAGCGGCCTCAAGAATACGACGTGCTGATTGACTGCAGTGGGTCTGCTGGAGGCTTAGCATTTGCCCAGAACCATCTCCGTCGGGGTGGGGTGTTGATCTTAGTCGGACTGGGTGAGGAAGCGGATATGCACTTGAACGGCCTAAAAATCTCAACCTGGGGATGGTCTGTGCATGGAATCTTCCGGTACGCTAATACCTTTCCTGCGGCCATCCACCTAATACGCACGTACCGCGAACGATTGGATCCATTCATCGAAAATCAGATTGTGGTGGATGATTTGCCGCAGTATTTGGCCGAAGAGCGCCAGTTGAATGTCTTGAAGACTATGGTGACGATCTAATCGGTAAGAGTTAAGTAGCCAGGAGGCAGTGCATGAAAATATCAGACATTAGAGCGGTCACCGTTTCCGTGCCGCTAGAGGCGCCACTCTTGCATAGCAATGGAGCTCACTGGGGGCGGTTTGTCCGTACCCTGGTCGAGGTTGAGACCGACGAAGGCATTGTAGGGCTGGGAGAAATGGGGGGTGGAGGCCAAAGCGCGCAACGGGCATTTGACGGATTGAAGCCTTATCTGTTGGGACATGATCCCCTTCAACTGGAAGCATTGCGTTTTAAAATTGCTAATCCTACGGCTAGTCTTTACAACAATCGGACTCAGTTGCTAGCTGCGATTGAATTTGCTTGCCTAGATATTATCGGGCAGAAAATGGGGGTGCCTGTCTACCAATTGCTGGGAGGCAAATTGAGAGACGAAATTCCCTTTGCGAGTTATCTTTTTTTTCGCCTCCCGCATCTCGAAACCGGGCAAGGAGAGGTGCGAACCGTCGATCAACTGGTGCGTCATGCGTCCGAGTTGAGGGCTCGCTATGGCTTTCGTACTCATAAGCTAAAGGGCGGTGTGTTTCCCCCGGAGTATGAACTCGCGTGCTATCAGGCGTTGGCGTCCGCATTTCCTGAAGACCGTCTGCGTTACGATCCCAATGCCGCGTTGTCGATGGAGGATGCTCTGCGGTTTGGGCGAGCGATTTCGCATCTAAATAATGACTATTTAGAAGATCCGACCTGGGGGTTAAACGGCATGCGTCGCCTGCGCGAAAGCGTGGGGATGTTATTGGCTACTAATACGGTGGTGGTGAACTTCGAGCAATTGGCAGCGAATATCCTCAGCCCAGCCGTCGATGTCATTTTGCTCGATACCACTTTTTGGGGTGGAATCCGGGCTTGCGTGAAGGCAGCTCAAATCTGTGAAACCTTTCAATACTCAATTGGGGTCCATTCGTCTGGAGAACTTGGCGTTCAGTTGGCAACGATGCTTCATTTAGGCGCAGTCTTGCCGAATATGACCATGGCTGCCGATGCCCATTATCACCATCTCCTAGACGATGTGATTCAAGGGGGGAAGATGAGCTATCGCGATGGGGCCATTGCGGTTCCTTCGGAACCAGGACTCGGAGTGAAGCTCGACGCTGATAAGGTGAGCCAATATGCCGAAGAGTACCGACGCCTAGGCGACTACCCCTACGATCGCGATCCCTCACGGCCAGGATGGTTTCCCTTGATTCCCAATCAACGTTGGGCTGATCGTCCCACAAAATGACGGAGTTCTAACCCAAAGGATGGCAAAAAGACGTTTGGACGTCGGATAGAGCCAGAAAGGTTGAGAAAATGATGCGACTGCAAGGCAAGGTGGCGTTGGTAACCGGGGCTGGTCGAGGCATTGGGGGCGCGATTGCCGTGAATATGGCCCGCGAAGGTGCCCGCGTAGTGCTTGTCAGCCGAAACGCTAACGAACTAGAGAGCCAAAGGCGAAGAATTGAAGAGGCGGGCTACCCTCCGGCGATGATTTGGGCGGCGGACGTCAGCGAACAAGAGTCGGTGCAGTCGATGGTTCAGGCAGTGATAGAAACTGAGGGCAGTATTGATATTTTAGTGAATGCCGCTGGCATCTCAGTAGCCGGACCCTCGGAGACGTTGGCCGTCGAAGACTGGCGACGATGTTTGGCCACTAATTTGGATGGCACGTTCTTCTGCTGCCAAGCCGTAGGCGCACATATGATTGCTCGAAAACGGGGAGGAAAGATTATCAACATCACGTCGTTGGTGGCCCATGCTGCCATTCCTCAACGGGCGGCGTATGCGGCCAGCAAAGGCGGAGTCAAACAACTGTCACAAAACCTCGCCGTAGAATGGGCTTCGCATAACATCCAGGTCAATACCATTAGTCCTGGGTTTATCTTGACAGAAATCGTCCGCGATTACATCGCGCGCGGTGTTCATCGACCGGAGCTGCTAACCGCTCGGATTCCGGCGGGGCGCATGGGTGAGGTGGATGACGTGGCAGGTCCGGCTGTGTTCCTGGCTTCGGCGGAATCCGATTATATTACCGGGACCACGTTAATTGTAGACGGTGGCTGGATGGCCAACGGGTACCTCTAAGAACATGGTGGAGTGTTTAGCGAAGCTTAACCCAAGACCATCCATTAAAGGCGTTCGATGAAATGAGGAGGTGTCACATGGGCGAGGAATTGACGGTCAATGCGGACGAGGCCTGGTTGGCCCGAAAGCCATTACCCCAGGCATTAGTGGACGCATACTATCCGAGGATGAATCCCATCGTTGTGGCCGGAGAAAGTGAGCGGATGACGGTGGCGAAGCAAGAATTGCAAGATGGATTGAACCGATTGCTGGGCCGTTCGGTTGCGGTTGAGACCTCACTCTCGCACATCGGCGGACTCTGGGTCGGAACCCTTGCCCACCTTAAGGACGAGTCCTGGGCAAGGGGTCTTTCTCAGGAGCAAGTGTCTGACTTAGAATCTCGAGGTCAGGAAGCTTACGCCATTTGGCAGGTCGAGAGCCAGGCTGTACGAGTTCTGGCCATTGTGGGTGGCAGTGATCGTGGAGTGTTGTATGGTGTCTTTGGGCTGTTGCGTCAATTGGCCTCGGGCGACGACCTCGATGCCATCGGTGGCGTCGAAGCACCGACGAATGCCATGCGTATGATCGATCACTGGGATAATGTGGACGGCAGCGTGGAACGCGGATACGCTGGCCGATCCCTATTTTTTCGCGATGGGCAAGTCCTTTCATCCTCCCCAAGGCTTCAGGGGTACGCTCGGTTGCTCGCTTCCGTGGGATTGAACGCCATTGCCATCAATAATGTCAACGTGCATCGTGAAGAATCGTATTTGGTTACGGAACGATACTTAACCGACGTTGCCCGGGTGGCATCGATGTTTCGAGGGTATGGGATTCGTCTCTTTCTCAGCGTCAATTTTGCGGCTCCGATGGAACTCGACGGCCTGAAAACCGCAGACCCATTAGACCCCGAAGTCATAGCTTGGTGGCAGAAGACGACCGATATTATCTACCGTTATATCCCAGATTTCGGAGGGTTTGTGGTTAAGGCCGACTCCGAGTTTCGACCGGGTCCTTTCACCTACGGGCGCGATCATGCCGACGGTGCAAATCTCTTGGCGAGGGCGCTTTTTCCCCACGGCGGGATCGTGGTCTGGCGCTGCTTCGTTTACGACTGTCAGACCGATTGGAGAGATCGTGAGCTGGATCGAGCCCGGGCCGCCTACGATCACTTTGTTCCGTTGGATGGGCGCTTTGATTCCGGCGTGGTGCTACAAATCAAAAATGGTCCCATGGATTTTCAGGTCAGAGAACCGGTCTCTCCGTTGTTGGGGGCCATGCCTCGGACGGCTCAGATGTTGGAGTTGCAAATTACCCAAGAATATACTGGGCAACAGCGGGATCTTTGTTATTTGGTGCCCCAGTGGAAAGAGGTGTTGGAATTTGACACCTATGCCAAGGGACCGGGCAGCAGCATTGCCCAAGTCGCCTCAGGTCGTCTCTTCGACCAAGGCCGGTCAGGCATTGCTGGCGTGGCTAACGCCGGCAATGACTACTATTGGACCGGCCATCCTTTGGCTCAGGCGAACTGGTACGGATTCGGCCGATTGGCATGGGATCCGAGCTTGACCAGCGAGCGCATCACCAGGGAATGGATTCGCCAGACTCTCAGCGATGACGAGACGGTGGTCAGCACGATCAGCCGGATCTTGCTTGACTCGTGGAAGATCTATGAGGACTATACGGCTCCACTCGGGGTCGGCTGGATGGTCAACCCCGGACACCATTACGGGCCGAACGTCGACGGCTACGAGTATTCCAAGTGGGGGACATATCACTTTGCCGATCATCTGGGCATTGGTGTCGATCGTACCCAAGGAACCGGCACCGGATATGTCACGCAATATCGCGAACCGCATCGAAGTCGATATCAGGATCTGACCACCTGTCCGGACGACGTGTTGCTGTTTTTTCACCATGTACCCTATCAGCATCGACTGCATTCGGGGACCACCGTGATTCAACATATTTACGACCGCCATTTTGCCGGCGTAAAGGAGGTTCGCGATCTCGAAGCCAGGTGGCGGCGGATCGCGCCTGCACTACCCAAAGAATTTGCCGAGACGGTCGCAGAGCGATTTCGCTGGCAGCTCAAAAACGCCGAGGAATGGCGAGACGTGGTCAACACCTACTTTTACCGCAAAAGTGGGATTGCCGATGACAAAGGGCGGTTTATCGTGCCCTAAGCATTCAATAGGCGGCATTTGGGCGTGTGGCTCTTAGAAATAGATCGATCACGACTGGGCGAGCCGTGACGGGGGTGTGTTCTTCGAGCCTGTTACCCAATACCCGCTGGGCCCCTTCCGGGCGAAGCCGAGAGGAGTTCAGCGGGTAGCTAGCACCATCCGGTTGGGACCGCGCGTTTGGCCACTAACCTTCGGGCCAGGGACACAGTCCCCGTTGGGGCTCATGTGAGAAAGTCCCCATCACGAAATACGAAGGGCGACAAGCCGTGATGCGGCGCGAGGGTCAAAGATGGCGAGTTAAGGGCAAGGCTTTCTCCTAAAACCCAAACGAAGACCCACGCGCCCTACACCGGCGACAGAGTCGATAGGGGCGTAGACCGCCGATTCGAAGCTCTGAAATCGGGGCGGTT
>DAHXNH010000024.1 GCA_027365485.1 Clostridiales bacterium
CCGTCATGCGCCGCAAGGTCATGGCGCAACATCCTCGCCCCTCATAGGGGCAACTATCGTCGGAGAGCCGGATGTGGGAAAACCACAAGTCCGGTTCGATGAGGAGACGGGGTTCGGAAGAACCCCTCTTACTCTACCCGACCTGCGCAACCGGCGGTTAGAACGATGGATGGTCCAGCAGCGGTATCTGATCGCGATCGATGGCACCTTGAAATGGAGTGGCATCGTGCAACATGCCGAGGAAATGCTACAAAAACACTCCACCAACGGCCCCACGATCTATCAGGTGTATGGGGTCGAAGCCGTATTGGTGGGCCCCCAAGGCATTGCCGTCCCGTTTCTCACGGAATTCTGTGCGAGTTCCGAGGAGCCCACGGAGGAGACCCAACAAGATTCGGAACTCAAAGCCTTCCGACGATTGGCCAAACGGTTGAAAGAACTGTTTCCCAAACTCCCGCTGGCCATCCTCGCCGACGGCTGATATCCGAATGGGCCGCTATTTGCTCTCCTGCGGCAGGACCGTTGGGATTTTATGATTGTGCTCCAAGAGGGAAATCTGCCGACCTGGCAAGACGATGCGCGGCGGATGCACAAACTCGAGCCCTAAAACATCGTGACGGCGCCGTGGGGCAATCGATCGCAAAAGATCGGGTGGGTCAATAACGTGCCCTATGACTGGTACGATCCGGAAACCCAAAAGTGGCGCAATACCGTGCTCCATTTCGTACAGGGTGTCGAGACCTGGACCGATACCGCTGTAGACCACCAGAGCACCTGGACGTGGGGGTCGGAAAAGCCGTTCACTCGAGCCAATGTATTAGAACGGTGCAATCGGATGGCGCGTCATCTCTGGGATATCGAGGAACACATGCTCGTCGAAAAGCACCTCGGATATGAGTACAAGCACCTCTATTCTCGGGATTGGAACGCGATGTAGGGATTTCATCATCTAATGCATATTGCGCATCTCCTCCACATTTTGGTGCTCCACCAAACCACGTTGTGGCCGATGGTCTTTTTCCTGACCATCCGAGGGACGATTAAAAAACTGGTGGAAGCCGCACGAGATTTCGGGGTGGATAAAGCGCGGATCGCTCGCCTAGGTGAGCGTCGACACAAGCCCCGGTTGGTGTGGTAGCGCGAGCACCACGAAATCACGAGTCAAGTGAATCGAAAGCATGACGGTTTCACCCGGAGAATGACGCCGATCCTACGGGCTTGCTAGCCTACGTCCATCACCGCTCCGCACCTCGGGTAAAGCATGTCACCCAGCACTTCGGAGGGAAATACACCGCCGTCAGAACACTCGTTCTCTTAGAATTTACAGAAATGCCCCCGGGTAGAGGTTTCAAACTACGCATTCATTCTTCAGAGCTGTATCTGGGTTTAAATATTTGATTTCCAGAAATAAATTGCGTATGCTTACCTTATATCAGTGAATCCTGTTCGTGAATTTTCCAAGTGAACCGCACGTAAACGAAAGTTCATCCGATGAAACCGCTTTTAAAAAAGAGGAACGTATGCCAAGACCTTTACAGATTTGGGTGATGGAAGATTTCTCGGCTCATCCAGGGCTTATTGAGGACGTATTAACCAAAGGCTTTCGCGCCAAAGGTCACTCCTGTCCCTCGCTTGCCATTCGTATACTGTCTTGGTCACGAGTCTGGTCGGCACTCATGACTGCCATGAATAGCACCGAGCGGCCCGATATCATCCAGATTGGCTCCACTTGGATTCGTCCTCTCATTCATTTAGGGCGATTGCTTCCCTGGTCTAAAGACGTCGAAGCTGATATTCAATGGCCGTTGGATCCCGTGGCGCGCACGCTTGGCGAAAGCGCTTGGGTTGAGGGATATCGCTACGGTGTGCCCTGGTTGGTGGATTTTCGGCTGCTCTATCAAAGACTCTCAATGCTTGGGCAAGACGTCGCCACATCGGAAAGCTTCGTCGATTGGACGCAACAGATGAGCGAACACCAACGGTGGTTGGTTCCTTCGGCCATGGAACCGAGTCTGGTGCAATTGCTCGCAATGTGGATATGGTCTTCTGGATGCGAACTCATCCCCAACGACGGCCATTTTCGTAAGGCGTGGGAACCCGCTCTCCACCGCTTGCATGAATTGGCCTTACGCCACGTTTTTGCCAATAACAGCAATGATATGGGGGCGGCCGAAGCGAGCGATCGGTTCTTTGGCGACGACGGCTGGGCAAGCTATCTCATTACCCGGCCTTGGGTATTGCCCGTGCAAGGCACCTTACAAGCAACCCCCATTCCAGTCGCGATCGACGGTTCGCCCAATATCTTCGTGGGCGGCAGCTATCTTGCCGCAATTGCGCAAGAGGACCTCCATCCGGCTGTGTTCCCTGCCATTTCCATCCTCTGTACCAGAGACGCCCAAAGCGTATTGGCCGAAAGAACCGGATATTGGCCCGCTACCGCTGGGGTGAGTCTACCCACGCTCAGCGCCAAAATTCCCGCCCGAGTGCTTGACGCTATTGCTAAACGAGGCCGGGGACTTCCTAACGTACCCCATTGGCGCTATTTGGAGCGCCTTTTAGAGCGGTCTGGCAATGCGCTGTTAAATCTTGCTTTTACCGCCCAACCTTGGTCCGATTCGGTCGCCGTGATCGAACGTCTTGAGGACGAAGTTGCCGAGATCGAGGCGGTGACCAACTTATGACGCCCGGTCCTTTCGCCCAATGGCTATCGTGGGAACCCGGTCAGCCGCCGCCTCGCGATGTGTCGCCGCTGGCAGAAGCGTTACTGATGGAGCTTCACCCAGCGGATGCGGTGACTCTTTGGCTGGTCAACCAGGCTGGCTCCCATTTGGACCAGGGGCTTACGGCGCGCTCGTCGGGTCCTTCCTATGCCCATCGTGGCAAGATTTCGGTTGAGGCTCCAACCCCCGCTGTGGCGGCCAGCATTTGGCAACGGTGCGCTTTCCGTCCACGGTCAATCCGACAACTGGAACAGTCAAAAATGTTGTTGGCTCATCGTCTGCAAGTGGGGAACCAACTGTTAGGCATTGTCGCGGTCGAGGATCCTAATCATAGTTTGACATTGGCGCGACGCATGGCACGCGCTGTCACCTGGGCAGCGCCAGCGCTGCTCGCCTTCCGGCAGTCCCGGCGTCGCGCGATCGAGTACGGCTTTTGGCGAGCATCGGCCCAAATTGCCCACGCTTACGCACACAGCGAGAGCTTGGATGGTCCTTTTATGCTGCGAGCCATTGCCGCGGCCGTACGCAGTAGCCTTCAATTAGATCGTTGTCTGCTGCTCGAATCGTCTGTATCGGACCACCGTCTTACCGGACACTACGTGGCAGGAATTCGCCATCTTTGGCCCAGTACAGACGAAAAGCCCGTGGACAATTCCGGTTTCTTGGCGCGATTAGCTACCGAAGAATCGGGCCAGGCCGCGGAAGGCCTCGTGCTGTGGACGCCCTTGGCGGAAGACGATACGAATCGGCTGACGCTATTAGCGGACAATCTTCTTTCCGAAGTGCCTTTGCCGCCTCTTGAACATGCTGGTTGGGACGGGCTGGGACAGGCGGTCAGCGGATTCTGGCGCCTTTGGCGAGAATTTGAGGCTATGCGTTACCGCGCCGAACGCGACGAACTCACCGGATTATATAATCGCGCCGGTGGGCTTCCCCTGATTCGCGACTGGGTCGCCCGATCTGGCAACTGGTCCGTTCCGGTCGCGTTGCTGTTATTCGATGTCGATCATTTCAAAGGCCTGAACGACCGTTTTGGCCATGTGGCAGGCGATAATGTGCTGCGGGCAATCGGACGCTGGCTGAACGAACAGTTGCGTCCGGAAGACGTTGCCTTGCGCTATGGTGGCGATGAGTTTCTGGTATTGCTTCCAGAAGTCTCGCCATTAATTCGTCCCCAAGCCGTCGACCGCATCTTGGAAGGTCTTAAGACCATTTACCCCGCGCCTGGCTCTCCTACCATTACCGTCAGTATCGGAGCGGCCTTGGCACCGCATCAGGGTTTAGACCCGTTGGATCTCATAGAAGCTGCCGATCGAGCCTTGTATCGGGTCAAGGCCCAAGGGGGAAATGCTTGGGCTTTGGTCGACAGTCCAGTGTAATCGTTCCTTCGCAGAAGCCGACCGCCCCATCGCCTAAACCACCACCTCCGACCGGAGCATTGGTCCTCCGGTCGGACGTAATCTGTGATTCAGATTCGGACGGGTGTTGGCGATGCCGATCCACTCATCAACCCGATGCCGGACGTGCCGACGATTCCGGTCGCAATACCGCTAGAATCTTTCGCTTATACTCTGTAAACTCTGGGGCCATGACCATGTCCCAATAGCGAGGACGCGCCAGATTGATTTTCAGTTCCTTGGCAATGTGACCGGGCCGAGGGGTCATGACCAACACCCGATCGGCCAACAAGATAGCTTCTTCGACGTCGTGGGTGATAAACAAGACCGTGTGGTGAAGATCCGTCCAAAGAGCCAGCAAAAACCGCTGCATGTCACTTCGGGTCTGGGCGTCGAGCGCACCAAAGGGCTCATCCATCAACAATATGGCAGGGTCGGTGATGACCGCCCGAGCAATGGCGCACCGCTGCTGCATCCCCCCAGACAGTTGATAGGGGTAGTGTCGACTAAATTCCGACAGTCCCATCGTCTGCATCAACCCCTCCAGCCGCCCTCGGTCTAATTGGCTTTTTCCGTGGCCAATGGTAATACCGAAGGCGACATTGTCTTCTATCGTCAACCAAGGGAGCAAGGACGGCTGTTGAAAGACGACTGCTCGTTCGGGACCAGGTTGACGCACCTCCTGTCCGTCGAGAAGAATGCTGCCTTGGGTTGGATGTTCAAACCCCGCCACCATGTTCAGCAAGGTCGTTTTTCCACACCCACTCGGACCAACCACGGTCACGAACTCTCCTGGCTGAATGGTCACGTCCACCGATTCCAACGCCACCACTGGCTCCGATGCTCCGTTAACCGGGGGATAGGTCTTTTGCACTTGGCGAATTTCGATCATTTTATCTCCCCTTCGTGCCCTGCCGTACTCAAGCTTACTGCGTGCCCGATGCGCGCAAGACATGCTTGGCGTAACTGGAATCAACGTACTGAGCCATGTTCTTGGGGAGTGTAGAAATTTGACCGGTCTGATAGAGCCACTTGGCAGCCGACGACAAGGACTTGGTGACCAGGGAATCCTTCACGGTATTGCCTAATCCCAACCTTCGCGTCGTCAACTGCTGGGAAAGCGAGGTAAAACTTAACCCCTGAGCTTGCGACTTGGCGTCAGCTGCGGAGATATCATTCAATTTGCCCATGTCCTGATACGCTTTTGCGGGGTGCTTGTGATAGAAGGTCACTCCGGCCTGTTCGGCGGTCACGAAGTCATCCACTAAAGATGGATGCCTCTTGGCCCACGATGCGTTGACCACCGCCAAGTTAAAGATGGGAGCTTCTCGGTAGACACCTTGGTCATACATCAACATCTTACCGCCCGATGCGTCCATCGCGCTGACAAAAGGCACCCAGGTGTAGGCTGCGTCGATTTGCTTAGTCTTCCAGGTCGAAACCATATCCGGCGGGCTCATATTTTCTTCTTTGACTCGTGAAAGAGGGATCCCATCCAACTTTAACGCGGTGTCTAATTCAAAAGGTGAAGTCGACCCCTCGACCAAAGCCACCGTCTTTCCTTCGAGTGCCTTGAGACTATTGATATGACTCGACTTTCTGACCACCAAGCCCTCGGCTGTAGTATACCGTTCCATCGCCCAGATCACCTTCAAGGGAACCCCTCGGGCAATCGCCGATGCGGTCGGAGGATTTCCCAGGGTGGTCATAAAGTCCAGCTTGCCCGAGGCCAAGTCGTCCAAGGCGGTCGGCCCCGACGAGAAATAAATGAGTTTCACTCGAGCATGCATGTCTTTTTGAAAATAATGCTGCTCAATCGCCACCGCCTCTGGATCCGGTGCATTTTCATACCCTATCGTTACCGTGGGCCCTGCCTTAGACGAGGCCGACACACTGCCGCAAGCGGACAACCCTACCCCCAGCAATAATCCCAGCCCGAAAAGCCCCATCATTGATCGCATTTTCAACATACTGTCACTCCTCACCAAGGATGGATTACGCCTTGCCCTTCCAGGGAATCAATCGGCGTTCGACCGTTCGGATCGTCAATTCCATCAAATAGCCAATAATCCCAATCAAAATGATGCCAACAAAGACCACGCCGGTGCGCAATTCGTTACCTGCCGTCAAAATCATCGCCCCCAGCCCGGTCTGAGCTGCGATCATTTCGGCAGCCACCAAGCAGGTCCACGCCACCCCGATACCGACACGCATGCCCGTAAAAATCTCGGGCAACGCCGAGGGTAAAATCACATAGCGCAAGAGTTGGTGCCTGTCCGCGCCAAAGACTTGCGCCACCCGGATCCGAGTTTCTTGGACATTCTTGGCACCAGACATGGCGTTGATGATGATGATGGGAATCGTGCAGATAAAAATCAGAATGAACTTCGACATTTGCCCGGCTCCAAACCAAATGATCATCACTGGAATGTACGCTAATGGGGGAATCGGTCGAAAGAACTGCAACAATGGGTCGATGGCGTTGAACACTAGTTTACTTGACGCCATCAAAAGTCCAACTGGCACCCCGACAATAATGGCGGCAAAAAATCCCACCGCAATTCGAAGCACACTCGCCCCGATATTATCTAAAAGGCTGTATCCGTTGTATCCTGTGGTCGCAATGACATACCCATCGCGGACTACGTGGACTGGAGACGGAAGCGCGAGCGGTGTAAAGATATGGAGCGCAGACACGACCCACCAACAGCCGATTAAGGCACTGACCACCAGCCAAGGCATGTGGCGATGATATGAAATTTTCGAGGCGTCGGCGGTGCTCTGGCTCTCGACCGAACGCTCGCTCCCCATCGCCGAGGCTTTCTCTAACGGGTATCCCATGGCCCCTCCTTTCTAATCCTCACCATTTCAAATCGACGTCTGGGCACAAAAATGCCCGGGACCACCCCGGGCGTAAATGAACCGAGGCTTTCCTTGCCGACGAGGTAAGCTGACGGGCTGGGGCGGAAAGCGGCCCTCATCGAATGTTCGCCCCGATGAATCCGGGTCCCCCGTTCGCATCATGCGATTTGGCACATCGTATTAGGTCACATTCCCCCTGAGAACATGACGTTATGCTAATTATATCGGGTTTAGCCGCACTCTTCCTCCTGCGTGATGGGCGTTCTCAGCGGAATTCAGGCAATGATTCTACGCCATCGCCGGTCTGATATCTAAATCCTTAAAGATCCTCTCCGATCCACGGGGTTTGTTCCTCATTCCGCCTCGGATTAATCCTCAATCCTCATTCAGTCAAATAAATGACTAGCCATCTGCACGTTTCCAACACTAGCCATAGGGGACTCTATGAAATCCAAAAAATCGTCTTTACACGGTCTTAGTCACGCTGGTTTCAGGGTTCTCAGTCCAGTTTTTAGAACTTCTGCACCAGTTCCCTGGGGGTTCTCCTCACCATTCCGATGCGGGAATTCTTAGCTGTCTGCCCGTCAAATAGACCGGCCCCGGTCGCGGCGAATTTACCCGTTTAGTGACCCTATAGCCCCGACGCCGTTTGGTCTTTCTCGATTTCATGCCGACGCATCTGAATTTCGTCCCCCATTTGATACAGCACGACAGAATCTCCGGCGCTAATCCCTAATGCTTGCAAAACCTCTGTGGATAAGGCAATTTGCCCTCCTTGTAGACGAACCACCTGCTTTAACATCATCATCGATTCCTCCCGAACTCGTTGATACATATCAAAACAAACCTTTCCAGCCTGTACTCTACTTAGTATCCGTAGGCCAATATCGCTGGGCAGGGACCTAGCTCACCATCATCTAGGCTTTCACTGCAGTGCACCGTCATTATACAGAGCCTATTTGGCTTCAGCACCAAATTCGTTCGTCATTTTAGACAATGAAAAGACAGCGCAGGTTCGCGTAGATGTCGATTTCAGACGAAGCCCATCAGGATTTAGATCATCGTTAGGTATCTTGCCGACGAATAAAACCCGCGCTTAGAGACGTTACCGCCAGAACTTCTCGGCTCTCTAGTTGTCGCCAGACGGGTAAAGGGGGATTCTGCCGCAGCTATCATCAGGCGCGGCCCATATGCGCTTCGGTCTCGGCACGGAGTGAAGCGGCCAGACTCTTTATCAAGACCGGCTGTCATCGTTCTTCCGTTTGATGCCACAAAATCTGAGAGGGTGGCAATCCAATCCCAATCTCAATCTCAGGCGTGATGCACAATGAAAAGACCTAGTATATCGGCTCTCACACAATTTTTGGGCTATCGCTGGCCTAGCTGGGCACAGCAAAGGAGCCAAACATCGCGTTAGAGCCACAATGAACGCACCGCAAAAAAGATGTTCGTCCACGCAGGAACCACCGCGTCGAGACTTCACCCCTAACCTCACTCTGGATTACTCGAGCGAACGCTCCAAGTCTGAAACACAAAACGTTTAATCGCCTGGTGGGGGGATAGAGGTCGATGGCCCGAGCTTCCTCTAAGAGAAAGACCTTCGTGGGAATGTTCCAACTGACCAATCTCTCAGCCTAGGTTGAAGGGCAGACGAACGAACGTCGGGTCCACCGTCGTTCCTCTCCACAACCTGCGGATTCTGACCTGTCATTAGACTCGGCCTGAAAAATCTGACGGGGTCTTGTCTCGCCGAGTGCGACCGTCTTCGCCTGTTTCCGCGAAGACTGAGTCTCCATGCTTTAGCATCGAAAGTATAGGCCTGATGTCTTCGATGAGAAGGCCGTGGACATCACGATCGGACCGCACGTTGCCAGTACGAACGACGGCCAACGATGCGGTCCAGAGCATTTGCCCCCATCGCGATGGGCCTTCCAACCCGTTGTCTAAAAACCAACCGCATCCTCAGTCCTCCGCAAAATGATCCGCACCGGACTCCCGGGGGCGCTATATCCCGCCTTCCGGTGACGCCCAGGGGTCCTGGCAATGAAGGGCTCAGTCCCTGATTAATTTGCAGTGGAGGGATTGGACTCGGGTTTGGCTCTCCCGAGTGCAAACGCCTGATGCAATGCGTTGATCGCGCGTTCAGCATCATTTCGAGCAACAATACAGGAAATTTTAATTTCTGAGGTTCCAATCATCTGAATATTCACCTCGGCATCCGCCAGTGCCTGAAAGAATCGGGCGGCTACACCAGGTCGTCCAAGCATGCCCGAACCCACGGCCGACACCTTAGAGACGTTGGCGTCGACAATCAGGTCCGCGCCATGGAGTTCGACCAATGCCATCTGAGCAATGTCCTGAGCTTTTTCCAAATCCTCTTCACTCACCGTGAAGGCAATATCGTTCAGTCGGTCATGAGACAGCGACTGAATCACCAAATCCACATCAATGCTTTTTTCGGCCAAACGGGAAAAAAGATGGGCAGCCACCCCTGGAGCATCCGGCACTCCGACCAACCCGATTTTCACAATCTTTTTAGCTACCGCCACCGCCGTAACCGACGGATTATCAAGATTTTTGGCGACAATACGCGTCCCCTGGGCCTCATGAAAAGTCGAACGTGCGTAAATCACCACCTGATTGCTGCGAGCATACTCCACGGCCTTCGTTTGCAGGACTTGCGCCCCCTGACTGGCCAGTTCAACCATCTCGTCATAACTCAAATGGTCGAGCGGAACCGCATCCGAGACAATCCGCGGATCGGCGGTAAAGACACCGGCCACATCAGAAAAGATTTCGCAGCGATCGGCTTTTAGCGCACTCGCCAATGCAATCGCCGTCAAATCCGACCCCCCGCGACCAAGCGTAGTCACATTGCCTGCCTCGTCGACGCCCTGAAATCCAGCCACCACCGGAACGATGCCTTCCTCAATGGCGCGTTGAAGTTTCGACCCATCGACCGAGAGAATATGGGCCCGGCGATGGTGATGGTCGGTCAGGATTCCAGCATCTCGGCCAGTAAAGGATTTGGCCAAAACCCCCATCCGTAACAACACCATGGCCAACAGCGCAGTGGTCTGTATTTCTCCAGTCGCCAAAAGCGCATCCATTTCTCGGCTCGGCAGATCCGGATTGGCGGCTTTAGCCAGGCTTACCAAGTCGTCGGTGGAATCTCCCATGGCGGAAACCACGACGACTACGCTGTGGCCGTCATCACCTGCCTGCTTGATTTTGGCCGCGACTCGCTCAATGTGCCCTATCGTCGAGACCGAACTTCCCCCAAACTTTTGCACTAACAACATGGTGGCTTAATCCTCCCCGGTTCTGTTCCAATCCTAACATCCGTGTCATCCACAAGGCATGCCTTCCATTTTTAAGCGTCCTTAAAAGGCATGTTGTGGTCATTGTTACTGGCCACTTGAGAAGGCTGATGAGTTTTTTGGTCCGCGGTATTCGCGGACGGTCGATGGCGACGGCGAAGATGTTCAATGATGGGGACCAAGGGAATCACCCGGTTGAACGACGGAACTAAATAGACCCCTTGTACGATGTTTTCCACTTGGTCCAAAAATTCCAAGGCCAGTTCTACGCCAATCTGACTGCCGTCGGCACCGTCGCCAGCGTGTTCCATCCGTTCGAGGATGGCGGCAGGGACCGTAATCCCCGGCACTTCGTTATTAAGGTATTGCGCTTGTCGCAAGGAGACCAGCGGCATCACGCCCACTAAAATGGGGACGGCGACGGGACCGAACGCCTCCAGAAACTTCAACAACTGTCCGACCTCGTACACCGGTTGGGTCATTACGAAGTTGGCACCGGCTTCCAATTTTCGTCGAAAGCGCTCTCTCTCTTCTGCCAACGAAGGCGCATTGGGATTTAAGCCCACGCCGGTCTCGAACGCGGTAGGACTTCCCAATTTCAGTCCGACGGCGTCGACTCCCTGATTTAAGGCTTGAGTGACTTTGACTAATCCGATCGAATCTAAGTCATAGACCGCAGTGGCTGCCGCATAGTCACCCAATCCGGGAGGATCTCCGGTCAAGCAGAGGACGTTCTTGATACCCAAACTGTACGCGCCCAATAGGTCGCTCTGCAGTCCCATTAAATTGCGATCGCGAGTCGTAAAGTGCAAGATGGTGCTAATCGGCACCTTTTCTTGTACAATGCGACACGTAGCGCTAGCCGACAGGCGCACCCGGGCCATCGGACTATCTGCCACATTAATGAGATCGGCGCCGGCTCGGTGCATGCGCTCTGCTGCTTCCACCAGTCGCCGCATGTTTACGCCACGCGGTGGATCCAGTTCCACGCTAATGACAAAGCCTCGTTCGGCTAAAATTTCACTCACCCCACGGCTGCTGGGAACACTCCACTCTTTCGGTTCGGCACCGTCTGACTCGTCGACACTTCGTCCAAGCCAATGCAGCGAGGGCGGTTTCATCAATTCTGGTCCCGCTGAGGCCAACGCTCGAATATGATCAGGCCCGGTCCCGCAACAACCTCCGACCAGCACAGAACCGGCCGCCTTGAGAGCCTGGGCTAAACGCGCCACGTACTGCGGGCTCGCTGGATAACGGACCCGCCCATCGGCCCACTGAGGTTGGCCAGCGTTAGGGAAAGCCGCCAACCCCATCTTAAGACGTTCGGCAATCGGGGCCATGCGCAAGATGGCATCTAGCAACAGACTAGGTCCGGTTCCGCAGTTGGCGCCAATCAAAAATGGAGGGCCTCCGGGCAAGCCAGCTGCAGCCTCTGCTGCCTGTTCCGGGGTCAGTCCATAAAGCGTTGTCCCTTCGGGTGAAAAAGCAAAGTTGACGACGATCGGCAGCGAACTCTCGGCGCGAATCGCCCTCACCGCCGCCGCCACCGTGGACATTTCGGACATCGTCTCCACGATAAAGCCATCGACGCCCCCCGCCAAGAGGCCCGCCACCACCTCTTGGTAAATATCCCGGGCTTCCTCACTAGGAATCCCGCGGAGAACGTTCGAGGCAACGGGCAGCGCCAATGGTCCAATTGCGCCGAGAATCCACGCGTTGTCGCCAAAAATGTCCCGTGCATGACGCGCCGATTGGGCCGCCTTGCGATTGACAGCATATACGTCGGCCGCAACCCCGGCCTGTTGAAACTTGGAACGATTGGCGGCAAAGGTATGCGTCTCTAACACCCGAGCGCCTGCCTTTAAATACTCCAAATGAAGATCAATCACCGCCTCGCCATGGGTGACAGGCAGAAGTGCGATGTCACGCGCTTCAAATCCCTGCCGAGCAAACTCCGTACCGGCGGCGCCATCGCCAATCAACGTACCCTGGTTTTGAACCGCAACAACTAGGTCATCCACCCTATTCCGACCCCAATTCTTGCCGGACTTCCCGGACCGCCTCCATCATGAGGCGCAACTTGGCCTCGGCCTCCTCCCAGGTACGAGTCTTTAAGCCACAATCGGGGTCAATGTAGAGGCGATCGGCTGGCACGGTCTCCAAAGCCTTATATATCCCTTCTTTCACCGAAGCGATAGACTCCAGACCATGCGAATGCACATCCACCACCCCCAGTGCCAGTTCCTTTTGCTTCGGCCAGGGGTGCGCGGCAATCAAATCGAGCAATTGAAACCCTTGATTGGCCACTTCGAGATCCAATTGATCCACCGGTAAGTCGAGCAGCTTCGGGTAAATCGTATCGAAATCGCCATAGCAAATATGGCTGATGGTGTGAGCATTAAGCCCTGTAGTCACTACGGCCATAGCTTCGATGGCTAGTTCCAGTTCTTCTGGTCGCGTAGAAATAGCCGGCTCGTCAATCTGGATATACTCTGCCCCCGCCTCTTCGAGCGCCAAAGCCTCCTGATGGACAATCTCAGCCAAGTCCAGGACCAGCGAACGGCGATCGGGATAAAATGCATTGAATGACCAATCGCAGATGGTGTACGGCCCCGTCAGCATTCCCTTCATCGGTTTCGCAGTCAGCGCCTGGGCCTCCTTCCAAGCGTCGACGGTCAACCCTCTCTTAGCTCCGACCCGGCCGACCACAATCGGTTTACGGTAGTATCGATTGCCGTACGAGCGGACCGGCAAAGACTCCTCAAACCCTTGCCAAGTCTCCGCAAAATAGGCTACCATGTCGCCCCGTTCCATTTCCCCGTGGACTAAGATATCGAGGCCGAGATCTTCTTGCAAGCGAATCACTGCCTTAGTCGCTTCACGTTCTGCTGCGCTCAGTTGTTCTCGAGTGATGTCCCCCTTGCGAAACCGAATGCGTGCCTCCATCAATTCCGGGGGCTTGGGAAAACTCCCCACCGATGTAGTCTTCAATATTTGGCTCATTCAATCGTCCCTCACTCTCTTAAGACTTAACGGTTCCCAAGACCGCCGCTCGCACTTCAGCCAAGCGTCGAACCTTGGCCTCGGCACGATCCGGGGGCAGAAGTTCCAACCCGCTGCTGGGATGTAAAATGACCCGATCACTCGACTGCCTGTGCAAAATCGGTTCCAATTGCCTCGCCAGGTCCGCCGGATCTTCCAATCGAACGTTTCTAGCATCCAGCGCCCCTATTCCCACAGCAAACGGCCACTTAGTGCTTGCAAGCGCGGAAAACACGTTAGGATCTACCACTGCGTCACAATACACCGTCGTGAGCGGCAAATCGGCTAAAGGCTCTAACCAGCGATGCGATCTGGAGCCCCAAAAGAGAGCGACCGATTGGGCAATGCTCGATTCAGCCAATAATTCGTGAAAAACTTCTTTCACCTGCACTGGGTCCAACGAGGCGTCCCGGGCTAGACTGGGCTCGTCCCACTGCACCTCAACAGTCCCTATGCCGGCCAGAGACTCGCGCTGCATTTTGAGCACGGCGAGCAAATCGCGCAGCAATCGGTCATAGTCGTGGTAACTTTGATCTTCCGATAGAGCCAAAAAGGTAAACGGGCCGGGCATGGCGACTTTCACCGGGACTTTCGATATCTTAGTCGCTTGTTCCGTCCAATAGCGCAATGTTCCCCCTTGAAAAGCCAATCGTCCCCGAATCACCGGATGCCGGTAATAGAAATTGTTATCAAACAGTCTTAGCAAACCTTCCGAATAGACGTTGTCGATATCCCGCACGATAGGATCAAACCAGTCATTGCACCGAATTTGCCCGTCGGTGGTTAGATCCAAACCGACGTCCTCGGCTAAATTCAAGACGCGTGCGGTGACCTCCCGATAACTTCGCTCCAAATCCTTGGGACTCCCCAAGCCACGATCAAACCTCTGGATTTGGGTACGCACGCTAGCACCCGAACCCGCCGGAATTTTCGGGTACGATCCTTGCACAGCAATTTTCATCCTGATCTCCTCCTGCCTCTGTCGCGTCAAGCCTGCACAAAGCACATTTCCTGGCACGCACAAAAAAAAACGCACCCAAAGAAGAGGCGCCTTCCTTACGCTCTCTTCTCATCTTGAAGAACCCTCGGTTCTTCCGGAATTGGCACCCACCACTGGCTGGTCGGGGTTGCCGGGCTTCATCGGGCCAGTCCCTCCGCCACTCTGGATAAGAAGGGAAACTATTAGGTTATTATGACAATACAAGTTCGAAAGGATTTGGTCAAGAAAAATCTCTACGTATCCCATGGCAATATTTATAAGGATGCCAGGCGTCCATCGACGTCTCCCGTCACTGATAAGACCAGGGCGCCCTCGGCAAGCATGTTGAATTCCGGGCATACCGTGGTGTCCGTTGAAAGGGCAGCAAAGGGGGACGGAGTCGGTGCGAATGACGGCCGCTTGGTTTTTAGTAGAATTTGGAACAATGTGCCTCGGTGGTTCCCTCTCAGTTGCCGTGCGTTGTCTAAACGCTGTTAAACCGTGACTCAACCTTCGCTTCATGGTAGCATACAGGTAACAGCGGTCATCTGAACGTACCTTTTAGAGAAAACGATGGGCTCGGCGTGTGTCCCAGTCTTCCTAACAACGAATGAGGCGTGCGAATCGTCTGGTATTGTGCAGTCCCATAATTTTAATGAAGTCTTAGCTTTTGAACCACTGAGGGTTCAACGTTCTCCTTGGAATTAGAGCCGCAAAGACGAACAAGGAGTGTGGTGAGGCGCATAATGAATTATCGCTTTCCACGAAATGAGGATCGGCGGCATGCGGATCCCCATAAAATGCCGAAGGCTGTACAATACTGGATTATTTTGCTCTTAGTGGGTTTTGCGGGCAGCACAGCACTTATTGCATGGTGGGCGGCCAACACCAATCCCCGGCTTCACCTTTCCGCTGACACGATTTTATATCGAGCCATCGCGCTCGAACTGTTGTTAACAACGATCTGTGCTCTGATTGTGCATTATATTGTCACCCGATATTTGCTTGCCCCATTAAAGCATCAAGCGAATTATGATGACTTGACGGATTTGCTGCGTCCCGGAGCGTTTTGGGAACGAGCCGAGTCGGCCATCGCTCAAGCCGCCGCCACGGCCGTGCCAATTTCCTTCGTCTTTCTCGATCTCGACGACTTCAAACAGGTCAATGACACCTACGGACACGCCATGGGTGATGCTATGTTGCAAGCTTTTGGGCGAGTTCTCCTGGAACATGCACGATCCGACGACATTGTCGGTCGTTTGGGCGGAGAGGAGTTCGGCTGGTTGATGAAAGGGACTTCGAGCAGTGATGCACGCACGGCAACGCTCAGAGTACTGAGCGTTTGCCGAACACTATGTATCGAAGAAATTGCTGGATTCGCGTTTTCTGCCGGCATCGCCAGCGATACCCCCACCCCCGACAATTCTCCCCGGGCATGGGATCTCGCGCGCCATGCGGACCTCGGCCTTTACGAAGCCAAAGCCAACGGCAAAGCCCAAGTCGTCGTAAAAAACCCCAATGAGCCTCTCCGAGCCTAACCATTGCCAACCACCCGAATGGCAAAACGTTTCCATATTTTTCTTCACCCTGGGCCTGTTGCAAAGTTCCCGGAGTGTTCCCATCATGAGCACGGACTCCCGCCTAGCCAAGCTTAAGCACCAATGTCTGCGTCTTCTTGGCGACTAACGCCATGGGTGCCGTCGCTTTGGATATCAGGGATCCATGGCAACAAGATCTTCATCGGGCGTCCTTATCGCGGGGCCTATACGAGTTCTTGGGTTCAGCCTATCGTGTCCCCGGAACCTCGGCCTTTTTTTACCGTGGGCCCCAGTCTTCCCAAAATCTACCCACGGAGCACGAGTCCTAGCCCCCAAAAGCGAACCCTGACGAGTAGCTTCGCGCGCATCGAAATGGAGGGAGGACTCTGGTCAACCAACCGAACCTGGTGCCGTCATTCGAACGTATCGCCGCCAGCAGTGCGCGGTGGAAAGGGGTCCTCAGCGCCGTGGCTCGGGTGGCATATACGCAACATATTGCCGGAAATGACGATGGAACACACAACGATCATGGCTCAAGCCCGACAGAAAACGAAAGAACCATTCGCCCTCGAGGTGTTTGACGAAGTTTTCATGGACGCAATTCTCGAAGGCTTGGACCACGATCAAAAGATAGTGCGTCAAGCGCTGGGCACCGAAGTCGTAAAAGGCCGCTGTGGCATCTGAATTCTAAATTTACTCTCTGCTCGAGTGATGAGCCTTAAAGCGCAACCGTTCGGGATGTTCGGACATGAATGATAAGGAAAATCAGGAGGCGAAGGCATGGAGGAAACGAATATGCCTCAACATACGGACCTCATGTGGCCCGAGGTTGAAGCGCTCAAGGAGTTAGGAGGCTCGGGCACCATTTCGGAAATTAACGCCTGGGTGCTGAAGCATCGAAACTTTAGCGAGGCCCAGCGGACTGCTGTCCATCGCGGAGGCCCCCAGACCAAATTGGAATATCGACTGGCTTGGGCCCGGTCGTATTTAAAAGGGATTGGGGCGGCGACCAACAGTTACCGGGGGGTGTGGGTTTTGACCCCGGCAGGAGAGAGTGTGACCGAAGACGTAATGAAACGGCAAGCCAAGGCATGGAACCGAGCCCATCCACGTCGCCCATCGGCCAATCCCGAAATCGTGGATGAGCCCGACGAGGAACCCACTGAAGAGGATTGGAAAGATCAGTTGCTAAAACGGTTGCTCCAATTATCGCCAGCAGGGTTTGAACGGCTGACTCAACGAATTTTACGCGAAGCCGGATTTGTAAACGTGACGGTGTTGGGGCGCGTGGGAGACGGCGGCCTAGACGAAGTGGGCGTCTAGCGTGTGTCTTTGGTAAGCTTCCCGATTTTCTTTCAGTGCAAGCGCTACAAGGAGACCGTGGGAGCTGAGATGGTTCGGAACTTTCGCGGGGCCATGGCCGGACGAGGCGAAAAGGGCTTGCTCATTACCACGGGGCGTTTTACCGCCGAGGCCCATCGATTAATTCGACCCGAGATGGAGCACCTCCGGTCGAATTAATCGATGGGCAACGACTGTGTGACTTGCTCAAGGAGTACGAACTGGGCGTGAGCGTGACCCAACGGGTGGAATTCGATATTCGGGTGGATGACGCCTTTTTTGAGACGTTTCAGGGCGGATAGGGAGGAATCCCCACCCGTAATGGAATGCACGGATGGCAGTTCATGAAGAAAGGAGTAATGACTCCTGTCCAACCAAACCCTCAGTGAATCCGTGCATCCGCCAGGCTTTACAGCCCAGTAAACCTTGAGGTTGGCACCAGAGGTGACGATGCTTACCGCAATTAACCCTAGGGCAACCGTGTATCCTCCAATTTCTGAGGGAGATTGCGTGCACCCGCAGTCGCGGATCCACCGCCCATCCGGTCGATGACGTTCGGAACGTATTTGCCTATTTTCTCAGACCAGCCCAAGCGCCCAGAACCTGATGGGGTCTACAATTTTCCTAACTTTGTGATTCCACAAAGTCTCAGCAACCGAGAGCAACGGGCATAGACACTATAGACCAATGGGGCAACTTTTAATGCCTGACTCCAGGTCGTTTACCATCCTCTGCGACAGCCTGATGGCGAAAAACCAAATGATGTGGGCGATTGGCCACGGTTTTTTGGCTTGCGACTAAGATGACCCAAAAACTGAGAAGGCCGTGACAAAACGTGATGGCCAAACGCTCTATATGGTCGGCATTAAAGATTGATAGTTTTTGGACCGTAATATGCGAATGTTCGGTGTATAGGGCAAACGGAACGGTTTTCGATCCGTTCAACCCGTTTTTTAGCGCCACCCCCTGGCGGGTGGTGGCCACTTTGGAGTCGAAGCGGAGCCATCCGGATCCCTGCTGGGCCCTCGGGGATGTGCCGGTAGCCCCTCCCAAAATGGAGCGGCGATCACGATGGAATCCGACAGACTCAGGTCCAAGGTTCTTGTTATAAGCCCATGCACAGGCGCTCTCGAGTGTTTTTCGGCGTGGCGTTGGTACAAAGCAGTGGGTGTATACGGGCGACTTTTATGATTTATCGGATGGCTCTCATTATTGTTCCGTGCGGTTGATCTACAACGACGATAATGCGAATATCGTCGCGGCTTATGTGGATTCCGAAGAACCTGCGATGCACTGGGAAGCTGTTTGGTACCAAGGAAAAGTCGCAAAACCCAGCGTGGCCGAATGATGGGAATTTCGGATACGGAATTACCGATGTCACCCACGACTAAGTCCGAATGAGTAGACCTTCAAAGGAGACGGCGGCGGATGCAGATCCCGGTGTGGATTGCTCCCTGGGAGTTGGAGTGTTGCGGAGACGATTTACGGGTGGGAGCCGAGATCGCGCTGCGGTTGTCGGTGCCCCCCCTGGCTCCGGCGGCAGAAGGAAGCGACACCGTAGTGGCGTATGCGAATGGCGAGGTCTTCGTGCAGGGCCACCTGGGATCCGAGCGTATCTTTGATCCGAGTGGCGGGGTATGGGCTCGGACGGTGGAAGCCGGATGGTTGAGGGGTTGGGTCGTGGACCGCGAGGCCTCCGGAGATCGCATCGGCGCGGGCCGGGGCCAGCTGTGGTGGACCTGGCACGAGGCCTTTCCGGATGACGCAATTCCGCTTTCCTCGGTTCGGATTACGGGGCTCTATTGGCATCCAGACCGCGTTCGGAGCGGAGCGGCTCCCATTCCGCAATGGTCCGCGGACACGGCGTTTGTGGATGGAGTGGGGCTTGGGATCGCCTTCGCGCAGCTCAATTCGAGGATTGCGTTGACCACGATTCGACCTCGGACGACCGGCGTCTTTCGGCTGGTCGGCGAACTCCTGCCCGTTAAGGCCTTAAGCGAAACGGATTCCAAGCGATTGCCTTAGGGTACAAACGCCCCCATTGATTGCCCAACATCAGCGCTGAACGCAAACGGGTAGTGCCCCGTCAAGGATCGTTCGATGCTACCATGTGTTCCCAGACACATAACGTCAGGCGCCGTAGTTCAAGGAGAAACGCGGACTCGGAGTATGTCTCCCCCACCTCATCTTGGTGGCTCCAGTACAGCTCGCGACACAGGTCGTCAGACGTATCATACTTCTTCGGTTCCATCCACGATTGGGACCAGATTTGGTGCCAGATCGGATCACGGATCACATCCCTGGCAGCCTTATCAATCTGTAATTGAACGGAAGGATTCGTCGCCAACAGTTTTTGCCAGGGAGGTCTCTCCGGAAATGGGTCCGCATAGACCCACGAGGGTACTGCCGCTTGAGCCCGCCCTAAGCACGACCGACAAATCCGCGTCCATCGGGTATTGGGCCCCGCCATCAACCGCCCGGTACGCGAACTGGCGTGACAAAAGGTACACCCCGGCTTGAGTAGATCGAGTACCCGAATGCTCCCGGTGCTTACACGCCCATCTTCGACGAACTCATCTTCCGACCAACAATCGTCCGCCATCACAACCCCCAGTTGAATGCAACTCGCGCATAAATACAATCCTTGATGCTCCCAATGAGGTAGTTGTGGCGGTAAGACTTCTCCGCAAAAGGCGCAGACTTCGTCTCTCATGGTTGGATTCCTCTCGGACTAATACGGTGCATATACGATATTACTGGGTAACGCGCCCCGATCTTCGGTACCGCCGGGCTCAATAAATGTCCAATTTAACAATTCTCGCCAATCACCAGGCGAGGGATTATCGTAGTGATAGGTTGGCAAGATATTCTGTGTTCCGCACGAAACGATTTCGGACGGTTCTGTTATTTCTGTGAGCCAGGACGAACTGTCGTTGCAGTTGGAGGTTAGAGAACACCATTGCAAGTTGGATTGTAAATAAATGGCAGGCGTAATCTCGGAACATGCAGCCGCTCCGGTATACGATAGCACTTTTACCGTCAATCCGTTGTCGTTGTCGACCGCGTGAGTACTGGCGTTTACCGCACAATCGTCGCCGGAGGCCACCGTCACGGAAATCGACGTAGGGGTGGTCGAAGCCAGGGATGCATCCAAAACGGCTAGAGCGCTCTCCGTGTCGAAAGACGTTGGCACAAATGCGGGCGTCCCCAATGCGGCTCCTGTGAGCGCAAGTGCCATCCCGATTCAAGTGGTTGCTGATAATTGTTGAAATACGCTCATTACTTGATCACTCCTCTCGTGCTTTGTTCTTACCAGAAATACTTCCCCCAATCGAAACAATGTTCTTAATTCATTGGGTACGCCAACAGGAGGCGAATCTCCTCTTTATTGCTCAGGCCTCTTAAGACTAGGGTTACTTACTGCGCACTCCTGCCCGTTAACGCCTTAAGCGAAACGGATTCCGAGCGATTGCCTTAAGGCATAAACGCCCCCGTAAGTACCGGAGCACACAGCACTTTCACCGCACTTGGTGATACGCCCCGTCCTCGAAGATGGGGACCGTCCGACTGACATTTAGCTCACTCGCCATGGCCACGTCCTCCGGAAAGCCCGCAGCAGCCAACTCACGCCCCGATGAGCATTCGGCAACAGTCGTAGAGACGTCACGAGCTACCTGCTCATAGGCTCCTGCGGCCATTTTGGCTTCCGGCGATAACTCCGCGGGATCAAATTGACTCAGAATAGCTCCCGCTCCAATGAGGTCTTCAATAGCCGGGCGAAGCATGCCACTCGGCCATTGTTCGCCGCAGGCGATGACGGTGACAGCCGCACTCGGGTACTGCCGGTGGATAAA
>DAHXNH010000151.1 GCA_027365485.1 Clostridiales bacterium
CGGCGGTTTGATGAACCGTTATTGTGTTGCCTCGGCCCCCGGCGATCCTGCCCCAGGCGACCCGCCGTTTAACGGCCGTTTCAACAACACAGTCGTTTGCACAACTTGAAATAGGTTGGAAATCACATAATAAATCGCTAATCCTGCCGGAAATCGATACGCCACAAAACCAAAAATTATGGGCATAACCCACAACATCATTTTCTGGCTAGACTCCATCCCCGGCTGTTGAGGAGTCATCTGCATCGTCTGCCGTTGCATGAAAAATGTACTGGCAGCCACTAAAATTGGCAAAATAAACGTGGGATCCGGCTTGGCCAAATTGTGCCAAAAAAGCCAACCCAAATTTGATTTGTAATGAAACTGGCGTAACACATCAAACAATGCGTACATAATGGGCAACTGCAAAATTAACGGAAGACAACCCGCCGCAGGGTTAACTCCCTCTTCTTTGTACAGCTTAGCGATTTCTGCGTTAAGCTTTTGCGGATCTCCTTTGTGACGCTTCTGCAATTCTCGTTGCCGAGGAGCCACCTTCGCCATTTTTTGCATCGAACGTGCCTGGGTAATCCCAAGCGGCAAAAGCACCACTCTCACTAACAAAGTCAGCAATAATATACCGAGCACATAATTGCCAGACCAGTTGGTAAAGAACACGAAGATGTTCGTAAGCAACACCTGAAACCCGTGCCAAATTTCCAAATTCGTTTCCTCCTAGCCGAGGCCTTAAGGCACCGGGTCATAACCCCCAACATGTAAGGGATGACATCTGGCCAGCCGCTTTACGGAAAGCCAGCCACCTTTCACCACACCGTAGCGACTAACCGCGTCAACCGCATACTGAGAGCAAGTCGGAGTGTAACGACACGACGGCCGCGTGAACGGCGAGATGAAGCGCTGATAGCCTTTGATCATGCCTACAAGGAGTCGCCCGACCATATTCACACCTTTAGCCTAGGCTTTTACCAAACAGCCCGCTTTCGTCAACAATCTTCGGCCGCTACTAATTAGAGAATCCCAACGCGCATCCAAAACCCCAGCCTTACCCAACCAAATGATATCACCACACGGAACAAGATCTTTCTCAAAATACTGCTGCAACGCCCGCAACCTACGCTTAATTCGGTTGCGTTTAACCGCGTTCCCCGCCTTGCGCTGAGCCGTAAATCCAACCTTTTGCTCAAAACTCTCATTAAACAGAACGAAAAGGACCAGGTTTCGGTCCCCAACCGTCCGCCCTCGCTTGATAACCCGTCCAAACTCCGCCCGATTTTTCAGCCGTGCCAAGTGCGCCACCGTTTTTATACCGCGATTCGCTTCCGTCCTCTGCCTCGGCGCCGACTAAGAACCGCACGCCCGGCCCGGGACGCCATGCGAGAACGAAATCCATGCACCTTATGACGATGCCGCTGATTCGGTTGAAATGTCCTCTTCACCCCTACACCCCCTCTAGCCAAATGCCTCTATAGTATAGCCAGACCGAACGGCTCGGTCAAGGAACGCCTTGCCCTCAGACGCTTTCAAATTAATTTCTACAAGAGTTGCTTGCCACTGCCACCCATCTTTCCCTATTGCCTCTAAAAAATGCATCAGTCCCCACCTTCTCATATCGTCCACTCGCTTGCCCTCATCTCCACGCTCACGTCTCCCTAAAGACCCAGGCAACCGAAAACGATCATCCCAGTACCTGGGAATTTATTTTCCTGGCCGCCCTTGATTATTGAGCCATCCCCTGTCAATCTGTTATCATTATTTCACCCCAGGCTTCAGCGCCAGGGGGCTCGTTGTTTTATAGAGAGATATCAACAGTTTGTGGATAACTCTGTGGACGAGTTTGTGTATAGTCAAAGTGTCAACAGGAGGAATGGCAGAATGCGCCTCGAGGCCCTGTGGGCGGAAGCAGTCGAGCGTCTGCAAACCGAATTGTCCACCCCCAGTTTCGAAACCTGGGTCCGTTTAGTTTCTCCGGTCGTCATTGACGAAGACATGCTAACCCTGGCTGTCCCCAACGAATTTACCCGCAATCTTATTGCTACTCGGTACCAAGGCGTCTTACATGACACATTGCTGCAAGTCTCAGGTCGGCCTATCGAATGCACAGTGAAGGTTGATCCTTCACTGCTAAAACCCGTTTCGGCGGCCTACTCACACGATGGCGAAGCGAGCGACACGCCACCTAAGCCACCCGCCGCCAACGCAACGATTGCGTCGGAATATCAGAACCGGCTCAATCCCAAGTATTTATTCACATCGTTCGTTGTCGGTGGGTCCAATCGCTTCGCCCACGCCGCGTGCCAAGCAGTCGCGGAAATGCCTGCGCGCGCCTACAACCCTCTGTTCCTCTACGGGGGCGTTGGTTTAGGTAAAACCCACCTTATGCACGCTATTGGCCACCAAGTCCTCGGTCTAACCCCGACGACTCGAGTCCTGTACGTGTCTGCAGAAACGTTCACCAACGAGATGATTAATTCTATTCGCGACGACCGCATGGTTCAGTTTCGCCACCGCTACCGCGAAATTGACATTTTGTTAATCGATGACATTCAGTTTGTCGCCGGCAAAGAACGGACGCAGGAAGAGTTTTTCCACACCTTCGAAGCCTTACACGGCGCCCGCAAACAGATCGTCATTTCCAGTGACCGACCTCCCCGGGACATTCCAACGTTAGAAGAACGCTTGCGCTCGCGCTTCGAATGGGGCCTAATCAGTGACATTCAGCCCCCTGACCTCGAAACTCGGATCGCGATTTTGGGAAAAAAGGCGCAACTCGAAGGCCTTTCTGTCGTCCCCGACGTCCTGCAGTTAATCGCCTCACGGGTCGACACGAATATCCGAGAACTCGAAGGCGCACTGATCCGCGTGGTCGCTTATTCGTCTATTCATATGAGCCCGATTACGCTCGACCTAGCCACCGAAGCACTCAAGGATGTGCTTCCGCAAGCCCGACCACGACCCATCACCATAAGAATCATCCAGGAAGAGGTGGCAAAACACTATGAAATGCGAACAGACGACTTCAAGGCAAAGAAGCGCACTCGAGCGGTCGCCTTCCCCCGCCAAGTAGCTATGTACTTAGCTCGTGAGCTTACCGGCGCCTCTCTCCCGAAAATTGGGGAGGAATTTGGCGGTCGCGACCACACTACCGTCATCCACGCCTGCACTAAGATTTCACAAGATAGAGAACGCGATGCACAGTTGGCGCAAACGTTAGACATGCTTGCCAGAAGGATCCGCACTCGGTGACTAAGTTGGGGATATCATGGGAGTTGGGTGGGGATGATCCGGGGATGATTGCGAGCTTATACACAAGCCAGCAAAACTATCCCGAACCGTGTCGATTTCAGGCGCAAATTATCCCCGGGTTATTACATCGTTGAAAGCTCGCAGCCTATACCTTTGAGCAAGTTATCCCGATATCCCCAACCCTTATTACTATGATGATTTCTTTTAAAAAAGAATCATTACAATAAGGCAGAACACCAAACTTACGACGATGGGGGCCACGTGATGCACGTAATCATCGACCAAAATCAACTCTCGCAAGGCTTGCAACAGGCAAGCCGTATCATCAACCCGCAGAATACCTTAGCGGTTTTAAACGGCATCGAACTGGCAGCAACCACTGATGGCAGCTTTGTTTTATATAGTACCGACCTGACCACCGGACTGACCGTGCATCTGAACGCTGATGTTAAAGAACCCGGAAGGCTGACGATACCATCGCACACGATTACCGAGCTGATCCGCCGCATTCCCACAGCAACCGTCGAATTGGTCGAGCACGATGGTCGATTGCAGGTGCGCTATGGCAAAAACAGGGCCACTTTGCAAACCTTTGGCGGCGAAAATCTTCCAGACTTTCCCCCCTTCGAAGGCCTTACGTTGTCACTTCCCGCCTATACTTTTCAAAAGATCAGTAAAGAGATCTTATTTGCCTGCTCGCGCGACGAATCTCGCGGTGTTCTACGCGGTGTTGGTCTGACTTTCGGCCATGGCCGACTAGTGCTTGAAGGCACCGATGGCAGCCGATTTTCTCAGACCTGGATGCCTGTACCCGACTTTTTGCAAGAGCCAACCACCCTGGTTTTGCCGCCAAAAGCCATCAACGAGGCCGCGCGTTTGGAAATGGACAATCCCTTGCAGATAACGTTGGCGGCGACGATGATTCGCGTCCAAAATGCGCATGTGACGTTATCCTCGCGCCTATTAGAAGGCGTCTATCCGGATTTGAGTCACGCGGCACCGGAAGAATATGTGGCAGAGTGCCTGGTGGCTCTCAACGACCTTCGAGGCGCATTAGAACGTGTGCAAACGATAACCACCAAGGATCACATGAGCAGCGTCCGGCTCCACCACATCCCCGGCCAGGGAATCGAATTGATGAGTTCGAGTCAAGAGGTGGGTAACGCCGTCGAACTCGTCGAGTGTGAAACCCACGGTCAAGAGTTAGATCTCTTGTTCAATCCCCAGTATTTGATAGATGCCTTGAAGGCGATGAGCGACGACAACGTCTATTTTGAACTGTCAGGAACCCAATCGGCGGCACGCATCCGTAATGCCGAAGGATCTAATTTTATTCACGCCGTGCTTCCAATGCGCCAGCTAGTCTAATGCGATCGGCCACCGCCCGCTGGATCTAGGCGAGTGGGCGGTTGGAAGGCGTCCAACGGACTCTCGCCTGCTAGGCGTAGCCACCAAAAAGACATTCCGGACTCTCCACGCCATCGCTCTGCTGGCCGATAATACTGTCAACCCTCTCCCAGCTGCCGACGACCTCTCGCAGCCTGGGTCGCGAAAGGTGGTCGACCATCCAAATGGTTCCTGATTTTCTGCCAACCGATAGCCAGGCTCAGATTTATTGCGTCGACCAGGTTAAGAATCGAAGATCCCAACGATGGATATAAACCAAGAGCCAGCGGCGTTAAAAGACATTCTGGACGCGGAGATGGATCGTCACGATTGGCGTCGGGCTAAGTGGGTGTATCGCTTACAGTCGCACTGGAGTCTTGTGGTTGGCGAAATCTTGGCCAAGCATACCCGGTTGATCAGCGTTGACACGAAAGTTATCGTCATTGCGGTTCAGTCTTCGAGTTGGACCCAAGAACTCACGTATTGGAAGCCAGAAATCCATCGTCGGCTAAATGAAATGACCCAAGGCGAGACCAAACACGCAGAAATTCGCATTCAGGTTTGGTCTAAGGCCTTGAATCCCAACCTGAAACCGCTGGATGATCGATATGAGCGCGGATTGCCGTATCAAAAGCCCAGCGTCACCAGTGACGATCTTGAACAATTAGTCGATCGGGTTAGGGATAAGTACACTTCGGCCGTGGAATACTGGATAGCATCGGGGTACGACCTCTGTGAACGATGCCAAAGTCCAACATTAAAGGGCTACCGCTGGTGTGCCTGTTGCGAACGACTGCACGCCTCTCAATCAAAAGATGCTAAGATATTTTCAGGAAAATCTACCTCAAAGGAGTACGCCGACTGAATGTACTTACACCTAGGCCAGGATGTTATGATTCGCGGATCTGAGGTCATCGCCATTTTAGACAGCAGCATTTTGGACATATCGGAAGAAACTAAGCAATTTTTTGGTCGTCTGCGGGCCATGGGCCACGTTCAAGGTGACTACCGATTATCCAAGTCGATGATTATTACCGACAGCAAAATATATTTTTCCAAAATATCGGCGACTACGCTCGGCCGACGGGGCCATACAGACCTTATGACGCGGACCTCCGAGACACGCTAAAACCTATGCTATACTGAAAGAAATGGGCCCTTGCTGGGTCTCATCGTACGTTTAAGGGAGGGCCTAGCTGTGGCGCCGTCGGATCAGGAGTCAAATTATACCGAAAGTAATATACAGGTGCTCGAAGGGCTTGAAGCGGTTCGCAAACGACCGGGCATGTATATTGGTTCGACCGGCCCCCAAGGACTTCACCATCTCGTTTACGAAATTGTCGACAATTCGATTGATGAGGCATTGGCCGGAGTCTGTGACCGCATCGAAGTGACGCTTTATGCTGACGGTCGGGTGGGAGTTCGGGACAACGGTCGAGGAATCCCAAATGGGATTCATCCTAAAGTAGGCCTTCCAACCCTAGAAGTCGTTATGACGATGCTGCATGCGGGGGGAAAATTTGGGGGTGGCGGCTACAAGGTTTCTGGAGGTCTTCATGGAGTGGGGCTCTCCGTAGTCAATGCGCTTTCAAAGTCGCTCACCGCCTATGACCGCTACGGCGGACAACTCTTCGTTCAACAGTATGAACGAGGGAAGGCGTTAGGCCCGATGACCGCTGTCGGACCCGATGATACCACCGGGTTTGAACTCGTCTTCTTGCCCGATGACACCATCTTCGAAGAGATGGGATTTCAGTTCGATACGCTGGCCAACCGTCTTAGAGAGCAAGCTTTTTTAAATGCCGGCGTTTATCTCAGTCTGGTCGACCAAGCGACAGGACGCCAGGTTCGCTATCAGTACAATGGCGGCGTGGTTTCTTTTGTTGAATATCTGAACCTGAACCGCGAGGTCTTGCATGCGCATCCGATTGCGTTTAACGCTCAGCGCGATGGGGTTTCAGTGGATGTGGCCATTCAATACAACGACACCTATACCGATACGGGCTTGTTTACGTTCGCCAACACTATTCACACGGCCGAAGGCGGCACCCACGAGGCGGGCTTTAAGGCGGCGCTAACCAAAGTGTGCAACGATTTTGCGCGCAAATACGGCTTGTTGAAGGAACAAGACAGCAATCTTTCGGGCGAGGATGTGCGTGAAGGCATCACCGCCATTTGTTCTGTCAAGTTGCCGGAACCCCAATTCGAAGGCCAAACCAAAACCAAGCTTGGCAATTCCGAGATTCGAGGGATTACGGAGGCGGTAGTCAGCGAGGGACTGAGTACCTTTTTTGAAGAAACTCCTACGGTAGCCAAACGCGTCTTGGAAAAGGCCATTTCTGCCTCACGCGCGCGAGAGGCAGCCAGAAAAGCGCGTGAACTGGTTCGAAGGAAAAACGCCTTAGAGTCGTCGACGCTCCCCGGCAAATTGACCGACTGTTCCAGTAAAGATCCTTCGGAATCCGAGATCTATTTGGTGGAGGGTGATTCAGCCGGAGGTTCCGCCAAACAAGGACGCAACCGAGCTTTTCAAGCCATCTTACCGCTGCGTGGAAAAATTCTTAACGTCGAACGTGCTCGACTGGATAGAATCTTGGCCAACGAAGAAATTCGGGCAATGATTACTGCTATTGGCACCGGCATTGCGGGAGATTTCAATCTCGACAGCGCCCGCTATCACCGAATTGTGATTATGACCGATGCCGATGTGGACGGGTCGCATATTCGCACACTACTCTTAACATTCTTTTACCGCTATATGACGCCGCTGATAGAAGCGGGATATGTCTACATCGCTCAGCCACCCCTTTTCAGGGTCCGTAAGGGGCGCCAGCAACAGTACGTTTACGACGAGCATGCGCTAGAACGCATTTTAGATGAATGGGGCCACGACGGAATCGAGATCCAACGTTACAAAGGGCTTGGTGAAATGGACGCCGAGCAATTGTGGACAACAACCATGGATCCGAGCACCCGTACCCTGTTGCAGGTGACGTTGGACGATGCGGTGCAAGCAGACTGGATCTTCACGATTTTAATGGGTGATCGGGTGGAACCTCGGCGCGATTTCATCCAAGAAAACGCCCACGAAGTGAGAAACTTGGACACGGTTGGGTAATCGAAGCGAGGGACAATAATGGCTGACATCGGAAAAGTACTTCCGGTCGATATCGAAGACGAAATGAAGCGATCCTACATCGACTACGCCATGAGCGTCATTGTCAGTCGAGCCTTACCTGACGTTCGTGACGGACTGAAACCGGTTCATCGACGTATTTTGTATGCGATGAGCGAACTCTCCAATACCCCTAATCATGCCCATAAAAAATCGGCGCGTATTGTTGGGGAAGTCATTGGTAAGTATCATCCTCATGGCGATGTTGCCGTTTACGATGCGATGGTGCGTTTGGCCCAAGACTTTGCGATTCGATACCCCTTGGTGGACGGACATGGCAATTTTGGGTCGATGGATGGCGATGCGCCGGCGGCGATGCGTTATACCGAGGTGCGGCTGGCACCGATTGCCATGGAGATGTTGGCCGACATCGACAAAGACACGGTTCGTTTTGGTCCAAACTTTGATGAGAACGAAGAAGAACCTTTGGTCCTGCCTGCAAAGATCCCCAATCTTTTAATCAACGGATCCGCAGGCATCGCGGTCGGTATGGCTACGAACATTCCACCCCACAACTTGCGAGAAGTTGTCGACGCCACAGCCTATCTGATCGACCACCCCGAGGCGTCCTTAGAAGAGTTAATGCGGTTCGTGATCGGGCCTGACTTTCCCACCGCAGGCACCATTATGGGCCGCGAGGGAATCCGCCGAGCCTATAGTTCGGGTCGCGGTATCATTACTATTCGGGCGGTTGCTCATGTAGAAGAGAACGCTCAAGGTCGAGAGCGCATCATCGTCACGGAAATGCCCTATCAAGTGAATAAAGCCCGGTTGATCGAAAAAATCGCCGAATTAGTGCATGATCGCAAGATGGAGGGCATCAGTGATTTGCGCGATGAGTCCGACCGTGAGGGGGTTCGCGTCGTGATTGAACTGAAACGGGATGCGGTACCCAAGGTCGTTCTCAATAATCTGTACAAGTATACCTCAATGCAGCAAACGTTTGGTATCATCTTGTTGGCCTTGGTCCAAGGCCGTCCGATGATCTTGTCGTTGCCAGAGATGCTCAGTCATTTCATCGAGCACCGGAAGATCATCATTACTCGGCGCACTCAGTTCGAGTTGAACAAGGCCGAGGCTCGAGCGCATATCCTCGAAGGGTTGAGGATCGCCTTGGAGTTCCTCGACGAAGTCATTCAGTTAATCCGCCAGTCGTCTTCGGTGGAAGCTGCTCGGACCGGGTTGATGAGTCGGTTTGGCCTTTCTGAGCGTCAAGCCGTCGCTATTTTAGATATGCGACTGCAACGGTTGACGGAGTTGGAGCGCGAAAAGATTGAAGAGGAATACCAAGAGGTTCAACGAGAAATTTTGCGCCTGAGAGCAATCTTGGGAGATGTGTCTTTGGTTTTGGCGATAATCAAAGAAGACCTCGCCATGGTCCGGCAAAAATACGGAGATGACCGTCGAACCAAGATTGGAGCCAGTGCCGAGGAGATCAACGACGAAGATCTCATCCCCGAAGAAGACATGGTGGTGACCGTAACCCACCGAGGTTACGTTAAACGGACGCCAACCGGCGCCTACCGGGCCCAGCGTCGGGGAGGGCGGGGGATCGCGGGAGGTCAAGTCCGCGAAGATGACTTTTTGTCGCACTTGTTTATCGCCTCGACTCACGACTACGTTTGCTTTTTTACCAACCAGGGTCGGATTTACCGGATTAAAGTCTACGAAATTCCCGAAGCTGGACGTCAGGCTAGAGGCGCGGCGGTGGTCAATTTACTTGCTCTGGAGCCGGGAGAAAGGATTACCGCGGTAGAAGCGCTGCGCCCGGCCAGTATGCAGAGTGAGGAATACTGGGTGTTTGCCACATCCAAGGGGGTGGCCAAGCGAACGTCTCTGACTGAATATGCGTCGTGGCGTGGTGGTGGCGTTATCGCCATTCATTTGGATGAAGGCGACGAACTCATCGGAGTACAGCGAACCCTAGGCGACAGCGATATTTTAATGGCCACAGCTAAAGGACAAGTCATTCGTTTTCACGAATCCGAAGTTCGTTCGATGGGCCGATCAGCTCGCGGAGTTACGGGCATCCGCGTCAAAGACCAAGAAAACGACCGCGTCGTGTCGTTAGCTACCGTGTCCGACCAACCCGAACTCTTGCTGTTATCCGAGCATGGATACGGAAAACGGACGTTGGTGGACCAGTTCCGAGTGACCCGCCGGGGTGGCCACGGTATACTCGGGATGAGGAGTAACTCGAAAACCGGAAAGATTGCTGGCATCGTTCCAGTGTACGGCCATGAAGAATTCATGGTAATTTCTTCTGAAGGCACGCTTATTCGTATGTCTGTAGATGGCGTATCCAGTCAAGGAAGGGCATCCCAAGGTGTCAAAGTGATGAGGTTGGAAGGAAATCAACAAGTATCAGCCTTTACCTTGGTGGCTCCAGAAGATGAAGAAGCGAGCCAAGAACCTGAGGAATAAGATGGGGGGGATTGAATCGTGGCCAACAGTGAACGAGGAACGTTTAAGGTGAAATCAGGGCTGGCCGAGATGCTCAAGGGCGGTGTCATTATGGACGTAACCAACCGGGAGCAGGCCATGATTGCCGAGAAAGCGGGAGCAGTGGCGGTCATGGCCTTGGAACGAGTGCCTTCCGATATTCGCAAAGCCGGCGGTGTAGCTCGGATGGCGGATCCGCGGAAGGTCAAGGAAATTATGCAGGCCGTCTCGATTCCGGTCATGGCCAAGGTGCGGATTGGCCATTTTGTGGAGGCCCAAGTATTAGAAGCACTAGAGGTCGATTACATCGATGAGAGTGAAGTATTAACCCCGGCCGATGATCAATTCCACATTGATAAGTGGGCGTTTAGGATCCCATTCGTCTGCGGGGCTCGAGACCTGGGAGAAGCCTTGCGTCGTATTGCCGAAGGGGCAGCGATGATTCGAACCAAAGGTGAACCGGGGACGGGTAACGTCGTCGAAGCGGTCCGTCACCTACGTACGGTCAACAGTCAGATTCGGCGCCTGGTGGCGACGCCGGATGCAGAATTGCCGGATTTAGCCAAGGAATTGGGGGCTCCGCTTAGTCTAGTCCAAGAAGTCAAGGTGTTGGGTCGGCTACCGGTCGTCAACTTCAGTGCAGGCGGCGTGGCTAGTCCTGCGGATGCGGCGCTGATGATGCAACTTGGGGCCGATGGAATCTTTGTGGGTTCTGGAATCTTCAAGTCGTCCGATCCGGCCGCCATGGCGAATGCAGTGGTGCGGGCCACTTTACATTATCAGGATGCGCAGATCATCGCTGAGGTGTCCGAAAACATTGGCGAGTCCATGCCCGGCCTCGAGATGAAGACGCTTCAAGCCGAAGATAGGATGCAGGAACGGGGATATTAATGAGGATCGGAATTTTGTCGATTCAAGGCGACGTCCGCGAGCACGAGCGGATGTTCCAGCGTCTTGGATTGGAAAGTGCGCGGATTCGACAACCTGAAGACTTAGTCGGCTTGTCAGGTCTCGTGATACCTGGCGGGGAAAGCACGACGATTGGGCTGCTGATGCAAGAATATGGGCTTATCGACGCCATTAAAGAAAAGACTCGGTCGGGAAATTTTCCGATATGGGGGACTTGCGCAGGCCTGATTTTGCTGGCCAAAGAAGTTCTCGGGCCCTCGCCTGCACGTCTCGGCCTGGTGGATATAACCGCGGATCGTAATGCCTGGGGCCGTCAAGTCTCTTCGTTTGAGGCCGATATTGCCATCGCCGCGCTAGGTTCCCCACCTTACCCGGGGGTGTTTATTCGGGCCCCCAGAATTAAACGCCTGGGCCAGAAGGTGACCGCCTTGGCCAGTTACCGGGATCAGATAGTGATGGCTGAATCGGGGCCTTATTTGGTGACCGCTTTTCACCCGGAATTGACCGATGACCTCAGAGTGCACCAATATTTCGCGCAAAAGGTCGAGGCGTATTGGCGAGGTTAATCGGCTTAGGGGGGATTTTTGATGGCGGAACCGTGGGCGGTGTTAAGGCCAGGGCCCGACTTTTTAGATATTCTTGATCAACGAGTGTTGCCCCTTACCCAACGGTATCTGCATTGTCAGGGTGGCGACGACGTGGTGGAAGCGATCAGCACCTTAGCGGTCAGAGGAGCTCCTTTGATTGGCTTAGCTTCTATCTACGGTCTTTGGCTGTACGCGTTAGCCGCCGTGCCTGAGCACATGAGTAAGGTCTTGGCAGCTGGCGCGGATAAGTTGAAGCGAGCACGCCCGACCGCGGTCAACCTGGCTTGGGCAGTGGACCGGGCTATGGCCGCGGTGGCGGCAGAGGACAGCCGGTCAGTCGCCGCAATCCTTTTCGATTTGGCTGAAGTCGTGAAGATAGAGGACCGTGAACAAAACCTTCGCATCGGAAATTACGGTGCCGACTTCTTTGCCCGACCGGTCAGTTTGCTGACCCATTGCAACACCGGTTCTTTAGCCACTGCGGGTTACGGCACTGCTCTGGGTGTTATTCGCACTCTTCATCGCCGGGGTCAACTCGAGCAGGTTTATGTCGATGAAACTCGCCCTCTTTTCCAAGGAGCTCGATTAACGGCATGGGAACTTCAGCAAGATTCTATTGCGGCCACGGTGATCCCTGATTCGGCCGCTGCACTCTTAATTTCTCGGGGTTTGGTCGATGCGGTCGTGGTCGGGGCTGACCGCGTGGCCGCCAACGGGGATTCCGCCAACAAAATTGGCACTCTGATGCTGGCGATTGTGGCTCACCACTATGGTTTGCCATTTGTGGTTGCAGCTCCATGGACTACCGTCGACCTTTCCCTGAGCAGCGGGGATCAGATTCCCATCGAAGAGCGCTCCGAGACGGAGGTGGCTGAGGTGTTGGGTCATCGCCTATTGCCCGAAGGGGTCGCCGCGTACAATCCTGCTTTTGATGTCACCCCGGCATCCCTGATTACCGTCATCGTAACCGACAGAGGGGCGGTCAGGGCCCCGTTTGCCGAATCTCTTTTCAGGCTCAAGTCGAATTAATTTGGAGGAATAGGCGATGCTGGATGTTCGGAGAATTCGGGAGACTCCGGAAGAGGTCAAAGCACTTTTGGCTATCAAAGGTGGCGATTATGCCATCGATCAGATCTTAGACGTAGACCGGGAGCGGCGTCGGATCTTGGTTGACCTCGAGAACCTGAAAGCCTTGAGAAATCGTGTCTCGCAGGAAATTGCGGACCTCAAGCGACAAAGCCTAGGTGCCGAGTCAAAAATATTGGAAATGCGTTCCGTAGGCGAGGACATTCAGGCCCTAGAGCAACAGTTAACGACTGCGGATACTCAATTGGCAGAACTTCTTTGGGCAACCCCGAATACGCCCTTGCCTCGAGTACCGGCTGGCAAAGGCGCAGAGGATAACGTGTGCGTTTATGTGTTTGGCCAACCGACAGCGTTCTCCTTCGATCCCATGCCGCATTGGGAACTCGGTGAACGTCTAGATATTTTCGATTTCGAGCGTGCGCACAAAATCACGGGAGCCCGCTTTACGGTGCTAAAGGGGATGGGGGCCAGGCTTTCTCGGGCTCTGACCAATTTCATGCTCGACCATGCTCAGGCGCGGGGATATGTTGAAGTACTTCCGCCTTTTTTGGCGAACCGCGATTCGTTGATTGGAACCGGTCAGTTCCCTAAATTTCAGGAGGATGTATTTCGGATAGAGCCTCACGGCCTGTTCTTGATTCCCACCGCTGAGGTTCCTCTGACCAACCTTCACCGCGGCGAGATTCTCGAGGAATCGGAACTGCCGAAACGCTATGTGGCGGCTACGTCGTGCTTTCGGGCGGAAGCGGGAGCGGCCGGACGGGACACGAGAGGGCTCATCCGTCAGCACCAGTTCGAAAAAGTTGAGTTGGTCCAAGTGGTGCGTCCTCAAGATTCAGAAGAGACATTGGAGGCGATGCGTCGAGACGCTGAAACCGTTTTAGAGGATTTGGAGCTACCCTTTCGTACGGTCCTGCTCTGCGGTGAGGATATGGGCTTTAGCCAAGCAATGACCTATGACATCGAAGTCTGGTTGCCGAGCTATGGCCGGTACGTGGAAATATCCTCGGTTAGTTCCATGACCGATTATCAAGCTCGGCGATCTGAGATTCGCTATCGGCCTCAGGGAAGTCGCAAAACCGAATTGACTCATACGTTGAACGGCAGTGCCCTGGCCGTCGGGCGTACGATTGCGGCCATTGTGGAAAACGGACAAACCGAGGCGGGACGGGTGCGCCTACCGGAGCGCCTTCAACCCTATCTGGGAGTGGAGGAGATTTAATACCCATTTCATCCACAAGATTTTCCAAAAGATATCCACAAGTTATGCACTGTTTGTGGGTACATTCACAAGTTTCATGAAGAAAATGGGCAGTTGCGCCCTGTTCTCCCAGATTACACCTGGGTTAGGATGATTAAGCGCTAGCACCACGAATGAAAGTAGGGTAGAATATCCACGGTACGTGGAGGGGTAGCGTAATTGGTAACGCAGTGGTCTTGAAAACCACCGCCCTTTGGGCTTGCAGGTTCGAGTCCTGTCCCCTCCGCCAATTTTTGTGGAGTCTTAGCCACGGAGGAGTTTCATGTTTACCATCCGAAATGCGGAAATCTTTGACGGTACAGGAAGCGCGGGATTTCTGGGTTCGGTGGTGATTGATGGCGATCGGCTAGTTGACGTCGGGGCCAACGTTATTGCCCAAGGTACTCTTATCGATGCCTCGGGTGCGATCATGGTTCCTGGATTTATCGATATGCATTCGCACTCCGACGTACCCCTGTGGATAGACGGCCGTGCAATGAGCAAAGTGTCTCAAGGCATCACCACTGAAGTGGTGGGTAATTGCGGGATGTCGGCCGCTCCCCTCTATGGACCGATGGTTGAGGAATTAGGTAAAACGTTTGCTCGTTATGGTCGCAGTTTGCCATTTACTACCGTAGCCCGCTATCTTGAGGGGCTGGATGGTCAGACGACGGTCAATGTAGCCGCTCTAGTGGGTCACGGTACTCTTCGTCGCGGCCTTTTGGGCGAAGACGATCGTCCAGCAAGCCCTCAGGAATTAGAAGTGATGGCCGGAGCTATCCGTCAAGCGATGGCCGAAGGAGCCTATGGGCTCTCTACCGGGCTCATTTACCCTCCCGGCTGTTATGCCGATACCGACGAAATCGTAACCTTAGCGAGGGCAATGCAACCTTTTAATGGCATCTATTTTACGCATATGCGCAGCGAAGGGAATTTTCTCATTCAAGCCGTAGAAGAAGCTTTGACAATCGGTCGGCGTGCAGGCGTGAGCGTGCAAATTTCCCACCATAAGGCCATGGGACCAGCTAATTGGGGAAAGACTTCAGCAACGTTACTATTGATGGACCATGCTATTGCCGATGGACAAGACGTTTGGCTTGACCAATATCCCTATGAAGCCAGCGCGACCGCGCTTTCAGCCTTATTGCCAAGGTGGGTGATGGCAGGAGGTCAGGCGGAAGCGTTGCAACGCTTAGAGGATCCTGTGAATCGACAGCACATTATGCAAGAGACCGAAGTCATGGAGCGTAAGTTCGGATGGGATCGCACGCAGGTGGGAACCGTGTCTCGGCCTGAGCTCAAACATATCCAAGGCATGAGTATTTTAGATGTTTCGAAACTATGGAAGATGACACCAGTGGAAGCGCTGATACGCATCTTGCGAGAGAATCAAATGCGGGTGGGTATGATTCGCTTTGGTATTGGGGAATCTGACATGAAGCGCGTCATAAAGCATCCGCGAACACTCATCGGAACTGACGGGTCAGCGGTGGCACCTGACGGTCCCTATGGGCAGGGTATGCCTCACCCTCGGACGTACGGCACTTTTCCTCGAGTGCTTCGTCGATATGTCGCCGAATGGGGCTGGCTTTCCTTCGAAGAGGCCATCCATCGCATGACCGGGCTCGCAGCTCGTCGCATGGGTTTTGGGGATCGCGGTCTGATTCAGCCTGGGGCCAAAGCGGACCTCGTCTTATTGGACCGAGCGACCATAGCTGACCAGGCTACATTTGATGCCCCGCATCAATTGTCGAAGGGAATCCTGTGCGTTTGGGTTAACGGAGTGATGGTTTTGAAAGATGGAATACTGTCTGGTCATCTTCCGGGGCAAAGCCTTCGTCGACTCACATAACTCTCCCAGAATTGCCAACACAGCTCTGAAGAACGTAATTTGGAAGTGCCTGTGGGTACCACGTTCGAGAATGTGCAAAACAAATTCTCGCGTACAGGCCTGGATCTCGGCACGAACCTGTGAAACAATCAATAATGGAATCGTATGGTTGGTCGCCTCGACCTGGGGGGAGTGGACAAAATTCGGATACGGTGCGATGATGTATTTCGATCGGTTCGCATCTATCAGCGCGTGACGGGGGATTCCGTTGCGCTTCCGGAGGGATTGTTATGGCCAACCCAGAAAAATTGCATGCAGATACC
>DAHXNH010000001.1 GCA_027365485.1 Clostridiales bacterium
GCTTTTTACGGTGCTAGGGGTGCCAACAGGCTGAGAAGTGGTTCTGCGACCACTAACCCTTTCAACTCGATCTGGGTAATACCAGCGGGAGGAAAGTGCCAAGACGGGAGTTCAGCCTCGTTTGCGTTTTTGCGCAGCGAGGATTTTCTGTCTATTACACCCCTCACCCTTTTTGCCAACTGAGGAGGGTGAGATTGATGCAAGCTCAATGGAAGTTACGCGATATTGTTGTAACCGCAGTTTTAGCTACGGCCTGTGGTGCGATTTATTTAGCCTGGGATTTGCTGTATAAATTTATGCCCTCAAGCATTAGTCCAGTCGCTGCCGCGGGATTCAACGGGCTTTGGTGGATTGCTGGCGGGATCGTACCTTATATTATTCGTCGCCCCGGGGCTGCGCTTTTGGCGGAGTCGATTGGCGGCTTCGTGGAATTTGCCCTAGGCAGTCCTTACGGCATCCAAGCGTTTACCATCGGCATCGCCCAAGGCTTAACCATCGAACTCGCCTTCGCGGCTGGCGGATACCGACGCTATAGCCTGCCTTGGATGCTGTTCGCTACGGCGATGGGCGCGGTTGGTAATTTCGTGTATTCCTATTTTTATTATGGCGTCAACGATTACACCGCCACGGTCCAAGTCGGTTATTTTGTCGTCAGCATGATTAGCGGTGCCATTTTGGCCGGTCTGCTGTCTAAGTGGGTGGGCGACGCCGTCAAACGCACCGGGGTCTTGCGCAATTTTGAAATCTCGCGTGCGTCGGCGGACACCCGATGAGTACCGCACTCAGAACTTCGGCGCCCATTGACCCCCTAATTCGGTTGTCGGGGGTGTCGGTTACCTATCCGGGCTCGGCTACCCAGGCGCTATCCAATGTCGATTTTAGTTTAGAACCACACCAGGCCGTCTTGGTCATCGGCCCTAGTGGTTCGGGAAAGTCTACTCTAGCCATGGTCGTCGCCGGGCTCATTCCGCAATCGGTTGAGGCTAGTCTGGTCGGTCAGATTGAACGTTCCGCGGAACTCAACCATCCAGGAGCGATCGGCTTCGTGTTTCAAGATCCTGAGTCCCAGTTTTGCCAACTGACGGTTGGCCAAGAAGTCGCCTTTGGTCTGGAAAACATCGCCACCGCCCCTCAGTTGATGGACCAAAAGATCGGCCGTGCCTTGCGCACGGCCGGCCTCTTCATCGATCCCGGGGCGCCAAATTATGCATTGTCGGGGGGGATGCAGCAAAAGTTGGCACTCGCTGCCGGTCTGGCTCCAGAGCCTCAACTCCTCATCTTTGACGAACCTACGGCCAATCTAGATCCCCAGTCCACGAGTCAGGTTTTTTCCCAAATCGAATCGCTGATTGGGGAGCAAAGGACCATCTTGGTCGTGGAACACAAATTTGAACACTTGCTCGATCTCCTTCCCCACCTGTTGATATTCGACCACCACGGGCGAATTCACCGCAGTGGCGACACGTCTACCGTGATCGCCGAGGAGTGGTCGTGGCTGGTAGCCCAAGGTCTCGTTCCTAGGAGAATGCGAGCAGGCTTTGACCCCTCGAGCCTGCCCACCCCTGTCACCCATCCTCGGGGGCAAGAGGATAACATTATTCTGAGTGCCGAAAGAGTCTCGTTCAGTTATGTGCCTCCGCGGTTGCAAAAGCGATTGGTCCGTCACGGCGAGCAGCCTAACATGGCGATTGAAGACATCTCTCTCACTATCAACGCCAAAGAGATGGTCGCTATCGTCGGCCCCAACGGATCGGGCAAATCCACCCTACTAAGCGTTCTGGCAGGTATTCGCACACCGACTATGGGCCAAGTGCACCGACCATCCTCGCGAAAAGACGTTCCTGTTCCCATCGCGTTTGGGTTTCAAAATCCTGAACATCAATTCATCTTTGAACGCGTCGGCGATGAACTGGCCAATCGCTATGTCGAAGGCGCCGTTCCCGATGACGTGAACGCCTTATTGCAAAAATTTTCGCTTCAGGGCCTAGAATCCCAGAGCCCTTTCGGATTAAGTCAGGGACAAAAGCGGCGTCTTTCCGTGGCCGTCATGATCCGCGATCCCCACGATGCATATCTTCTCGATGAGCCTACTTTTGGACAGGACCAAAGAACCGAGCGTCAAATCATGGAAGCCCTTCAGACCCTGCAAACCGCTGGCAAGGCCGTAGTCATTACCACCCACGATATGGACCTTGTATGGCAGTATGCCACACGAGTCATCGTGTTAGTGGCTGGTCGGATAACCTTTGATGGACCGCCAACAGAACTCTTCGCTGACAGCGAGCGCATGGCCGATGCCAATCTCCTGGTGCATCGCGACCACGCACCAGACGACGCCAGGCAAATCGCGACTGGCCAGTCGCGCTTCATTCAAGTGGATCGGCGACAAGCTGAATCTCCACTAGGGCGGTTAAATCCGGGCTGGAAGCTTATCACCACCGTCATCGCAATGGGGCTAGCGATGATGGCCAGTCGCGTCTGGCAAGGCGCACTCCTGGCTCTGTTGCCCACACTCTTGTTATTTTTCGGCGCGCGCCTTAGTGGCGGTCAAGTGGTGAAACGAATGGTGCCGTTCGTCGGGTTTTTCGCCGCCTATACTTGGACTCTGACCGCATATTCTCGAGTCGTCCCAGGCACGCCAACCTTTCATTTGCTGTGGTTTGTATTAAGTTGGACCGGATTTCACAACGGGTTGGTCTTGGCGTTTCGCATGCTGGCCTCAGTCACCTTTGGCGTGCTCTATGTTTCCACTACGGACGTCACTCAACTCGTGGTCAGTTTGACCCAAAACTTTCACGTCCCTCCCCGGTTTAGCTATGGCAGCTTGGCCGGCATTCGCGTCTTCCCGTTGTTCGAAGAAGAGTGGCGAAAAATCCGACAAGCGCGCCTACTCCGCGGCAAGGATGTCCGACGAGCACGTATCACCCGAGTGGTCACCTACGCGCTCCCCCTGCTTACGCAAGCGATTCGCATCGGAGAACGCGTGGCAGTCGCCATGGAAAGTCGAGGATTTCGCGGTCAGGCCAGCCTAAATCCCAAAGCTCGCACCTATTACCTCGACACCCCGGTAAGTTTTTCGGACTTTTTCTATTTGGGAATGATCATCGTCATATCGCTGGCGATTGTTCTCAGCCACTAAATCACCCGTTACGCTTCAAACGAGCGGAACGATGACCCCGACAGGTTCGGAGATGGAAATCATCGCCTTGGAATATCTCATCCACCCCCCTATTAACAACAGAATCGTTCGCTTAAGGTGGAGAGTTCCACTCGCATTCCGTCCCGGGCATCTACCCCACCTTCGGCTTGGTCGTCGCGCTTGTCTCGCTAGCGGACCGGCTGAAGACTGAACCTGCTCTCGTCTGTTCGTCTACCCCCGAGCCGCGGACGCTTTCATATCAGCAGATCCGGAGGAACGCACTCCGGATTTGGTTTTGCCGCCGTGCTGGCTAACATTTTTCGCTGCCAGACCCAAGGGATCGCCGAACGCATGAGCACCCGCGGCCCGTCCTCTTTCCGGAGCCTACCCGGGACCGGACCTGAATACCGTGCTAATCCATCCTACCTCTTTAGGGATCCGTAATTCGCCCCAATCGATCCCTCAGGGTCACCCCCCATCACCACAGGCGTGATCGGAATTAGAAACCATTCACCAGCACCACAATCTACCGGAGTTCCCCTTAAAGTAGAACCCGTGTTCATCGGTCTGGCTAAACTGGTAACCACGCTTTGACCAGCCCCATAAAATTGGGTCGTTTGGCATCTTGAGCCCAGATCAATTTTCTAACCTTCGGCGAAAAAATCCATAAAAACAACGTTGTAATTGACTTGAGAGAACCATCGTATTATTTTAGTAATGTAGTGCCTATTTGTGATCATCTCTTATCGTTCCGATTCTTCCTATACAGTTGGCAAAAACCCTCGCATACATAGGATGGTTTCGCCAAGTGGTTTAGCCTTTTTTGAGTTGCCTTAAGGCAACTGAACGGCTTCAGCTACCGATTATTTTGCGCTCTAGCACCAACGTTGTTATTTTCTAACCTTAACTTCAGGAGGTATCTTCGATAATGATCTACTCAACCATGGCCTCGTTCTGGCACAAAGGCAAGCTAGTCCTGGCATCGGCAGCTTTACTAGCCGCCACCACCGCGTTTTCCGCGACGCCGATCGTCCCCGTTTCTCCGCCCGCTACTCATTCGCCCGCTACTCATTCGCCCACCACTCCGGTGCCTATGCCACCGCCCACTCCTCTACCCGGTCCAAATACCGTTTCCCCCTATCTAAGCCAGTTGCCGTTCGCCAGTCCAGATATCACACCACCACACATAGCACCGAAAGTCTTTAATATTACTCAATATGGTGCCAAGGCGAACAACCTCACCCCAATGGCCATCACAGCTAACACCACAGCAATTAACACGGCGATTGCCGATGCTTCAAAGAGCGGAGGCGGAGAAGTCGTCATTCCTGCCGGGCTTTGGGTGACAGGCTCCATCGTCATGCAGAGCAACGTCAATTTGCACACCGATAACGGTGCAGTGATAGAATTCACGGCCAATCACGACGCCTACCCCCTGATCACCCAGTTTGGGCAGAAAACTTACCAGGCGCCGATATACGCAGTGGGGCTCAGCAACATCGCCATTACCGGAAGCGGTATTTTCAATGGCGGCGGCAATACCTGGAACCCGGTGAAAGAATTCCAACTAACCAACCAGCAGTGGCAGACGCTACTCCAATCTGGCGGAGTGGTGAATAACCAGACATGGTACCCATCGGCTCAAATCGAACAAGATCAAAACCTCATTCCATTTATGGTGCTTGTGCTCAACTCTAAAAACATCCTCATCAACGGTCCCACCTTTGAAAACTCACCTTCCGAGGCGATGTACATAAATTTCTCCAGCAATGTCATCGTCAGTCATACCAAGGTACTCAACACCTGGTATTCCGTGAATACCGTGGGAGTTGACGTCGCTTCCGATCACGATTTCTTGATGTACGACGACACGATCAACACCGGCGACGACGGCATTGTCCTCAACGCCAGTCCCGGAAGCCAACCCGATACGGTCAATAACATCGTTATTCAGGATTCGACCATCTACAATGCGCATGGCGGGTTTGCGGTCGGTAGCTACACCGACGGTGGAGTCAAAGATGTGTATGTTAATAACGTCAACATGATCGGCACCGAAGATGGCATTCGGTTCAAAAGTGCGGTCGGTCGTGGAGGCCTAGTTCAAGATGTCTACCTGAACAACATTCACATGCAGAACATCCAGGATTACGCTATCACCTTTAACTCCGACTACAATAATCAAAGCCCCGCCACCGGATCGTTGACTACGCTGACCAATGTGCCTCAGTTCCAAAATATCTACTTCAACAATCTCGTCTGCGACTATGCTGGCGAGGCCATCCGCATCAATGGGCTGCCTTATGCCCCGGTAAGCGACGTCTTTTTCAACAACGTTTCGATTAAGGCCGCACAGCAGTATCTAATCGATAACACAAGCAATGTTTCCACCAGTACGGTGTCGTACAGTTATGCCCAAGAATTGGGACTGGTTCCGCATTATGGAGTAGACGGTCCTGCCTGACCCGGGGTCGGTTCTTCGACCTTTCAATTCTATGGAGCACGGAAAGGTCGAATCCGCATTTCGGCCTTTCCGTGCTTTACTGCGCATTAGACACGGAGAAAAACCGCGCCCAAACCTGACAATCGTTGTGGGAGTGATACCCCTAGCTGACAGCCCGATTTCACGGCCTTTAACTTCCTCCCTGATATACCCTTTGAATGACGCCGATTTCGTTCGGGCTAATCTACAAAGCAAGAACCCAGGCATTGTCAAACCCGCCCTCAGTGCCGCGAGCCTTCGACCGAAACCCGAACCTCGGGTTCACTCAGGTGAGGCGATGTTGTGGTCACCTACAGATTCAACATTAAACCATTCACTCCGACACTCACAGAAGCGACTAACACACTCGAACCGAGTGAGGGTCGACTCTATCAAACTTTTAGTGCCGAGGATATTCCGTCGACCCGATCCTTTTAGTCGAGTGGCCTATCACGCTTGGTATTCATTCCGACGTGATCGCTGGGAAGCGCACACTGCTCAAAATGCCCCGTCGTCCTAATCTATCTATCTATCTATCAATTTCTATCGTCTACAGTAGTTCGACTGATATCACGTTCCACGAAAACGTCTAGCGTACCGCCGATATCGAACCCATCGCCCGGCGCCGAGCCCGCAAGGTCCAATTTTTCTCACCTTTCCGCTATCGAAACCGAGGCCCATTTCCTAGACTCTTCCCCACACCGGTTGACCCACCTAATCCGACGACATGCATCCCCAGATGAGTCAGGTGGGACCCTGCCAATAGAGAACATAGAGTAAAATTGGTGGCTACAGCTCTCCGAAAAGGCCGTAATGCGCCCAAAAGTGGCGAAAAGTGCGGCGCGTTACCTGCTACCTGACTTATCTGGGGATGCATGTC
>DAHXNH010000171.1 GCA_027365485.1 Clostridiales bacterium
TTTTTTGCAGATCCTGATCGCCCGACTAGAAATAAAGGATATATTCGACACTAAAGAATTGAAACGTACTCCTTGATGAACGAGGCTAAGGCACTCGAACCTGGTCGGCGCCAGTATCAGCTCTTTAATGCCGTGCATATAGCTGGCTAAACTCCCCGGATTTTTATCATTGCTCTCCTCGCGCCGAACCCCACCTAACTTTTCCTAGGATGTATGATGGCGTAATCCTGGGTCAGGTCCCGTTCCCGTCGAAAATGCTGAGGCCATTCAAGTATGGTACCCTGAAGAGGCCTTGAGAGGGTGACTGGGGGCATTCACATCCCCGCTTACGCACCGATGATGGTAAGCTTCACAACTGGCGTTAGCTTTTGCCCCCTATCCCTTGCGTTAGATAGGCGAGGTTTTGTCACTAAAGGAGGACCTGATGCGCGGAGCACACACCAAATCTGTTAGGAGATGATAGACGATGGCCAAGTGGCGAAACCATCCACAACATCATATTGTGGGTGACGAGATTGAGGTGAATCCCCTATTTTCCCGAAGCGGTGAAGATTCCGTTCCTCGATTCCGACTGAGCCAAGATGGGTTGCTCCCGGAAACGGCATACCAAATTATTCACGATGAACTCACCCTTGATGGCAATGCCCGCCTTAACCTAGCCACCTTTGTGGGCACCTGGATGGAGCCCCAGGCACGGGCTCTTTATGCCGAGGCAGCGGATAAAAACATGATTGACAAAGATGAATATCCCCAAACCGCGGCCATTGAAGACCGCTGCATTCATATTATGGCGCATCTCTGGAATACCCCAAATCCCGATAACGCCATCGGGGTATCCACGACCGGCTCGTCCGAGGCATGCATGTTGGGTGGCCTGGTGTTGAAGCGCCGTTGGCAAGCGCTGCGAAAAAGCAAAGGTCTTGCGACTGACCGCCCTAACATCGTGTTTAGCTCAGCCGTGCAAGTGGTGTGGGAGAAATTCGCCAATTATTTCGAGGTGGAACCACGTTACGTCAATGTTAGCCCCGATCGCCCCAATTTGACCCCTGAGGGCGTACTCCAGGCGGTCGACGAGAATACGATCGGGGTCGTGCCCGTTCTCGGTGTGACGTATACCGGCGTGTATGAACCGGTCGCCGATATTGCCGCTGCCCTTGACCAACTCGAACGTCAAACCGGCATCGACATTCCAATCCATGTGGACGCCGCTTCGGGGGGATTCGTGGCACCGTTTCTACAAAAGGATTTACTGTGGGATTTTCGCTTGCCCAGGGTGCATTCCATCAACGCCTCCGGGCACAAATACGGATTGGTCTATCCTGGAATCGGATGGGCCCTATGGCGGGATAAGTCCCTCGTTCCCGAAGATTTAATTTTTGAAGTGTCATACTTAGGCGGCAATATGCCCACCTTCGGTTTGAACTTTTCCCGCCCCGGGGCTCAGGTATTGTTGCAGTATTACAATTTTCTTCGCTTGGGTTGGGAGGGCTATTATCAAGTCCAAAAGGCTTGCCAAAACGTGGCCCATTTTCTGGCTCATCGCATCGGTCAGATGAAGATGTTCGACCTGTTAACCGACGGTAGTGACATCCCCGTATTCGCCTGGAAGTTATCCTCGGACGCCAGCGGTCTCTGGGATCTGCACGATCTGTCCCACGTGTTGCACGAGCGCGGGTGGCAGGTCCCAGCCTACCCCCTGCCAGCTTCGATGGAAGACACCACCATTATGCGCGTGGTGGTACGCAACAGCTTTTCCATGGACCTAGCGCATCTCTTCCTGGAAGATCTTATCCGCGCCGTCGATCATCTGCAAAGCCTGACCCACCCGTTCCCCGCCCAGATACGGCAAACGAAGCCATTTCACCACTAAGCCAAGCATTGGTCTCCAACCATTGAGCTTGACCCGGGCGCCGTCTAGCGGCTCACTCCTCTTCGTTCACACCCGGTCAGACAAAAAACCTACGCTAGGCCACAAATCGATACCTGGCCTAGCGTAGCGTTTTCTGAGCCGGGCATTGGCCTACAAATCGAAAATATCCTGTTCGTCGTCTTCTTCGTCATAAGGATATTCCTGCGGGACCATCAATTTTTCGCGCCAATGCCGATCGAGTGGGTACACCCAGATGGTCTTAATTGGCAGGTTATTCCTACGATAGCGATCATCCCTGCCCCGCCCCAACGTCTCGCCCAGTCGAATCCAGTTGGCCGCCCGATAGCAGGTTCCTTCCCAACCGGCTTCAACAAAGGTTTCCAACATCACCGGACGAAATCCATAGCGTTGCAACCAATCTTCGGGAAGTTGGTGAGCGACGATCCCCAAAATGTGACTGGCTAAATGGGGAACGCGCACACCGGGAATAATCAGGAAACGGTTGTTATTCACGATCCGCCAACGAAACCGCGACAGTTCGAAAGCATCCCAACCAATCCACGAATCGCGCGCCGCAACCGCCTTTGCCGCGGCGCCAAACAGCAACGCTCCAATAATGATTCGCCCTTCTGGGCCCTTTACTCGAATCCAATACCGTCGAAAGGCGCCAATCGGTCGCCGATATCCTAGCGGATGATACGCTGCCATGGTCGCATTCCACGTCTTGCGTTCCTCGGGCAGGACGGGATCGAGGCTAATTGGACGCAAATCCGCCAATTTAGCCTCCATCGGCAGGGGTGGCAAGGGTTCCCCATCAGCATCGTTGTTCGCATTCTTGCCTTTTTTGCTGCGGGTCCTAAGCGACGGTAATTCAATCAAGCCCACCGAGTCCAAATCGGTTAACAACTGTCGGCAGGACATCAGTTTAAGTTGACCGTTGGGCGATCTCCAGGCTAAGTTTTCACAAATCGTCGCGATCACTTCCTGGCGAGGCAAGCGGCGACACCGCACTGCCATCTCCTGAATGCCCTCGAGGTCCTCCTGAGAAAACTCTCGATCTCCCACCCAAAATGGCGGATCAAAACGTGTACCCATCGCTTTTTCGCCTCACTTTGACTTTGATTAGTATTATCATCGCACAAAGACAGGCCTTGTGTCCTGTTCTTACGCAAAAAAATCGACCAACTTCTCCTTGCAATCGGCCTTGCCAAGGCATCTTCCGAGCGAAAAACAGGGTCTCGAACCCAAGGACCCTACAATATTTAAGGGCCTTTCCCTGTATCGGTTCAATCCCATCAGCCTGATCTATCTTTGGGGACAATTCTTCGTCTAAGCATCGAGCGGCAGCAGAGACTCCGAGCTTCCCACCGGACAACCGGACCGCACTAGTCGCGTTTTGCGCAATCCTAGCGAGGAAATCGGATCTTCTGAACGGAAAGTACGCCACGGTAAAGACGAGACTCCACCAGCGCCATCAAACACGGGTCGACACTGTGTGACATTTTCTGATCCCAGCTATTGACTAGAAATTACCATTTTTGGTATATTACTGTTAACGATAAGGAAGCAAGGGAGGCTAGCCTAATATGAAATCCACCGGCATTGTGCGTCGGGTGGACGAACTCGGACGAGTCGTTCTACCGGTTGAACTTCGTCGAACGCTACACATCACCAAAAAAGATTCGGTTGAGATTTACGTGGACGAAGAGAAAATTGTGCTGAGGAAGTATGAGCCCGCATGCATCTTTTGCGGAAACGTTGAAGATGTCGAACAATATCGCGGAAAGAACATTTGCCAAGAATGCCTTAAAGATTTGGGTTCGACGGCGGTCTAATCGTCGTGACCCTTGACTAGGTCGTATAGATCGCGACGGGGCACGCGAAATTGGGAGGCGATTCGGCGGACAGCGTCCGTGACCGGTTCTCCGTGGGCCAGTGCCTCTTCAACCAGGGCCTTTAGTGCCAGCCAGAGCTGAGGCGATGGTTCGTCGATGCGCGTTTTTATGCGTGCCTTGTCGATCGGAGCCAAGAGCAGCACCAATTCTCCTCGGAACCCCGCTATTTGTCGGTTAGCCTCGGCCAAGGTTCCCTGCCAGAACTGCTCGTAAGGCTTGGTTAATTCGCGAGCCACAGTGATTTCCCTCTCCTCGCCAAGTAATTCACTGAAATCCGTTATCGTTGCCTTAAGACGGTGGGGCGCTTCGTAAAACACTTGGGTGATTACCGTTTCAGCCACTCCTTGTAAAGCCTCACGGCGCTCTTTCCCTCGTGCCGGTAAAAATCCCCAAAATAACAGGGGATGAGAATATCCCGATCCGGCAAAGGCAACGGTCAGAGCGCTGGCCCCCGGAATCACCGAAACCGGTATTCCTTCACGATGACAGGCTTCCACCAATTCTCGACCCGGATCGGAAACCGTTGGCATGCCTCGGTCGCTGACCAGCGCCATGGCCTGACCTTCTTGCAAGCGACGGATAATGCTCGGCAGGCGTCTCATCGTGTTATGTTGGTGAAACGCCTCTTTGGGTCGGTCCACGTTGATCGCCTGCAAAAGCATTCCAGTCACTCTGGTATCTTCACACAAAATCACATCCACGGCTCCCAATACCGCTTCTGAACGCCGGGTCACATCGCCGAGGTTGCCAATGGGCGTGCCCACCAGATAGAGGGTCCCGGGTTCAACCATTTGTCCGTCGGTCTGTCTCATCGTCACTCCGCTTCCCCAGGCTCATCTTTCGCGCCCTGGTCATCGTCTTGATTCTTCGCTCTAGCGACAACGCCTCGCCATGGCTGAGCGTGGTTGACTGCCACCAAATCGTAAACGGTCCTCGACCCCGAGTATATCGTGCGCCGCGGCCGCGAGCGTGCTGGTCGAGACGATGCTGTACATTCTTGGCAATCCCCGTATAAAATGAATCGTCCCCACAGCGGAGGATATAGACATACCACAATTCGTCATCGTGATTGCCCAAATGCGTTCTCCCAGGCGATTTCGACCTGCTCTCGAATCAAGTCTAAGTTGTGATTGCGGTCAATTCCCTCTCTTGCTTGCCAAAGCACCGAAAATAAGGTAAAGAGCCGAGGGTCGGGATGCTGGGCGAACGCCTGGCGTACGTTTTCGCCAGCCGCAACCAAATCATCCGCTAGATCCCGGTCGGGCTCACGAAGCCACTTCTTCTCAAACGCCTTGGCCGGTTGATGAGGGTCGTCCACAGAAACGGCCTGACAACGACTGCGCACGGTAGGCAATACGCCTTCCACCCGCTCCACGCTCAGCACATACTGCACATATCCTGGCGGTTCTTCAAGACTCTTCAAGAGCGAATTTTCGGCCTCTAAGGTCATGGCGGTCACAGGGTTAACCCACACCACGACCAACGGCGACCAAAGCGGCGCGATGCTGACTCGGCTCATGGCGCGCTGAACGGGCTCGAGCCGAATGGTCTTCGGACTGGGCGAAAGAACGATCAAATCCGGATGCTCCCTGTCGGGAGCCTGACAGCTTCGGCAGGCACAGTCAAGCTTTCCGTCCCCTTCACATAGCGATCGGCGGACTACCGCTTTTGCCGCATCTTGGGCATACTCTCCCGCACCTACCAACAGCAAAGCTTGGGCTAAACGCTTGCGCGTCCACGCCCGATCCAAGAAAGGCCAACGGCATAGCATCGTTTCAGAACTTTTCATACCGATCAATATCCACCACAAAGACCGTGGCTCCACCCACCGTCACTTCCACGGGAAATGGTACGTAAGGTTCTCCCGTCTGATTGGGCGTCTGCGGGGTTAACGTCTCTTCCCGCACCGAACTTGTCCTCCTGACGATGGCCAAGACGAGTTCCACATCCTTTTCTTCCACACCCGCTAAAATCGTGGTATTGCCCTCTCGCAAAAATCCCCCCGTGCTGGCCAGTTTTGTGGCTCGAAATCCTCGCCGATTCAATTCGGTCACAGCGTGGACCGCATCTTTGTCCTGTAAAATAGCAATGACTAGCTTCATGACATCCGGCCTCCTTTCCTTGCGCTTGTTGGACTGATATCCTGGGCCCTCAACCACTCATCAACGGCCACTCGAATGGATTGAAATACCTCCTCTTGGTCGCGGTTAGAATCAATCCGGCGAATGCGCTGGGGCTGGCTTTGCCACAATACCCCATAGCCCTCCAGCACCCGATCAAAGAACTCCTTGCCGCGAGATTCCAAGTTATCTTGAGTGGATCGGTCGCCTCGAGAGACGCCGTCGAGCCATAACGTTCCCATGGGTCGCGCTTTTTCAGTGAGCGCATCGTTGACCAGTCGGATGAGTCTGAGGTCTCCGCCGCCGCCCCATCCTTGATAGGCCTCGCTGGAATCGATGTAGCGGTCAGCCAAAACCACTCCACCCTGGTCTAGCCAGGGACAAATCACCGCGCGGACTAATTCAGCTCGAGCCGCAGCAAATAACAAAAACTCAGCGGTCGCATCCCGACTCGAGGCGCGATGCAGCAAGACATCCCGAATCGCCTCGCCCCAAGGGGTCCCCCCGGGCTCACGCACCACTTGGACTCGATATCCTTCCTGCTCCAACCAGTCTTTGACTCGGGCGACTTGGGTGGTTTTTCCTACCCCGTCGATGCCTTCGAAGGAAAAAAGCCGCCCTCTCACTGATTTATCACCCCCATCCATAATTCGCCTTCGATCACCCGACCTCCTTCCCAAGTTCTGTCCACTAAGGAGCGGGATCGCAAGATTTCTTCGATTAGTTCGCCACTCACTCGTTCGCCAGGAACCACCCACGGGATCCCTGGGGGATAGGCGACTAGGGCACGGCCAGCAATTCGGTCTATCGCTTGGCGTAGCGGCACCCACACTAAAGGCATCATCGCCGCATCCCGTGGCGCCAGCGCCACATCGGGCAATTGGACCGCATCCAAAACGGTTCCCGCTTCGCCTCTAGGCTCAGGTTCCAGCTGGTACAAGGCCGACTTTAGGCGAGATAAAGACTGGTCAGGAGAGAGCATGAACGTGATCACCCCCGCCTCCACTTTTTCCACCTGGCCGAAGGCGTCCACCGCCCGAGCCCATTTGGGCCCAGGGCCGAGTATACTCAGTTTAACCGGATCTGCCTGGATACCCAACTGTTCTTCAGCTTCTAATTGCCAAATTCGAAATCCGCGGTCGAACAGTTCACGCCAAAGCGCCCGCATGGCCTGCGCAAATCCTTCCCAAGCACCAGTCACTGCCTCTGCCCCTCGTTCTGCCTGCCAACGATCCAACGACGCCAGCAGCAAATACGATGGGCTTGACGTAGCCATCAGGCTCCACCACCACTCGACGACTTCGGGCTCCACGCGATCGCCCGTCAAATGCAAAACCCCCGTTTGCGTCAAGGCCTTTTCGGTTTTATGCACGCCATGGGCGACCAAATCGGCACCCAGATAGATGGCCGATTTTGGATATCCCTCGCGTCCTGGCCAATGGGCGCCGTGGGCTTCATCCACCACCACCCGTAGGCCGCGAGCATGGGCTCGACGGATCAATCGTTCCAGCGCCGGCCCCGAGATAGCTATTCCATCATAGGTCGGGCGGGTCACCACCACCCCCTGAACGTCAGCCATGGCCGCCTCCCATTGCTGTTCCGACGCGGGCAAGGCCAACCCTTCGACCGACGTCCCCGTCGCAATCCATTGAGGCTTAAGACCGCCAAGAATGATCGCCGCCAGCACTGACCGATGGGCGTGGCGTTCGACCGCGACTCTCGAGCCTGGAGGAAAGGCGGCTAAAATCGCCGCAGTGACAGCAAGACTTGCGCCTTGCACCGAATACCAGCTCCGTCGCACGCCAAATTGCCGGGCCAGCCGGTCTTCCGACGCTCTAACCATGTCTTGAGTCCCGCCATTTCGCACCAGCGGTCCGACTTCGGTTAAATCCCACGCCCACGGTAGGCTCGGCCCATCCACAAAATCGCCGCGGCCCTTGTGGCCAGGAGTATGCCAGCGTTCACCTCCTTGTTCCACCCATCGTCTCATCGTCTCCACCAGCGGCATCCGCACTTCGTAACCTCCTTGACCGCCATTCGACCTACCGATGGCCTCGTCCGGCCCGGTGATCCGTGGCCGGCAGGCAGGTCGCCCTCATTGGACACCCGGGGCCAGCGAAGTTTTGACCGAAGGCACGGTAATCGCCGGCCCCCATCCTCTGCGGTGTTTAAATAGCCACGAGTGCTTGGTTTGATAGACTAAGCGCCACGACGGATCCGACAACAAATAGGTGGCCAATGGCGTAAACGGCGGCCATAGCACATATTGCACCCGCCAGTGGCGAAACTCGATGTCAGGGTTGACGGTCAGATTTTGGATGGCCATATACTGAGTAAAAATGCCATCCTGCAAATAGAAGTCGGTACGACCGTCGATGAATACCCTAATCCCTCGCCAAATCAAATAGCCTCCCCACACATAATAATTGAAGACGCGGGCATCAGCGGGCTCTGATTTAAGATAATTCACCGCCGCCACCGGCTCCGAAGAACTGGCCTGGTCCGGTCGAATGATCGGTTTAGACACCACCACAATCAGGCTGATTGCGAGCAATACCGGCGCCACAATCCAAGGCTTGACCTGGCGAAATCGCCATCCTTGAGTACCGACCAATACCGCAATGCCCCACTCCAAGGAAAAATACGGCAAGAACCGCACGGACTGCAAAGTCGCTAAAAACAAGATGGCGGCCCAAATGGTATCAAACCATGCAATACCGGGTCGGTGTCTCCACCACACTGAGGCTAAAGCCAAAGCAGGGAGCCAGATAACCAGCTTCAAGAGATCGTTGTGAAAATTCGGCGACTGCCATTCCACAATGGAATTGGCTATGACCGTGGAGGTACTTACGTGCCAGGCATAACTCCAGAGTCTCCAGCCAAAAGGGTTCACCCAGGACGCCAGAGCGGCCGCGGCTAACACGGCCGTACGAAGCCCTAAGTTTCGCTGACCGGACACCCTTCTTGAGACCAGCGCGGCCAAGCCCAGGTCGGTGGCCACCAATAAATAGCCCAGGAGAAAACTTCCATGGCACAACACCCAAAACCACAGCAAGGGGATTAAGACCAGTCGCCGCCATGGATGCTGCCCGCTACTTTCCAATATCCACAGCACTAATGCAAACAACAGATAACTGAGGGTTTGCGGCCGGTCTTTGACGAAGAGTTCCAGCGAGACCGCAATTAAAATCAGCACCAGCCCAGCTTTGATGTCGTCATCGCTATGGGCCCTTAATCTCACCCAGGTCACAAAGAGGGTCAGCGACCCCAGGCCGGCCGAGAACAGCCACAAGGCAACCGGTCCCAGGGCAGCAATGGATCCCGCTAAAAGGACTTCATAGCCCCACTCCTCGGCCACCCAAGGATGATGATAGAGCGTGTAGGAAAACGGATCGATCTTAAGCACCTGATGCGTTCTCAGCATCCACCGCCCGGCCGCCCATTGCCAATATACGTCCCCAGACAACCCTTGATGGGCGACTTGGGCAAAGACCACGGCGACAGCCACCAGCAAAAAGGACCACAACCAAATGCCTCGCCAAGCGTATTGCATGATCAAAGTCCACCTTTCATTCCTGCTCGCGGTCTTTTTTTAGTATACGGGTTCCAAGTTACCGAAATCCTGGAAGGTTTACTCGTCTGAAAACGGACATATTCGCATAGGGGATAGGGGAGGGGATTTAGTTGGATCGAAAAGCGTTAGTGCCGGCTCAACCACCGGACAGTGGGGTTCGGACCAAACCGCACCTGTCACGAAGAACCGCTGGCCTTCTCGTCATTGTGGCCGGTTTGCTCGTTGTCTATCATTATGCGCATAACGGCGGTCTGGGTCCCCAAGGCATCCCAGTGATCGCCCCGGCCCTGCATGTCACCTTAAGGGGTGAAGTGGTCCAAATGGCTCAGGGTCACCTGGTGGTGCGTGTAGAGGACACTAAAGGCGGTTTAACCCATCTCCACCGAGTCATCGCGCTGAGCCCCGAAACCCAATACCAGTCCCCGGGAGTTCCGGTAACCCAAGGACCCCAGGGCGTGGATTACATCAAACCAGGATACCGAGTGGTGGTTCGCGGTCTGGCGGCTAGCGACGGTCAAACCGTCAATGCCGCCCAAGTGTCCGTGAGCTTTCCTCCTGTCAACGGCACCATCCGCTCCCTTATTGGATCCAATCTAGTGGTCAGCGTACCCGGCCAGGACCACACCATGACTATTACCGCCAATTCTCACACCGATTTTTATGTTCCAGATGGCCGCTGGTCTAATTTGACCCCGGGCGCTGCCGTCCGTGTCTGGATTTCGCCGAGGACCAAAGACCCCGGTCAGTTCACCGCGGTCACGGTCATGGTTCGAACGCCGCCTTCGTGAGTCATTCCATGGCGAACCAAGGCCCCTCCGATCAAAGGGCACCTCCAGCGCTTAGCCTTGGGTGCCCTTTGATCCACCGATCACTCGAACATCTGATTCAGGAACGAAGTCCCCCTCGCTCTAAGTGAGCTCTAAAAAAATTCTCACTGCCTCGACTGGCCATAGAAGAAGCCGCTGAGACTTCCAACGCTAAGGCGGCCCCGGCGATAATTTGAGCCAGGCGTTCGGCTGAGCCCGGCCCTTTACATCCCATCAATTTGAGCCAGGCATCAGCATGCGGCAGGCTGGTGCCTCCGCCTACCGTGCCCACTTCAATCCCGCCTAGCTGAAGGCTAAAGGTGACTCCTTCCGGCACACGTTTAACCACACCATGGGCCATGCTACTGGTCCCCACCATCCCTAAATCTTGCCCGGTAGCCGCAAAAATGGCTGCAATAGCCGAAGCCGGAGTGAAAGCAAACGATTGCATCCCACTCACGTGGGCGCCGTGTAAACCCACCCACTCGAGCTCTTGCAAGGCTGAAGCTTGAATGTGGAGACGATGGTGTAACACCGCATCGGTTAAGGTCGCCGTGGCCAAAACCGTTTTGCCATGACCTCCAGCGTAGTATTCATAACTCGGTTTTTTATCTCCGCCCAAATTGGCTTCTAAAAACACGTGAAGCGGACGATACCCCATGGATGAGGAGCGTTCGACAATTTCTCGGTTTAAACTAAATGCATTGCGCGTAGTCATATTAGGACCACACGCCTCACCCGTGTGAAATCGGTAGAGGACATGGCAGACTGGGCCCACGATTCGGGTACTTATGGCCAGCAGTGTGGCATGCGACGATAGCGGTGATACGCCATCGCCAGATTCGGTAGATTTTAGAGGGTTATCTGGATCGTTAACCCACTCGCGTAAAGCCGATTCATTATGACTAATCCATCGCGAAAACGCGACCGCATGATCCGCTGACGAAAAGACAAACGCGCAATCTCTCGTCATCTGATTATGCAGCAAATAGGTTCGAATGCCGCCAGATTCAGCAGTCGCTTGCATACCGCGCAACATAGAAGTGGAAAGCCCCCCTTCCGTATGCGCTAAAGGCACATAGAGGCTATCGCGATAGCGTTCCATTTCTTCGACGTCGCCATCTTGACTCGTGCGATAGCGACCGAGTTCAATATCCATAGGGCCGACGACTCCGACCGGCAATACAACCTGGCCGGTCAGGCATTCCTGATAACGGCCCATTTGCTCTGAGTTCACCGCCCAGTCAAACAGACATTCGCTGTCCGCCTGCCATCCGGCTAACTGGCGAAGGCGTGCCTGACGACTCGCAATGGCTTCCTTATGATTGCGGTGCGACCATCGTTCCCTCATCGCACACCTCCTTCGACCAGGATTCCTGTATAAGAAAGGGTACAGGATAAAGAAAAAGGCCGCAAGCATATTGCGGCGCTCAATATCAAGCAATAGCTTGTCGGCATGGCCTGGGCCTCCCAAGGGCCTGCGCCCTCAGTACCACCAGCGTAGGCAAGGGGGACCACCGTGTTCGGAATGGGAACGGGTCGAACCTTGCCGCGCGACACACCGACAAAAGTACGTCGTGCAGGGCGTCCAGCCCTTCACAACTTCAGAGGAAGTCTGCTTGACCGATTAGTACGCACTCGCTCCAACCATTGCTGGCTGTCCACGGTCCGCCTATCCACCCGGTGGTCTGCCGGGGGTCTTCGCCAGCCCCCA
>DAHXNH010000177.1 GCA_027365485.1 Clostridiales bacterium
TCTTGCGCATCGACTGATATTGGTGCCGACTGATAGGTTACTTTGGTAGCGCATGAAGGTTTCCGGTCGCTGTGGTGCTGTTCGGCCTTGGATATATACCCTCCCAATGCTTCTGTAAGCCAAGACTTCTTAAACCAACAACAACCCGTTGTGGGCGTCCATCAGTCGATGCGCAAGAGCCCTAAGCTCTGCCGCGGATTCTTGCCGTGTTCTTTTTAAAGATGCCGTTTGACCAACAGCCAATCAAGCCATTGCCCCAATGCTCGTAACCTATGCGCTCAATGCATCGTTATATCGGTAGACTGATCGCGAATAAGCCAGGGTTGAGCCTAAGTGGGAGCGGAGAAAAAGCCGTGCGCAATCAGCTATCAGTAAAGAGAGGTGCGTGCCAAAGGTCGTGAATGGTTGAATAAACCGCTCGATTGCGGAGGTTTCGGGAGGCGGGGGGGCGCCAGGTTTCATATTCCAGAGATTTGGGCGTGCTAGACTAAGAGCGTAGTGGATAGTCGAGGGTTTAGAGAGGTTCATTGGATGGGAGGAACTCATGCGTCAATTTGAGAGAAGGGCACTGGCCCTGGTTGTCGCTACCGGTCTTGCCTTTAGCATCGTTGGCACCCGGTTGTATTATCTGCAGATGGTACGCGGTAAATACTATTCGAAGTTGCAGCAACAAGACTATGAACGCGTCCTGCCCGTTTTGGCTCCCCGTGGAAATATCGTCAGTGCGAACGGCGTCACGATTGCCACCTCCAAGCCGTCATGGACCCTGTATGACTTGAGTCCCGAGACGCCGTTGCCAAAGGCTGAATTATTGCATATTGCGGACCTGCTCGAGGTCCCAGCGGCGTCGCTGACCGCCGAGATGGATAGTGAAAAGACGGAACTTACCGCCTACGATCCCATACCGTTGGCGTCTAACTTAACTGCGCAACAAATTACCCGAATTGATGTCAACCAGGCTTCATTGCCCAACATAAGGATTCAGCCCGTGGCCGAACGCGACTATCCGTACGGGTCGGTAATGGGCAACATCATTGGGTATATCAGCCAATCGTCGCCAGGTCAGACGGTCGGCAGCTCCGGGCTGGAAGAAGAGTATCAGTCCTATCTGGCCGGTCACAGCGGTGGGGAAGAGGCGGAGGTAACCAGCACCGGCAATCTCGTCAAGATTGTCGGACAGGCTGCGGCGAAACCGGGAGACACCGTCCATCTGACCATTAATTGGAGGCTTGAAGAGACCGCGACCAAGGCATTAGCCGATGTCCTTAAAGAAATGCAGAAGCCGGGCGACATCGGCTATTCCCCAGGGGCGCATTCGGGCGGAGTGATCGCCATTGATCCCAATAACGGACACATTTTGGCCATGGCCAGCTATCCCTCGTATAACCCGCAACAGTTAATTCCCAGTAATCCAACCGAGCGCGATTCGTATTTCACCAGCCTGTCCAAAAACCCCAATGATCCGTTTAGCATTATTCCCATTCAAGCGCTCATCGCCCCCGCGTCGACCTTTAAACCGATCATGGCGGCGGCTGCATTAGCGACGAAAACGATTACCCCTTCTTCGGAAATTTACGACCCGGGATATTTTCCTCTGATTCCTAGTTTTCACAGTTGGGAGTATCCGGATGCGTTCGGCTGGCTCAATCTCAAACAGGCGATTGGTTTGTCCGACGATACCTTTTTCTATACGTTAGGGTATCGGATGGGGATTCATGTCATCGACGAGTGGCTTAAACGGTTCATGGTAAATCAATTGACCGGCATTGCCCTGCCCGGTGAGGTGAAGTCGCGCATTCCCACACCGGCTTTGCTGGAAAAGGAAGAAAATACGCCCTGGACGGTCGGTTGGACGCTCAACACGGTCATCGGTCAAGGCATTTCGCAGTACACCATGATTGCCTTGGTCCGCGCGTATGCCGCGATTGCCAATGGAGGCACTCTCTACCAACCGCAACTGGTTTCATCCATCACGACTCCCTCGGGCAAGTTGGTGAAACGCTTTAAGCCGGTCATACAAGGAAAGATCAACCTTCCGGCCTCGATTTGGGAAGCCGTGCATCAGGGAATGGAGCTGTCGGCCCAAGATCCTGACATCGCCCATACCGGGACCTCGGGGACAGGATACCCTACGCTTGAGGGATTCCCGTTGCCCCTGGCTTCCAAAACCGGAACCGGACAAAAGACGGATAGCTACAACAACGCTTTCTTCCTGAGCGAAGGGCCCATGCCCCACCCCAGTATTCTTATCTATACCTACATCGACAACGGAACCTGGGGTGCCTATTCTGGGTACGTAGCTCGCGCCATTTTCGATCAGTATTTTAAGGTTAAGGACCCGGCCGCCAAGGCCGCCTTTGATTACGTATTCACCAACGCGCCGTGGCCCTTCGGGTATACCGGATCTCAGTGATCTTTGCCCTACAATGCCCCGGCATGGCCTGAGTTTCACGCGTTCGGTTCACTGACCGCGATCCCAAATGGACCATGGCTGAGGTGCTTGGAGATCACAAGATTTGCCCACCAGGGCATGTGAGGCAAAATAGCCGATTGCCCCCACCCGCCACGCTCCTTCGTCCTTGGAAGGGAGCTATCAGGATAGTTGACGCTCACCTGACCGCTAGCAGTACGGTATGGCGCTACGCCTGGGGCGGATGCGCATACGGCATGCGAGCCCACGAAGGTCACGTGTGCGGTGGCGATGAGTTTCGCATGCACATAGGGGTAGCCAGGGTGCCCCGGACTGCATCAGCTCGACCGCTTCGGCGCGGTCGCTGGGCGATAACGTCGATGGCCCAAGAGGCGGACCGAGCGATGGGCAGCGTGTAACGCGTCGTATAGCGTCGGCATCGTCGGACAACACGACGGGGATGCGCTGGTCCTTCGAGAGGCCAAAAGCGACGCTCGTATTGACCGGATAGGCCTCCTATGAGCGAGGAGTATCGCGTGCGACATTGGGTAGATGGTGATCGCAAAAAGCGCTGGATCTCGACCGCAGACGTCTGTCCACGCGATTCAAACCCATCGTGAGTGAGGATGGCCCTGAAGCCGACTTTGCGCCCAATGCGCTGTCGCGAAAAGTCTTGGCCGTTGCCTATGGGCCGGGCGAAACTCAGAAGATTTCAGTCGATCGATAATCGGTGGAAAAATGCGCCGGGCTTTAGTGAACATCTGACAACCTCTCCTCGAATGTGAGATTGCAGACTACCATACCAAACGCCGTCAAAAACGTTCGTGTTGTGCTTGATCAGATTAGCAATAGCCATTCCGTAGATTCCCACTATTAATGGGGGCCCTTAACTTGACACCATGGATCCCCAAGGGGGATGCCCGCTGCACCATGGCCGAGTCTATCGGGCGAAAATCGGAGCAGTGAAAATTACGCGCCATGATCCAGTTTCGGAACGGTCAAAACGGGTACGATGGTCGTCTAGCATGGACGCTGCGACGCGGGGGTTTCCGGGGAGGTCGATCCCCACGGTCTCCCCTGGAGTGAAGCCGCGGTTGGGATTGATGTCAGGTTGCAAGCACTCGCCGCCACTTCGGATGAAGCGTTTTTCGGGGCGATACCGTTTTCGCGGAAATCGGCGCGAAAACTCAACAACACACAACACCCCCTGGATAAGAGCCGGCAGGAGTCGAAGCGCCGCAAGACACGGGTCTGGGAACTCGCTAGAATGCATGAGCACGTGGCCAATCAACGTCCGCATTACGCCTGTCAGATTTCTCACTGACTGGACCCGTACGGTACGATTACCTTTGAAGGGCTGAACATCGCGGGGATGTTGGAGCACCACCCTCTTACTAAGAGTATTAGTGAGGCGAGATGGGACCCAATCCTCCAATTTGCGAAAGAGAAGGCTGAAAGCGCCGGTCGAGGCGTGAATGCGGTGGGAACCGATGATACCAGCCAAGAGTGCTCCACTCCGAGTGGCTCGTCCCGCCATACGGATTTGACGTGGGCCAGACGTCCGGAGCCAGGGCCACCGTGTAGCGTCCTGCCTGATCGAGATAGCAATGCGGCCGTCAATTGTCGGGAGCGCGGGTTAGCGGGGTAAGGAAAAAGGGCTCGGACGAAGTCTTCGGGAACTAGTCGGTGCCGTCAGGCCCCTAGCTTTAGCCGTGGGCAGCCGTCACCGGTTCCCAACATCCACTCAGATTTCGGGTACCGCCAACCGTAGGACACCCTGTTGCCTGTTGACACCAAAGGTCTCATCCAATCAAGCCCATCGCTGCCAAACAAGACAACCTGGCGTTTAGCTTTTCGGTGAGGTTGGTGGTTGAGTAATCGGTTGGACCAAACCCAGGTGATTAGATATGAAGCTATGAGGTGAAAGGCGTGGCCGCGTTGTCGCCTGATGGCGTCCTGTCGAACTGGGGCGAAATCCCGACGAATCCGGGTGCCACACCAGTCAGACTGCCCGTGCTAATTATTTCACCGGAGGCGGAACGTTGGTAGGGAGCATGCCACAGATCGAAGCGGCTTTTCACCTCTACTCCTCGCGGACAACAATTGACGAAATTTCGTAACGATGGGCGACACTTCTGCGAGCGAATTCGGTGGGTTTGCTCCTCAACTTAAACCATCAATTGCGATCCGCGAAAAGTATACATATAGGAAGACATGCTAGCGCGCGGTGGGGGGCTGATTCTTACGAGGATGGTTCGGCGTGGCCTGGCGATAAGATCGCGCCATCAAACGATGAAACAATGGTTCAACGAATAATCCCTCGGGTATCAACTTAGTAAATGACCCCCCGCTTTTTCAAAATAGTTGCGAATCTATTAAGTGAAGGGTCGTATTGGACCCTCACAAAGCTGGTTCCAAACGGTACCCCGATGTTTATGGTCTGGGATTTTGGATGCAAGGAAATCGCCTGCGGAAATTAAGGCGTATAAGGAGTGATTGATTTGTCCATAAAACATTCGAGATTGGCTCTGCTTGGTGCCATTGCCGCCACCGGTAGCTTACTGGCGATGGGCGCGCTGCCCTTAAGCCAGACTTTTGCTGCCAATCCCCCGCATCTCGTGATGTCTGGGCCTTCCGGAGCTCTCTCCGTCGGTGCCAATGCTGCGTTCTCGGCCCAGGTAGCTGGTGCGACGGGTACCCCGATGTACCAGTTCCGGGAGGGCAACCGTATTATTCAGCGATACTCTACCAATAATCACTTGATACTCGATCATTTGAGTGCGGGTCAATATACGATCACCGTGCGGTCCTTGGGCATGGATCAGGAGCGACGAGGTCAGTGGAATGCCTTTCGGTCGACTCAACTGCATTTCACGGTTGGTAACCCTCATTTGACTGTTACCGGGCCCGCCAATGGCGTGGCCAAAAACGGCACAGCGACCGTATCAGCGCAAGTGGTCGATGCGTTGGCGACGCCATATTATCAGTTCGTGATTGACGGTAAGACGGTGCAAGCGTATTCCACCAAGAATACCTACACCGCGACCAATTTGCAGCCAGGTACCTACCAGGTCTTGGTGGAATCCCTGGGACCTGCCCAGTACCATAACCACGAGTATTATTTCGCTCGAAAGCAGACGCTGACCTTGAACGTGCCGACCCCACCCGTGAGCCCACAATTGACAGTCACAGGACCGACCAACGACGTGGCCACGAATGGGCAGGCCACGCTGACCGCCCAGGTCATCCACGCAACGACCAGCGCTCCGTACTTCCAGTTCGAAATCAACGGGTCCGTGGTGCAAGCCTTTTCGACCAAAGACACGTACACCGCGACCAATTTGCAGCCTGGCACCTATCAGGTCTTAGTAGAGTCCTTGGGTCCGGCTCAGTATCAACGGGGACAATATGGCCTGGCTCGCAAGCAAAGCTTGACTTTGACCGTGCCCACGCCCGCAGTGCCGGCGACGATTACGGCAGCGCAGGCTGACGTCGCCACTGGGGCGTCGGACACCTTAACTTTGAGTGGAGTGCCTGCCAGTGCTCCCGTGACCTGGTCCGTGGTGAGTAGCAACAGTTCGACCGGGCTCGTCTCTGGTACCACGGACACGGCTACCTTTGTCGGCACGGCCGGTGGAACATACACTGTGCAGGCATCTGTCGATGGCGAGACCACGACTACGCACGTGGTGGTCTACGGTCAGGCGGCTGGGGTGACGCTTGCGCCGGCAGCCACTACGGTGATTGCTGATGGTCAAGCCAGCGACGCAGTTACCGTCAACGTGGTCGACCAAAATGGCAATCCGGTTGGGGGCTTCAACGGCAGCGTGAATATTAGTGCGATGTCGGGGGTGACCTACAGTCAAAACGGCACCACCTTGACTCCGGCCAATGGGCAAGTCACGGTAGCGGTGACTAACGGCACGGCTACCGTCGACGTGGGTCAAGTCTCGGTGCCTGGAATCTCCATCGCGCTGACTTCGAGTGGGCTGACTAGCAGCAATGGGCAGACGATTGCCAGCACGCCCAGTTATGGCACTACGACGATTAGCAGTGCGGCGCAACAGGCCACCAGCTTGAAGATTGTCAACGCCCCTACCTATCTGGATGCCAACACCCAGGGCACTCAAACCTCCCCGATTGCGGTGGTCGTCGAAGATCAAGCAGGGTATCCGATGTTGACTGGTACGGACAGCATCAACATTAGTGTGTCCGGTCCGGCTGGGCTAGTCGACAGTAGCACCGACCAGACGACCTTGGCTTACGACGGCGGCGCAGCACCCGCAGGCAGTACCAATACCTCGGCTACGTTTGAATTGGCCAGCGAACAGGGCAAGACCGGTGCGGTGACCATCACCGCCACGAGTTCCGGCTTGACCACGGCGACATCGACGGTGCAATCTGTGATTGCCGGAGTGCCTTCGCAGATGGAGGCGTCGTTGTCGGCGAATACATTCGCCGAGGGCAGCTCCGGGGTAACCTTGAATCTCCAAGCCGAAGACAGCCAGGGGGCGCCGGTCAACTACACGTCGCCCGTGTCGATCTTGGTGACCAAGCAAGGATCGACGACGCCAGCGAGTAACATCTTGGTTAACGGCCAGGCGGATAGTAGTTCGACTCAAGTGTCCCTCAACAGTAGTGGCGCCGCTTCCGTGACGTTGGCGGATAGTGGGCATGGGGCCAACGCAGGCGTCTACACGGTGACTGTAACTTCGGTATCAGGCGCCCAGTACAGTTTTTCGGCCAAGACCCTCACCTTGACGGAAACCGCAGCAGCCTTGGCCGGTGCGAAATTCACCAGTCCCAGCAGTACGCTGACGGTGCCGATTACGGACCCTAAAGCGCAGTACACCCTACAACTCGAGGACGCGTTTGGCAATCCCTTAAGCCAAAGCGGGGTGAAGGTGGAAATCTACGCCGCAGGATCGTCGAGTGACAATTCATCGTACGGGCAAGCTACAGTCAACGGTACCGCGACCAGTTCGAGCACGCCAATTACGGTGACGACCAACAGTAGCGGGCAGGCTACGGTCACGTTGGCTGCCGAGGGATTCCAAGGAGCCCAGTGGGTGCTCGACGCCACGGTCCCGGAGCAAACGGGAGTCAATGCGGCTCTGCAAACGACACCTTCGGCGGCCATGGTCGTCTCGTCCACGGTGGCCCAAAGTCTTGGGGTGACCCTGCAGGATCAGAGCACTGGGGCCGACTACCAGTCCTCGGGATATGCGCTGGCCGGTGACACCGTGGATGCGACCGTGACCGTGCAAAACCAATATGGTGCACCGATGACCGGCAGCCAGACCGTCCAACTGACGATTCCGGCAGGATTAAGCGGGATGGAGCCCACTGGGGCCAGCGACAGTTCGACTTGGACTCAAGGAGCCACCAATACCGTCAATCTGACTGTGAACTTGAGTGCCAATGGGACCGCGACTATTCCCTTAGAAGCGTGGTCGGAGGGGTCCACGACGTTGCAAGCTTCCGTTCCTGGGGTCAGTAGCCCAGTTACTGGGCAGGCTTCCATCTTCATCCAGGCGGGTACGGTCAGCAATGTCGGTCTCTTCCAAAATGGGACTATGATCAGTGGCAGCAATAAGCTTACGGTGAGTGCGAATACGCCAGTGGCCTTGACTTTAGAGTCTACCGATCTGGCCGGGAATCCAGTTCCTGCAACCGGTAGTGAAGTCGTAGCCCTGACCGATAACAACGGAGGCTCGTTCCGTATGAGTGCCACCGGCGCCCCCACCAACACAGTGACCATTCCCGCCGGTCAAACCTCGGTGACCATCTACTACGTCAACGCGGCCGCAGGGAGCTATGTCCCGCAAGCCAGCTTGGGCGCGGACAAACTGAGCGTGGTGGGACCATCGAGCTACACAGTGAGCCCGGGGGCGACACAGACGATTAACGTTCTCGTCGCCGACAGTTCTGGAAATCCTGTCGCCGGGCAGGCCGTGACGGCGTCGGTGCCTAACAGTCAAGGAACAGTGACTCCATCGACGACGACTGGATCTAATGGCACCGCCAGCTTCAGCTACACGGCGCCCTCATCGGGATCGGGCACGGCGACGGTGACATTGACGGTACCAGGTCAAGGAGCTACGGGTTCGAGTTTGACTCAGACCGTAACCATTAACTACTAACAATAGCCACTGTATTAGAGGATAGGCGATAATCAAGGACTCGGATTAGCCGAATCTCGAATCGCAAAGAGCCAGGGCCTTCAGCGAGAGGGCCCTGGCTTTCGTCTATGCAGTGTGGGGCCATGGATCGCAAAACCTCTGGGGCGGACGACTTTGCAGCGGCCTCGGTCGACCGGTTTCATGGCACAGTCGGCGGTGGTGTGCCGAGCGATGCCTATACTATGGCGGCCAGTGTGTTCCGATGGCATTGCCGGTATGGACTGGGCGTCTTCAAATATACGGGCAGCGGATTTGCGTGATCGTGAGAACGTTCTTCAAGAGTGCGGTATGATAGCCACTAAATGGTCGTGGGGGACGCTAAATCCAGTGAGCAATAGCTAATCTGATCAAGCACAACATGAACGTTTTTAACAGCGTTTGGTATGGTAGTCTGCAATCTCACATTCGAGGAGGGGTTGTCAGATGTTCACTAAAGCCCAGCGCATTTTTCCACAGATTGCCGATCGACTGAAATCTTCTGAGTTTCGCCCGGCCCATAGTCAACGGCCAAGACTTTTCGCGACAGCGCAAAGGGCGCAAAGTCGGCTTCAGGGCCATCCTCACGATGGGTTTGAATCGCGTGGACAGACGTCTGCGGTCGAGATCCAGCGCTTTTTGCGATCACCATCTACCCAATGTCGCACGGGATACTCCTCGCTCATACGAGGCCTATCCGGTCAATACGAGCGTCGCTTTTGGCCTCTAGAAGGACCAGGGTACCCCGTCGTGTTAGCCGACGATGCCGACGTTCGAGAACACGCGTTTTGGATGTTGGTCGACTCATGCGCCGGGAAGGGACCCCCATTCGTCTGGGAGGCCCTACCCACCCACCAAAGCCCCGCGGCCAATCGTTATGCTGCGAAACGGCGAAGATCCGTCAAACCCCAGCCCGCCCGTCCGCGAAGGTCCGCAGAGTGACACGATGACTCCATGTTCGGAAACTCACAAGTTTCTGGGGTAAATTTCTTGCGCCCACGATCGTGGGTGCGTTCGGCGGCGCAACGCGATTCTCGGAAATCCTTGAACTCCGTCGACACTCTGAGCATGCCGCCCTGTCACAGGCACGGGTTATCGCTCCTGCCACTGTTCACACCCTGTGGCACCGCGAATACCGCGAATCAATCAAACATTACGTCATCGTTAACTTGACACCATTGGCCGATTGCCGAGTCCAGTCGGCGGCAAACACAGTAGTCAACGCGTGCACGATGGCGGGATTGGTGGTGCGTAAGGCCGTTTCGGCATTGGTGCCATCCTCCTAAGCCCCTAAATTACCATCGAACGCGCTGGTCGTCCCATTGGCCGAGTCGAGGATCGCCGAAACGTGGGCGGTCTGCGGACCAAAGATCCAGTATTTCGAGGGATCATAGGCATAGGCATAGGCGCCGGTAAAGCGAGGGGGAGCCAAGCACAAATGGACGTGACTGCCGCGAAATGCGGCTTAGGTGGCCCCGCGGGCGGCGGCGGTCCGGAGCGAAGTGATGAGCGTGGAATCGGTGAGAAGATACTGTACCCGGTTTGTCGGCGCAAGCCAACGAATTGACTGGCTAGGGCTGCCATTGGACGATTACTCGCGAGCTTAAAGCCAGGTGGTGGATGCCCCCATCGGGGCGATGGGGAGCCCGAGCTTTTGGGGTGCTAGCCTTCGTCGATCCCGGGCTAACGCTTTTGCAGAAAAGCAGTGACCTCACTTCGGTTATGGAAGAGTTTGCGGACGCCACCGACTCGGTACGATTGAGACAACACCGACAGAGTGTTCCTGATTCGCCGGCGCTGGTGTTTCGCTGGAAGTTTCAGCGTCATCAGCGCGAACTGGTCGCGCTTAAGAAGTTTAGAGGCCTCGCACATCAGGCGCGCACTGCGGGTGGTATCGATTCGCATGTCATTGACGATGAGATCGAATATTTCGGATCCCGAGGTTTTTTTTAGGTAGGTCTCGGCCGTGCTCGGGACGTGAGTTACTCCTCGGTCTTTGGTCAGGCGCGCGTCTAGCATCGCCGGATCGACTGCTACGACGGTTAGGCCCCTTTCGCGAAAAACACGCGTCCAACCTCCCGGGGCAGCGCCCAAATCGAGGACCGTGCCTTGGTAGGGAAGATCCAAGGGGAACACCTCGAGCGCTTCCAATAGCTTGAACTCGGCTCGACTCAACTGATTGGCGTCTCGGGCAAAACGTCTCATCCCGCCAGCCCAGTCGCTTAAGTTATGAGCGATGGAAGAGGCTCCTAAATACACCGCAAAATCCGTGCAGACGATGGAGATGGCTTGGTCGGGATGCTTTACATCCAACCGAAATCCTAAGGCCATAAAAGCATTGGAGACGAGGGTATTCACCTCGAAATTGCCGGGGCCGTCTTGGCTTAAAGTCCGCGTTTGGACTGAAAAGGATTGGGCTGGATTTAGGTGTCTACGAAGACCGATGCTGACGTCGACAATTTTGGGCAAGCATTCATGACCATAACGCTGGACAATCACGTCGAGCAGCAAAAAAAGATGGCGAACAAAAATCCCTGATGTTCGCAACTGCTGGGCTAAGTCGACGGACCGCAACGCCGAGTCGACGACAAATATTCCCGGGCTGAGACTGGCGATAATTCTTGCCGAGGCATCCACGTTGATAATGTCTTGAAATGCCAACTCCCAGGATTCGGGAGCGGCGGTGACAACGTATTGCCACCGAAGAGGAAGAAGATGGTCCCGAAGGTTCTGATCGTTCATGTTTTCAGTGTGGGATGGTCTTTGGTGAAAGTCAAGAGAATGAAAGGCAATCGCAAGATCCATTTCCCTGGCACGGTGGCTGACCTGCACAGCGATTAGCAGCCTATCGATGGATGCAGGTAACGATGGGTTAACCATGGGGTATTTCTGTTGGCGCTTCCCGCCTTTTTGACTCGAAGGGGGCGGCTTTGGCAGGGATCGAGATTCACGGAGGGAGACCGGGTGTTGGGAACCCATTATGCAGCCAGGAGTTGAGACGCCCACTGCTTTGGACGCAGACGGTCACAGTTGACCCGTGGGCAGTATGAAGCCTTGGAAGCGGGCGGGAGAATGAAGCCATGTGCTGAAATTGCCGAGGTCTTGGTGCGTTGGCAAATTTTATATCGTTTCCATTGCCAACCCTTGGCATTGTTTCCGACCATTTCACATATCTTGCTAATGTCATTCATAGGGTGATCCCGGGACAGGCGAGGACCGGCGCCAACCCAGCAAAAGAAAAGGGAGGGTAACCAACGGATGGAGAAGTTTGATCTCTTTAAGGATCTAGCCGAGCGCACTGGAGGAGATATTTATATCGGTGTCGTAGGCCCGGTCCGCACCGGCAAATCCACGTTTATTAAACGATTCATGGAGCGTATGGTGCTGCCCGTCATCGATGACCCCAATGAGCGAGAACGGGCCATCGATTCTTTGCCGCAAAGTGGTACGGGAAAGACGGTGATGACCACCGAACCAAAGTTCATCCCGGACGACGGCGTGGAAATCCACCTAAACGAGGCGATTTCCTTTCGCGCGCGCTTGGTTGATTGTGTCGGCTACAGTGTTCCCGGTGCCCTCGGATATACCGAAGACGAAGGCACCCGAATGGTTCGGACGCCGTGGTCGGATGAGGAAATGACGTTTGAACAGGCCGCCGAAATTGGCACCCGCAAGGTCATCGCCGACCACTCGACCATCGGTTTAGTGGTGACCACCGATGGTAGTTTTGGAGAAATTCCTCGCGAGGCGTATGTCGACGCCGAAGAACAGGTAATTGCTGAACTACGTGAGTTAGGCAAGCCCTTCGTGATGATCCTGAACTCGATCACTCCGTACGATGAGCGTGCGATGGCGTTAGCCACGGACCTGGCTGACCGTTATGATGTGCCCGTCATTCCGGTCAACTGCCTCGAACTGCGCCAAGAGGACCTGGTAGATATCTTAGAGCAAGTACTGTATGAGTTTCCTGTGAGCGCTGTGGAGTTTCACCTGGTCGACTGGATCGAAGCACTGCCTCCACAACACTGGCTTCGGGCCAAGTTTGACGAAGCGACGACCGAAGTAGAAAGTCAGGTGCAGCGGCTTCGCGACGTCGATGGGGCTATTCAGGTGTTGGCGGCTCACGAGTATATTAGTGACGTGCATTTGGAGAAAATGGAGTTGGGCACTGGGTTGGCGGAAATTGGCTTGGATGCCCCCAACGCATTGTTCTATCGGGCTCTGGCAGAGATGGCCGACCGACATGTTGGTGGACAGGGTGACATTGTTCGTCTGTGGCGAGAATACGTGGACGCCAAACGAGAATGGGATCGGGTCGAAGAGGCGGTGATAGACGTCAGAGCGACTGGGTACGGCATGGTGCCGCCGCAACTTCTGGATCTCAACTTGGAAGAGCCGGAACCCATCCGTCGAGGGGCGCAATTTGGAGTTCGGCTCAAGGCGTCTGCGCCGTCGATACACATGATTCGGGCGGATATTGAAACCGAGATTACCCCGATTATTGGCACTGAGCGGCAGGCGGAAGAATTGATCCAATACCTGATGGAACAGTTTGAAGACGACCCGAAGCGCCTATGGGAAACGAATCTGTTTGGCAAGTCGTTGCATGACCTCGTGCGCGAAGGCATTCAGTCGAAGTTGTTTAAAATGCCCGAAAACGCGCAGGAGAAGCTGCAAGAAACCCTACAGCGGATTATTAATGAGGGCTCGGGCGGGCTTATCTGCATCATTATCTGATGAGTGGGGCCCGCGCAGGGAGGCGCGGGCCCCACTCATCCATGAGGTGGTTGCTTCTCTCTTCATAATTTGATATTATCAATCCACGGGCTGTGGCGCAGTTTGGTAGCGCGCTACCTTGGGGTGGTAGAGGTCGTGGGTTCGAATCCCGCCAGTCCGACCAGTTTCGTTCGGCCTATGAAGGGCCGAACTTTTTTTGGGGCACACTCTCTTTGTGACATTCAGAGGCGAGAGAGGTGAGCGGATCGTGGAGGCGGAGGGGTTTACCCTGGGGTTTAACGACAGGGGGCTCGCGGGGTCGAATGATTGGGCCTACGTCGACGGGTTTCAATGGATCCACCTCTACAGTGACGATTCAGAGCAGATAAGGCAAGCACTTCAAGAACAACTAGAACGTTGGGGTGTGGGGCTTCCTCATTCCTGGAGCCACGAAAGCTCACATCTTCGGCACGTGCTGGTGGAAGATTATGGAGACTTCTTTCATTTGCTAACCTACCATATGAGGCTCGACGATGCTGAACGGGCCGATGCCGCCCCAACCCTTACCGCTAAGGCGCTGCATTTGGTGGTTCATCGGCGCGGAGTGATTTCTTGGAGCGCGCGCTCAGTGACCCATATCGAGCTCTTGCAACGAAAGATTCTCGCTCATCCGCAATGGATTAGTGATTGCTCAGGCTTAGTGTTTGCCATATTAGACGGCCTGTTTCATGCCTTGTTTCCGCTTCTCGACGAGCTTAACGAATATATTGTGCAGCTCGAACAGCATGCGCTGACCACGATGGAACGCAAAGTGTTGGAAAGTCGAGTGCTGGCCTATAAGCACCTGATAATGGTTATCCGCAGTGTCCTCGTATCCTCCCGCGACATGGCCCATGGCCTGTCCCGGCGATTTAAAGGGCCATCCGTTCCCTACTATTTTGATCTCTATGATCATGTGTTGCGGTTAGTGGAACTAGTGGACGGCTATCGGGCGATGTTGGACACGGTCATGGACTTGCATCTGTCGGCGGTGTCAAATCGGATGAACGAAATCGTCAAGACTCTAACCTTGGTGACCACCGTGATGTTGCCCGCCTCATTAGTAGCGGCGCTGTATGGGATGAATTTTGACCATGCTCCCGGCATCCATTGGTCCTATGGGTTCTACTGCGTGCTGGGGTTCGTCGGTTTGGTTTCTGCTGGGCTCTTGGTTTGGTTCAAGCGCCAAGCGTGGATATAACGTGTACAATAAGGGATAGTATCGAGTACTTTTAATCGAATCCCGGGAGGACACCTGTGGAAAATGTGGCTGAGTCTGATCCCATGATGGCGATGGATTTGCTAACGCGTTACGAGCGTTCGGTAAATCCTGGGTTGGCGCGCGTGTTTCGTTTCATGGGACTGGAGAGCGCGGAGGCGACGGGTGATGGCGCGCTCTTGATAGATGAAAACGGAACCGAGTACATCGATTTAGCCGGCGGATATGGAGTGATGGTGCATGGCTATCGCCATCCTCGATTACTCCAAGCCGCGCATCGGCAATTAGAAAAGTTGGCCCAGTCTTCGCGGGTATTACTGAATCGACCGATGGTGGAATTGGCCGAGGAATTACAGCAGGTAACACCCGGCGATCTGACCTACTCGTTTTTTTGCAATAGTGGGGCGGAGGCCGTGGAGGCGGCGCTCAAACTGGCTCGCGCGGCGACGGGGCGATCAGAGTGGATTAGTACCGTAGGGGCCTTTCACGGGAAGACGATGGGAGCGTTAACAGTGTCGGGACGAGATACTTATCGCGATCCCTTTCAGCCGTTGGTTCCCGGAGTGACGCATGTCCCTTACGGGGATGCCTCGGCGGTTCGCCGTGCCCTGCACTCTCAAGTGGCCGCAGTCATCGTTGAACCGATCCAGGGTGAGGGAGGGATCATCGTTCCTCCCGGCGACTATTTGGCCGAAGTCCGTGAGGCTTGCGATCAGGCGGGTACGCTCTTGATTGTCGACGAGGTGCAGACCGGAATGGGCCGGACCGGACGATTGTTTGCGATTGAACACAGCGGGGTGGTGCCCGACTTTTTGTGTCTCGCCAAAGCATTGGGGGGAGGCATTATGCCCATCGGGGCAGTGGTGGGTCGGCCTTCGGCATGGGACATCTTTTCAGTACAACCGCTTATCCACACCTCCACCTTTGGCGGAGCGCCCTTGGCCGCCGCTGTGGCTTTAGAGGCTATACGAGTGACCATCGAAGAGCGTTTGCCGGAACGGGCAGAGATGCTGGGGAATATTGCGCGAACGCGTCTTGACCAAATGCGAGCTCGTTATCCCGGAGTAATTCAGGAAGTCCGGGGCATGGGCCTGATGCTCGGATTAGAGTTTGCCAATGCCGGAGTCGCAGGAGCACTGATGGCGGAACTGTTTCAACGGCACGTCTTGGCGGTCTACACGCTGAATAATGACCGAGTGATCCGCTTGATCCCGCCGCTGGTGATTACGGAAGACCAATTAGACACCGCCTTGACCGAGATGGAAGCAGCCATGGCTGCGGTGGATCAATATTTGGATGAATTGGGGGAATAGATATGCCTGTGGTTGAAGTGACCGAATGGATTGACTCTGACCCGGATCAGGTTTACGCAAAAATATCACGGATGGAGGATTTTCCCGCGATTATGGCCAATGTACAATCCGTGACCATTAAGGAAACTGGGGACGGCTATACTCTGTCCGAGTGGGTGGCGAAATTGCAAGGCGCACGCTTTCGCTGGGTGGAACGTGACGAGTTCTTTCCCGAACATCGCCGCATCACCTTTCGCCAGACGGAGGGCGACTTGAAGGTGTTTCAAGGAGAGTGGCGCGTGGTCAGCGATGGCCAGCGGTCGCAGGTGACCTTCGTCACCGAGTTTGAATTCGGCATGCCCATGTTGTCGAATTTATTAAATCCGGTAGCCCGTTATGCACTTCGGCAAAACGCCCGGAGTATGGTTCAGGGGATTCAACAAGCGCTAGCCGCAGACAGCGGCTAGCTGTTAGTAGGTGCGATAGTAAATCGGCAAAAGACAGAGATTTACCGAGTGTGCGATAGGAAGGATAGGAGAACTCGCGACTGGTGAACGCTAAACCGATTATTTTGTTGACATATGGCGCTTTTTTGGTACAATAAGTCCTGGCCTTCGGACTTGGGTCCGCAGGAATTTACTCGGGGGACAAAGGGGGTTGGTAATGCGATGAATGCATTGGGCCGCCACATCCTGGCGGAAATTCATGGGTGTGATGCCAACGTGCTTAACGATAGCGTGGGCGTCGAGCGAATTATGGTAGAAGCCGCTTTGAAAGCGGGAGCCGAAGTCCGTGAGGTGGCTTTCCATAAGTTTAGTCCGCAGGGCGTAAGTGGTGTGGTGGTCATTTCGGAATCGCATTTGGCCGTGCATACTTGGCCCGAACACAGATATGCTGCGGTTGATGTATTCACCTGCGGTGACTCTGTTGACCCCTGGGATGCCTGTGATTACATCGTCGAACAGTTCCGCGCCCAAAATTTTACCGCCTCGGAGACCCTCCGTGGTGTTTTGGTAGAGGCTGCTGACCAAAAGGCTGCGGTTTAGACGACAGGAAGGGGACCTTGAGGTGGCAGAGACTTTTGTGATGGTTAAACCCGACGGCGTACGCCGCGGGCTGGTCGGCCAGATTGTGAGCCGACTGGAAAACAAGGGATTAACTTTAACCGCGATGCGGATGATGGTCATCGATCCAGAGTTGGCTAGCGAGCATTATCGTGAGCATCGAGACAAGGGGTTTTACGGGGAGCTTATTCAATTTATCACCTCGGGCCCGGTGGTAGCGATGGTGTGGGAAGGTCGAGAAGCTCCGAGCGTGGTTCGTTTATTGATGGGTGCCACCGATCCGGCTAAAGCCCAACCGGGAACGATTCGTGGCGATTTGGCGTTGGATCTGAGTCAGAATGTGGTTCATGGCTCCGACAGCCAAGAATCCGCCGAGCGCGAAATCGCGCTCTATTTTCCTTCGAGAGATCGCTAGTCGTCGATGTGGATAGGGTTGGTGACGCTTTTAGTTTTGGCCGCAGTCTACGGGATTTTGGAGTCTCGTTGGATTAGACCGGTGACCTATCAGGTGGCGATTGCCAACTTGCCACAGGAATTTAATGGGTTGAGCATTCTCCACTTGTCCGATTTGCACGGACGGGTGGAGATTTTTTCTCATCGGACGTTTCGTCAGTGGGCCGATGAGGCGGATATGATTGCGGTGACCGGGGATTTGTACCAACCGGGATTGGGGCGAACACGCCTGGCCGCCGAGCTCGATCGCCTGCGCCAGGATCATACCGCGTTTTTGGTCAGCGGCAACCATGATTATCATCACGGGCATTTGTTTATGGATCCGTTGCCGACGGACCGCTGGCTCATTGACAACCAGGGGATAGCGCTGATACGCGGTGAAGCGCGCTTATGGATTGCCGGGCTGCCCGACTTAGTCCTAGGTGCACCGGATTGGACGAAGATGCTGTCCCAAATTGGCGAGGGCCCCGCCATTTTACTGAGCCACCGCCCCGATGCTGCGATTAGGCCCGAAGCTAAACGCTTTCAACTGGTGTTGTCAGGGCACACCCATGGGGGACAAATTGTCTTTCCGTTGGTTGGTGCACTGCTGAAGCATAACCATGTTGGCGGCGGCTACGTCGCCGGCCGCCACCAAGTCGAGCAGGGGCCGTTGTTAATTACGTCGAGGGGGCTCGGTACTTCGGAATTGCCGATGCGCTTTTTATGTCGACCGGAGTTGGTGAGAGTCGTACTGAGATCCGCGGACGCTAAGCCCGAAGCCGTTCCCGTGGACCTCGGGCAGCGAGAGGTTTAGCGCCGGTTCCGCGCGAATTCGAAAGTTATCAGGGCAACCGAGGGAGGAGGCCCGCCTGCGGCACCAAGGATGGTTAGATCACGTGAGTTTCGTGTCGGCGGCATCGAGACCATGCTGGGTATCGGGGTTGGCCCGGGTTCTTTGGCCAGCTGGGCTGCAACTCAGAACCGTCGGGGATGCTTCCCTTCACGTTCAATCCTCTCATCGAGAAAAGGGGCAATAAGATGACGATAGCAGTGATTGGCGGCAGTGGAATTTATCATCCGGTATGGTTGTCTCAGGTGACGACCGAGACCGTGACGACGCCTTTCGGCGCCGTGTCGGTGAATCGAGGCTGGCTTTCGGACGAGCATTCGACCAGTCTTTTTATTAATCGCCATGGAGTGGACCACCACATTCCTCCCCACCGTGTAAACTACCGAGCAAATATTTGGGCATTAAAAGAGCTGGGAGCCGATATGATTGTGGCTACCGCCGCGGTGGGTTCGATGAACCAGGCCATGGCACCCGGCACCCTCGTGCTTCCTGACCAGTTCATAGATTTCACCAAAAATCGGGAGTCCACGTACTTCGATGGCGGAGGGGGACTGGGTCAAGGCGTGGTCCATACCGATATGACCCATCCGTTTTCTTCTGCATTGCGCAGGGCCCTGGTTGCCGCGGCCGAGCGTATCGATATTGCGCGGCCGATTGAAGGAGGCACTTACGTTTGTACGGAAGGCCCGAGGTTTGAGACTCCGGCAGAGATTCGGGCCTATCGCCTGCTTGGGGGCGACTTAGTCGGGATGACGGCGGTGCCCGAAGTGGTCTTAGCCGGAGAACTGGCAATGGGGTATCAAACCTTGGCCTTGGTCACGAATTGGGCGGCTGGGCTGACGGATGCTGACTTAAGCCACCAAGAGGTATTAGACTTGATGGCAGCGAATAGTCAACGTACCACGCGATTGCTGGCGGCGATGTTGCATGCCGGGCGAAGAGAACGTAGCGATTAGCGAAGGCCACCCGAGATTTTCGGGTTTGAATGGAGAAAATGCAGAGGAAGGCGGGTTCAAAAATGTCAACAGTACGGAATCAGGCTCTAGCCAGTTCGGGTCGAGCGAAATTGGATTGGGTGCGTCCACGGATGCCAGTCCTCGAAGCGATTCGACAGCGTTATTTGCAAGACAGGCCGTTGGCGGGGCAGCGTGTGGCTATTTCTTTGCATTTGGAAGCCAAGACCGCGATTTTGGCGGAGTTGCTCCACCAGGGGGGCGCCACCGTCAGCGTGACCAGTTCGAATCCCTTGACCGCGCAAGACGACGTGGCGGCGGCGCTTGCGGAAACCGGAGTCGAGGTGCATGCGTACGCTGAGGCAACACCAGAAGAATTTGAATGGTTGCATCAGCAGGTTTTGGACATCGAGCCCACGTTGATCGTCGATGACGGCGGCGAGTTGACTCAACGCCTCCACGGCAATCGTCAGAGCCTGGCGGACCAGGTGCTGGGAGGGGCAGAAGAGACGACGACGGGGATTACTCGACTCAAAGCCCTGGCGGCTTCCGGGAACCTTCGCTATCCGATGATCGCTGTCAATGACGCGGATATGAAGCATTTATTTGACAATCGCTACGGCACCGGGCAATCCACCTGGGATGCGATTATGCGCAGCACCAATGTGGTCATTGCGGGCAAGAGCGTAGTCGTGGCGGGCTATGGATGGTGTGGCAAGGGAGTCGCCGAAAGGGCTCGAGGCCTGGGTGCCCGGGTGATTGTGACTGAGGTCAACCCGGTGCGGGCGAATGAGGCGTGGATGGATGGCTATCAGGTCATGCCAATGGACCGGGCGGCGGAATTGGGAGAAATTTTTGTGACCGTGACGGGCAATCGAGATGTGATTGGAGCCCGGCATTTTAGCCGAATGAAAGATGGCGCCATCTTGGCCAATGCGGGTCACTTCGACGTAGAAATTGATGTCAAAGCCTTAAAAGAGGGTGCCGTGGGGCAGGTTCCGGGCCGAAGCGCGGCGGTCGTAGGCTACCTTTGGCCCAACGGTCCTCGGCTCTGGCTGTTAGCGGAAGGCAGGCTGGTCAATCTGGCTGCGGGGGATGGCCATCCGGTGGAAATCATGGATTTAACGTTTGGACTGCAGGCGTTGGCTTTGGAGCAGCTCCTTCAACAGCGAATGAGTCCAGGGGTATATCCGGTTCCCGCTGAGGTGGATCGTTGGGTGGCGGATATCCGACTGCAAGCATTGGGGATTGGAATCGACCAACTGTCGGCCGATCAAGTGCGCTACTTGGCGAGCTTCTGATTCTAAAGCCCCGGTGGCAAGACAGAACGACGGAACCCAGGGAACAACCGAAAGGAGGGACTTTGTGCGCTATCGTATGGAAGGGGCATCCATTCTGACCCTCAACGCTCAAGGAGACCAGTTTGAGAACGGTCAACTGACCTGGGAAGATGGAACGATCGTTTCCGTAGGGCCCATCGATTCGGATTTACAGCCCGTCGATCAAGTGATTCATGTGTCGCACGGGTATATTTTGCCAGGATTGCTCAATGGACACAATCACGCGGCGATGGCCTTGTTTCGGGGGTTGGCGGACGACAGTCCGCTAAACGAATGGTTGACTCAGTACATTTTTCCGATGGAGGCCAAATTAAGTCCCGAGGATATTTATATAGGCACGTTGTTAGCGTGCAGCGAAATGATTCATTCCGGGACCGTGGGGTTTGTCGATATGTACTTTGCCGTGGAGCAGGTGGCGAAGGCAGTGGTGCAGTCTGGATTGCGTGGATGGATAGCTCGCGGCATTACCGGAGACCGGTCAAGCGGTAATGGGGCGTTAGAGGATGGTCTTGGGTTCGCTGAACGCTGGGGGGGACACCGCCTGATCACTCCGATGCTCGGGCCCCATGCTCCCTACACGCTGAGTCCAGAGATGGCTCGAACGATTGGCGAAGCGGCCCAGGCGAATCATCTGGGGATTCACATTCACTTGGCGGAAAGTCTAAAGGAGGTCGATGATTTAAAGGCTCTGGGACTGTCCCCAGTGTCCTGGGCAAAATCGTCGGGCTTGTTGGAGACTTGGGCTGTCATTGCCCATGGCGTACATTTGAGCGATGAGGATATCGCGGTGCTGCAGCACATCCCCGGCGGGATTATCGCCTGCCCTATTTCCAATGCCAAGTTAGGCAACGGCATCATGCCCTACCCGTTGCTCAGGAAGGCTGGTGTGGCCGTCGGGTTGGGAACGGATGGAGCAGCCTCTACCAATACCCTCGATATGTTTTTAGAGATGAAAGCCATGGCCTGGTTCCAGAAACTGCGGGAAGGGCGGCCCGATCAGTTTCGCGCACTCGATTCCTTGCTCATGGCCACCCAAGGCACGGCCAAGGTGTTGGCGCATGCCGGTGGGGTGTTGGCGGTCGGCTGCCCGGCCGATTTCATCATGGTGGAGGCGCGATCGGCGCATATGACCCCTGAACAGGATGCGATAGCCAACTTGGTATACGCGGCCTCCGGCCATGACGTGCGTTATACCGTGGTCGACGGTCAAATCCTGATGGCCGAGGGCATGATTTCGGTTTTTGATGAGCGTGAAGTGATGGCCGAGGCAACGCTGAGAGCGCAGCATCTCATAGGCTAATCGAATCCGAGGAGGCAATCATGCCAAAAGTTCCACCATTTGATGTCCGCACCAGCCAGTGTATTATCTGCGGCGATGTCAATCCGATCGGAATGCGCGTCAGCTTTATCGCCAACCAACAGGGGGTTCAGGCATCGCTGAGCGTATCCGAAGAGTGGCAAGGCTATGAAGCCATTGTCCACGGCGGCATCGTCGCCGGGATGTTAGACGATGCCATGTGGCACGCTATTTATCAACGCACTCAACGTTGGACAGTGACTGCCGAAATACGCATCCGATACAAACGTCCGGTAGAGATTGAACAGCCGATCTGGGTTTTTGGCTGGGTGGACCGGGTGGATCAGCGGTTAATCCGAGCTCAGGCAGAAATCCGTCAGGCCAATGCCGAGGGTCAGATTCTGGCCGCTGGCGAAGGCCGATTCATGCCCGCTCCGGAGGGCATTCTTAGAGAAACCCGCCATGATGTCGGATGATCGTCCTGACCTCTTCAACTGCATCGGTTTCGACCACGGCGGTTAACAGCCACGCCTCGCTGTCCATGAGGTCTGCCGACTCGTTCTCCAAGGTCGTCTGCGTCCACTTGTCATCGACAATATCGGGTTGATAGGCATAGCGTCCCCATTCGGCGATGGAAGAGGGGGGTTCGAGCGTGCTCATCTGAGGGGACCGCACCCGGTCAATTTGGATCACATCAAACCCCTCATCGCGAAGCGCCTCTGCGCAAGCCTCGGCGCGCTCGGGCAGTGTGAATTGTGCTGATAGGTTCACTTCGTCAGACATCATCCATCCCTCCACTCCCAGGATGTACGGACTCTGAGATTTTCATACCCGGACGATGGGGTGGTTAAACCTGGAAGGCAAGACATGATAAGATGGTACCACTGGAATTTTGGGCAGGAGTGATGGGTGGTGTTGGCGCCGTGGGTGGTGGTCGACGTAGAGACGACCGGAATGGATGCGTTTCGTGATGCGGTAATTCAAGTCGCCGCCGCCCGCAGCGAAGAGGACGGAAGTCTGTCCGTAGCCAACTGGTTTGTGGACCCCGGGCGTCCCATTCCGGCGGCGATCGGGAGACTGACCGGCTTTGTGGACGTCGACTTCTCGCAATATCCGCGTTTGCATCAAATTCACGCTGACATCAAAAGTTTTTTGGCTGACCGCTGGGTGGTTGGTCATAACATTACATTTGATCAGGAATTTTTGGAACGAGCGGGCATTTCATGGTCTCAGGGGGTGGATACCCTCGAATGGGCACGGATTGCATTTCCGGGCGAGCGCAGTTACCGTCTCTCCGATTTAATGGCCGAAAGGGGCTTTCGGTTTCATGATGCGCGCGACGATGTCCAGGCCACCGTCGCCTTGATGCAACGCATTCAGCGGCGGTTATCTCGTCTGCCGTCCTCGGTCAAACGGGATTTAGCCAGGATTTTGGGCTCGGAGTGGGATTGGTGGCAAGCGGGAGAACATGACGCTCATGTGCCGGAAGCGCCGTTATATCGCCCTCAAGCCGAACCTCAACCCTCTGATCGGCGCTTAGCCCGTTTCGAAGCGGTTCCTTCGCCCGAGCAGTATCTGTCGCCTGAAGGGGCCATTGCTCAAAGTGTGCCCAATTTTGAAGTCAGGCCGGCTCAGACGCAGATGGCGGCGGCAGTCTTGGCCAATTGGCGGGCTCATGGAATTTTAATGGTCGAGGCGGGAACCGGAACCGGCAAGAGCTTGGCGTATTTGGTGCCGGCCACGTTGGAAAGCGCGAGGGCGGGAGAACGGGTGGTGGTGGCCACCAATACCTTGGCCCTGCAAGAGCAACTGTGGCATAAGGATTGGCCAACTGCAGGCGCGGGGCTTCCCGTTCAGGCGACGATGCTCAAGGGCAAGGGGCGATATCTATGCCTGTTAAAGTTGGACGAAGTGGTCAACACCGCCAGTCCTATGGTCGATGAACGAGCTTGGCGATTAGCGATAGCCGAGGCGCTCGTCTACCAAGCGACCACCGAACGCGGGGATGTCGAAGAGTGGAATCCTCGAGGGGATGAGGCTCGTCGCCTAAAAGACGCCATTATCACCGACCGGAATGCCTGTCGCGGCCCACAGTGCGTTTTTGCTGGCCCCTGTTTTATGCGCCAAGCGAAACGCAGTGCGGAAAGTTCTCATGTACTGATCGTCAACCATGCGCTGTTAGCCGCTCATTTGGCTCAAGGCGGTGTGCTCCCGGAATTTCAGCATGTTATTATCGACGAGGCCCATCGCTTTGCGGAAGTGGTGGAGCGCAGCTTTGGGTTCGACTTGACCCTGCGCGAATGGGCTCGCGAAGGCAAAGAGATGGATCGGACGTTAATCCCCGTACTCATGGATCAGGCGCGCGCTGGGCATCCTGAATTGGTGGCGGCTTTGGACCGATTACGGATCGAACTCAATCAAACCTTCACTGTCGCTTTGGAATTAAGCCGAGTGCTCGCGGAAGAACTCCACTTTGATGACTACCCCCAGCAATCGGTCCGGATTACCGAGGCCGTCTGGACGAAATGGGATGCCAACGGCGTTCGTGCGCAACTGACTGCGCTGACTGATGAGGCGCACTTGGTGCTCGCGTTGGGTCGAGATATTCTAGCCGAAGTCGAGGCCATTTGGGGAGATGCGTCCGAGGAAGAGGTATCCTGGCTTCGTTACCGCAAATGGCTGGAAGAGATGACAGAACTTGACTACGGGCTGAGCGCGTTTGGAATTCCCGATTCCGAGTGGGTGTCATGGTTCGAAGGACACTTGCGTAAAGACGAAGTCGCCATCCGACTGCGACGTGGTCCGGTCTCGGTGTCCGACATTATCGGTGACCGCCTATGGAGTAAGGTCAACAGTGCCGCCTTAACGTCGGCCACATTAAGTGTGGGTGGACGATTTGAGTATCTGGAGGAGATGCTGGGTGTACCTGCCGACAGAGCTCGTCACTTAGTGCTGCCCTCTCCCTTTGATCTCAAGCGCCAGGCGCGGCTGGTGGTGCCCTCGTCCTTGGCCCCGGTAGACAGCAGCGAACACTTGCAGCAGATGGCAGATTTTGTGGTCGAGGCCGCAGTGCGTCTAAATGGACGGACCTTAGTGCTGTTGAACTCGTATCGTACGCTGAAACAATTGGACCAAAAGGTGCGAGAGCGACTGCAATCCCAAGGAATTGCCAGCTTGGCTCAGGGGATTGATGGCACCGGGCCGGGGTTGGTGGAACGATTTCGCGATCATCCCGGCAGCATTCTGTTAGGCGTGGCCAGTCTCTGGGAGGGAGTCGATGTGGCCGGTGACGCACTCTCCCTAGTGATTATTGGCAGGCTGCCATTCGCCACTCCAGGGGATCCGATTGAAGAGGCGCGACTGGAGCGAATTCGCGCAGAGGGCGGTCTGCCTTTTTATCGAAGGACCTTGCCGCAAGCTGTTTTGAAGTTTCAGCAGGGATTTGGAAGACTGATTCGTCGGCGCAGCGACCGGGGGGCGGTTGCAGTCCTCGATTCGCGCATCTTGCCTGGTCAGACGCGCTACGGGCATCAATTCATTCGCGCAGTGCAACCGGTTCCGTTAGTTGTAGGGGACGTTCAATCCATCTTAGCTGAAATTGGAGCCGTGGTTGAAGTGAAAGAGATATGATAATTTTAGAACAGATGGGGAGGCCGGAGGCCATGCGCATCCTAGTAACGAACGATGATGGCATCGAGGCAAGCGGCTTAATTACGCTTGCCTCGATGCTTGCCGAAGCGCACGAAGTGTACGTGGTGGCGCCTGACCGGGAACGCAGCGCAACCGGGCACGCGATTACCATGCACAAACCGATTTACCCCAAACCGGTCACCTGGTCGAGCCAGGTGGCGTCGGTGTGGAAGGTGAACGGCACTCCGGCTGATTGTGTGAAGCTTGGCGTCGAAGCGCTGCTGCCCGAGCCTCCAGAAATGATATGTTCTGGGATTAATCATGGGTCTAATTTGGGCCGCGATGTCTTTTATTCAGGCACGGTGTCGGCTGCCATGGAGGGCATGTTTTTAGGGGTGGCCTCATTTGCCTTGTCGGCTAAGAGCTATGACCTGGATTCATTGCAGTGGATTGCCCAATTTATGCGACAGTGGGTGGGCTCCGGTCTTTTTCACAAACCCCTGGCGGGCGAGCTTTTCAATATCAATTTTCCCGATCTCGTTCAGCAAAAGCCGAGTCAACTGGTATGGGTCGGACTCGGACACCGAGAATACCGAGATGAATTCCATCGCTACCAAAACCCGCGAGGTGAGACCTATTTTTGGCTGTCGGGCCAGCCTTGGGATCGACTGGACGGGGTCGCCAGCGACGTGTCAGAACTCGAATCGGGCCATATCACGGCGACGCCGCTGAATATGGATGTGACCGCTAGAGACCGATTGAGCAAACTTCCGGGCGTGGATTTAACCACGACTTCGGTGGGGGCGGATAGCACCGGTTAAAGATGGCCAAGGCTACCTATCGGGGGGTGGCAAGATGGTCAAAGCGAAAGTAGCCGCGGGGTTGGCTCGCCGGCGGACGCTGAATCGTCTGAAATATGAAGTGGCCAAGGACTTGGGCCTGGATGATGACATCAGGGACCGCGGATTTGCTGAAATGACTACGTCTGAGGTTGGGCAAATCGGCGGGAATATGGTGAAACGTTTGGTGGCTCAGGGCGAAGATGCGATGGCGGCTAAGGAATTGCCGGAGTCTGACCCTTCCTAATCGCCGCGAATCAATGAGCCCGAGGTGTCCGTCACCTCGGGCTCATTGTGAAAAGTGTGAAAAGATCGGCGGAATCAAGTTCTAAGAAACCTTATTTGGCGGTTCAGGGCCGCTCTCAGGACGGCGGCAATTGGGAAGCAAGTCAGTGCCCCGCGCGGCTATTGACGCTTGGTTGTCAAATGCACCGGGCCCCTTCGGCTGTAGTGGCGGAGAGTGTCAACAACAAAGGAGATCGTGTGATGCGATACATCAGTACGCGAGGAAAGGTAGCCCCGATGGGGTTTATCGATGCCGTGTTAATGGGGATGGCCGACGACGGTGGCTTGCTGGTGCCCGAGCAGATTCCATCGCTGTCAGCCGAGGACTTGCGGCGATGGGCAGGGTTATCCTACCGAGATCTGGCCGTAGAGATTTTCTGGTTATATGCCCACCAAGAGATTTCACGAAAAGACCTCACGCAGCTGGTGGACGATAGCTATCGGCGGTTTCGCGATGCGCAGGTGACGCCGCTGCGTCGACTCGATGAAAATCGATATGTGGCAGAACTATTTCATGGCCCGACGTTTGCCTTTAAAGACGTCGCATTACAATTTTTAGGGAACCTGTACGCTTACGTGGCACACCGGACGAACTCTGTCATCAATATCTTGGGGGCCACCTCAGGAGACACCGGAGCATCGGCGGTCGAGGGCGTGCGGGGTAAACCAGGGATTCGCATCTGTATTCTCTATCCTCATCAAAAAGTCAGCCGGGTGCAAGAATTGCAGATGACCACGGTGGATGACTCTCACGTGCTCAACTTAGCGGTGCAAGGGACGTTTGATGATTGTCAGAGAATCATCAAAGAGATTTTTGCTGAAGTTGAGTTTAAACACCGCTATCATCTCCGTGCGGTAAATTCGATTAATATGGCCAGAATTTTGGCGCAGACGGTATACTACTTTTATGCCTATTTTCGGCTCGTCGAGGCAGAGCCAGGAAGAAAAATAAATTTTAGCGTCCCCACCGGGAACTTCGGCAATCTGTTCGCCGGCTATCTGGCCAAGAGAATGGGCCTACCCATCCATCGGTTCATCTTGGCCACGAACGAGAACAACATCTTGGAGCGATACGTGCGCGAAGGCGTCTACCAGCCCAGCGAGTTCCATCGAACCTACAGCCCATCGATGGATATTCAAATCGCTAGCAATTTTGAGCGATACTTATATTATCTGTACGGAGAAAATCCTGAAACGATAGATTCGATCATGGCGGAATTTCGCGCTCAAGGGCGTATCGTCTCGAGTCCGTCAACGGTGCAACAAGTCCAAACGGACTTTTCAGCCTATAGTGTGGGGAACGAAGAGTGCTTAGATACTATCGCCGCCTACCATCAGCAGTATGGGTACGTGGTCGATCCGCATACTGCTTGTGCGGCGGCTGCCGCTGAAAAGTTAGGATCCGAGAGAGAGGCCACGGTCATTTTGGCGACCGCCCACCCCGCAAAGTTCAACGAGGCGTTGGCCCTGAGAGGGATTCTTCAGGATTACCCCAAAGAGATAGAACAGTTGTTCGATCTCCCAGAAACCAAGACCGTGGTTGAATGTCGTACTGAGGTCATCAAGGACCGATTGGTGCATTTCCTAGCGTGACCGGATCGCTTTCTTGTGGGCCTGGGAAATTTCTTCAGGGTATTGACGCTGCCATGAGGGGATGGGGCTGGCCGTCCCATGAAGGTGGTTAACGGGCATATTCGGACGATTGACTGCCTCGCCGTAGGCTTCGTCGAAGGGCATCGTACGATAGGATAAGGCGGTAATTTAAAAATTAGCCACGACATACTGCTCTCCACAGGTGGTGGCACGGGTTTGGGGCACATCTGGTAGAGGCGGGATCTCCCGATTATCCGCGGGCGCTCGAAGCCTATGCTGCACGCAGTGAAGATCTTGGGAATGTGAGAGGTCAGGCTCAACATCGAGGCAAGGATGTGCATCGCAGATATCGGATATTGGTGAGGGCTACCTTCACCCCCCTCGGTTCAGGGCGAAACCCAATTTTTTACCGAAAGTTGTCGGAGTGAAGTCATGAGCCGTCAGCCGGATATTCGGCTTCCCATTTTGAAAGGTGGTCACGAGTTGTCGCACGGCGATCGGGGATTTTTTCGATGATTGGCCGTGTCTGAGCGAATGGCCCCATGGCTTAAGCCCCGCACGTCAACGGGGGTTAAGCCATGGGGGGAATGTCACGCGGACTTTGGTACAAAATAGGGGTACGTATACTGCGCGCGGATCATATTTTCCTGTTTAGGAGAAGGCCATAGTGTTAGGAAACCATTATGAAGGAAGGTGTTGGGACGCCCACAACTTTGGCATCAGACCGTTAAATTTGACCCGCTCGGAGTATACATGGTTGATGCTTGACCGGCAGATGCTGATACTGGCGGGCACCGGTGCCTGCACGATGGTTGGCGGTGCGATAGTCATCGTGTTCGGTCAGTCATTTCCTGACCTTCCGAATAAAGACGGAGCGGATCGAGGTCAAGGCAGTGTTCGGGGTCGAAATCACGACTCCAAGCGACCGTGCCATTCAGAACGGTCAAGTCATCGACAAACACCCGATCATCCCGAAGCTTGGCAAAGACTCCGCCAGACGTTCGCAATCCCTGGGCATCCCAATGGACGATCTTGCCGTCGTCAAATTGAATGATGAGCACATTTTGCGCCGGATATACTTGTACGACCGTTGGTAACATGGAACCGTTCTGATGGACTTATCCAAGTCTGATCATCACTGATCAACTGTGGCCATCTTCTTGCTTCCTCATGCCACCGCTTCTTAGGGCTAGCGCCGGTCGTCCACGGGAGGGCACTCCACAAGCTGTCACCGAGCAGGTCTGCCGTTAGGCAGACACGGATGGACAGCTGTCCATCGAACTCTCGGCCACTTTCCGTAAATTGATCGCCGCGTTGATGTCGCGGTCGTGGTATGTGTGACATTCTGGGCACGTCCACTCCCGTACCGAGAGCGGCATGCTCGGCATTTTGTATCCACACTGGGAGCAGATCTTGCTGCTCGGATACCAACGGTTCACTACGATGCAACCCGGCTGGATCGGCGTCATATCGCGGATGAATCCGTCACTCCTTCGATTCACTTGGCTATCAATTTCGTGGCGCTCGCGCTACCACACCAAACATGGTTTGTGAGTGCGCTCGCCGAGGCGAGCGATCCGGGCTTTGTCCACGCCGAAATCCCGTGCTGCTTCCAGGAGTTTTTTCATCGTCCCTCGCATGGTGATGCGCAGAACCCTGGGCCACCACGACGTTTGGTGGAGCCCCAAGATGTGGATGAGAGGTGGGATATGCGTCAGATGATGAAAACCTTGCATCGCATTCCAATCACGGGAATCGAGGGGCTTGTACGCATACCCGTGGTGCTTTTCGACGAGAATATACTTTTCGATATCCCAGCGATGACGCGCCATACGATGGCACCGTTCCAACCCATGGACCCGAGTGAACGGCTTTTCGGACACCAAGGTCCGAAGGCTCTGATGGTCTCCGTCGGCATCGATCCAGGTTTCGACGCACTGCACGAAATGGAACACGGTCTTTGGCCACTAATCGGTTTTAGGATCTTTCCCTTCGTAGGGCACGTGATGGGCCCACCACACCGCATGCGATCGGTCTCCCCACCAAGCCGCCACGGTGTGTTCGGGCTCGAGTTTGTGCGTGCGCCGCGCATCGTCCTGCCAGGTCGGCAGATTCCCCTCTTTGAGAACGATCATAAAATCCCATCGGTACGGCCGGAGCACGGCAAACAGCGGCCCATTCGGATACAAGCCATCGGTCAGAATGGTGAATCGCAGCTTCGGAAAGAGCTCCTTCAGCCGTTTCGCCAACCAGCGGAAGGCTTTGAGTTCCGAACCTTGCTGGGTTGTTTTGGCTAACTCCTTTTGTCTATGGTTTGGCTAAGTCAGTGGTCATCAGTTCTAGCCTAATTCCGAGGGTGCACTGGTGGTCGGGGAACTCCCCCCGATGGTATTCCCAGCATTCGCTGATTGGCGTAGGCAGTGGGTTTTCTGGTGAGCTGTACAGCGAATACTGGTGGTGCGTCAATCAGCGAATCCCAGCCCTTTGGGCTGATCTCGACTTTACGTCTCGCCCTGATCCGTGGGGTATCTGATGGCACGAAAGTTAGTGGAAGTGATGACAAAACCAGTTAGCGCCAACACTTGGTATCGGCGGTTTGCTCCTCGGAATTCGCACAAAATTCCGGGAGGAAGCGGATGGCCATCCCTTGGGGGCCAACGAGCACGGCTTCGACCCCGTATACCGGATCGATCGTTTTGTCGCGGTCGAGTGTTTTTCCAGCATTTCCTTGGCATGTTGCACGGTGTCACTCCATTTCAGGGTGCCATCAATGGCGACCAGATACTGATGCTGGACCATCCAATGTGCTAACCGCCGGGTTGCGCACCAACCGTTGAATGATGCCCGTGAGGCCGCCTTCACCTCGCTCGGCGGAATCTCTTCCATGCATGAGCCCCGCCACCCTATCCCTGTGGAGCAGACTATCCGATTGCCGAAAGGCGGGCTGGAGGGCCGTTCACCATTTCGGCTCGGTGGGCTCGCGATTGCCCTCTCGCCAGGACTGACAGTGCGTTAAAAACAACATGACCCCGAAGACCAGGGGCACGGCGATCTTGAGTTTGATTCGCTTCGGATTTCGAGGATCGGCAATCCGAGCAAGGTCCTGGGTGTAGTCCAAGGGAAGCAGGCTATTACGGGACCCAACCCGACGAGGCGGCCGGTGAACCAGGCATCGAGCGCGTCCGCGTCCGCTGCCATTTGTTCTTCGACGGTGTGAGAAGCACTTTTGGGATTGGGATAGGTATCGGCCTGCTATTTTTCGGGATTGGCCACCCCGCCAGAATGGCGGGCACTGGGGTATATCACAAAGTACGTAAGAGCCACACTAATGACCACCTAGCGTTGGGCAGCATATGGGTTGAACCATCACCGAATGGAGCTCCATGCGTTGGGTGGAATTGCGACGTGATAGCCGGTGACAGGCTAGAGATCGTACACTATGGAGAAGCTCAGGCGGTGCTCGCGGCCGCACCAGGCATAATCTTGGACTAGAAGGAGGCCCTTCTGGGATAAATGAAATTTCTTTGAATAGGATCGCCTTAAAGGCGGTGGGATGAGCAATGCAAATATCGGCGATTATCCGCGGAACCCTGGGTGGAATGGCTCTCGCAGTGGTCATGGCCGTGATTTTGGGTTGGCTCGACTATCAAGGATGGGTCGCTGGCACGATATTGACTGTGCTGTTTTGGATTGGAGCAGGCATGGTTTTTTTGCTTGCTGGTCTAACCGCGGGGCACTGGGCTAAACGAGGATTTTGGCTCCACGGCGCCTTGGCCGCCTTACTACTGAATCTCATCGGCAGCGTCGTGGCCGAAAATTTGGGGCAAATGGATGGGCATTTATGGCTGGATTTAGGATTTGCTGCCGTGGTCGGCTTAGCCGGTGGGGTATGGGGGCGTATGCTGGAGATCTGAGATCAGGTATGAAAGGAAGAAGAATGGGTTAAACCAAGGTTTAGGTGAAATTCAATGAGCATAGGTGCAACACTGGCAGCGATGATGTTATCGGGATTGTTAAACGGGAGTCCGACACCCACTGCCTTAGGTCGTGAGGCGCAGGCAGAACTCAAAAGTCTACTCGTCGACGCCGGATTATCCCCGCAGTTGAAGTGGGATTCGGCGATATCACTAAAATTAGCTCAGGTTGAGTTTTTGTCGGTGACTGGGCAACCAGCCACAATTGCAGCTCTTAGGGATTATGATAGCCGCCGAAGGCCATCTGCGCCGTTTCGGCGGATGGCGGATGGGTGGCTTCAAACCTGGTATCCTCATGACTCGGCAGCGAAGGCTTTGGACGCCTTGGAACGCCGTTTGGGGGTAGCCAAAGGCCCGTTAAACGGACGACTTGCGGTGACTTTGATACATCTGTGGGGTATTCGCCAGGCGTATCTTCACCACTGGCGCTACCGAGCCGAACCCAATGACACCGTGACTGACTTGTCGGTCGCCAGTGGACTCTCGTTGGCAGAAGTTGCCAAAGACAATCCCCTGCATCTTCCGTACCTGTGGATCGGTCAGGTGATCGCTTGGAGACCACCACCGACGCCCGCTCAGCCTGCACGACCGGAAGTAGCTTCGGTTCCCTCAAACTTAGGCAATTCTGCGCCAACCACGCCGTTAGCGACAACCGGAGTGTTGGCGGGGCTTCGCCCGGTCGCGGGTTTAGCGATCATCCATCCGACGGCCGAAGCGCTGGCCGCCCTGTTGACGGTCCAGCCCTTAGGACAGTCGGTGACGATTGTGGTGGAGGCAGAGTGGGCGCTTTTGCACCCTAAGTTGATCGATCAAGCGATGAGGCAAGACGATACCATAACGTTTGATGGCTACAGTACCGAACGACTCGACGTCCTACCCCAAGCTGGCGTTCGTCAGGAATTGAGATGGAGTCGGTCCATCGCGCATACCATCTTCAAGCAATCTCTCGTCTACTTGGTGGATGTGCCAACAAGGTCGAATGCGATGGTGGTCCATACGGCAGAATCGCTGAACTTCCGGATCATTTCGGCCGTGTTTTGGGCGCTGCCCGCAGGGGGATGGGCAACGACCGCCAGTCGCCTCTTAGTGCAGCATCCCAATCAGCTGGCGGTCATTGCTCCACCCGCATCGGAGCGAGTGTGGAAGGACTTCTTTGCCGAAGTGGCTCGTGAACACACTACATTGGAAACGCTCACTCAATTGTGGTCGAGCAGTTAAGAGAGGGGCTTCTCTGTAGAATCGGGAGCATCGGATAAACTAGCCTCGGCGTGACGAATCATCACCTTAACCATATTGCCGCCGATCGTCCCTCCGATTCTTCCCAAGTCCTTGGTCGGCATGTCCGCCCAGCCCTTATTCTCAATGGCGGAAGTCAACCCTAAACCCTCAGCTACTTCATACTTAAATCGATCGCGCAAGGACGCGTTTAGAAGATTTCGTTGTTTCGCCATGTCCTATCCCTCCTTCGCCGATAGTTTGACCCAGCTTGGGGGATGTTCATGTTAGGATTGGTTGTCAACCTGATGGAATTTTGGCACCAAAGCCTTTTTCGATGTGCAGGTCCTCTGCTCGTGAGCAAAACGGAGCTACTCCTTGGGGTCACATTAGGGCCTATCAATAAAGATGGAGAAATCATGGGAGTGAAGTGGATAGATGGATCATGCGGAAAAATCCCACATCAGTTACCTGGAAATATCGACCGTAAGCGGGTCAAGCATCTAGGTCGTAAGGTTCGAGGTGTGGGCGACAAGTAATCATTTGACCCGGCGAACATTTTCGACCGAATCAGGCTGCCGTCGGGCGGTCGTAGGTGGCGACCACTCGATGGTCCCATTGAATTTCGATCCCTGAGGGAGTGCGCCGCACTTCCACATGGTGACCAGCCGCCTCCCACGGCATGGCGAAGCGGTGCCCCTCCCAGTGTACGAAGGCGTCGGTGGTGACTTTCCGATCCCAAGGTTCTCCAAAGGCCCAGAGGTGGCTGAGGCCATAGGGGGTCGCCCCAGCAGAATCGGCCGCCCACCGGTCGGCCGGCTTCGCAAAGGTGGTGCCATGAATCCGTTGGTCGCGCTCTTCGGTCCAGCGCGCGACCAGGCTGTTCAGGCCCGCGAGCGTGATGGCGTCGGGCACGCGAGGCCAAAAGTTTTGGCGGACATAGGACACCGTCCGTTCGACCTTTCCCTTGTTACGTAAAGATTTACGTAACAAGGGTTACGTTAAGACTTTCGTTATGTAAAGTTCACGCCAAGAATGGCGGCCCATCAACGAAAACATGCTCAAAGACTATACATAACAATCGGCACAACGACCCCGTGATCTGCAGGTAGAGCCCTCCACACGAGCATTCCGAGGGCAACATCGTGTCAAATCCTGTCGAACATTCGACGAACGTCGCAAAATAGGTCTCGGGAATCGAATGTGTTATGTTAAGAGATTCTCTGGCCAAATGGCGATATAGCGCCGTTTGGTGTCTTAACTTTACATAACGAAAGTCTTAACGTAACCCTTGGTCCGGGCGCGATAGGGCTTGGCGGCTTTGGGCCGAAACCCATGAAAGTCCGCAAACGCTTTAAACCGGGGGTTCCACACCACCTCGCCATCATACGGATGGCTGACCACCATGGGCGTCATGTTGTCCGACAAGATCTGGGTCGGGACACAGCCGAACCAGGCGAACGCGTGCTCCAAACACTGGAACAACGTGTCTTGGCGTTGATCATGGACGAACTCGATATACATCCGACGCGAATAGCCCATCGTGTAGGCGAAGATATAAAGTTTCCGCGGCCCGTCTGGATACACCAACGTCCCAAAGTCCGCCCAATCACACTGCGCCTGCTCGCCTGGCGCCGTTTCAAAGCGGGGCGTCGGTTCCACTCCCCGCTGCGACCGCAGCGGCGCCACAGACTGCTTCACTAAACTCAAGCTGCCGGTAAAGCCTCGCTGGTGCAGTTCTTCCCACAGTACTTGGGCGTTATGACACCCCTGATCCCATCGCTCGGCCAGATACGATTCATAGGGATCCAGTTTGCTGCCCCGAGCCCGTCGAGGTCGAGTGCTCTGTGGGGTCGGGTCCGTCACGACCTTCCGAATGGTCTTCGGATCCCGCCCCGTCGCGACACTAATGGCCTGAATGGATTCCTTGTTGCCAAATTGCGTCATAATGGCTTGCGCCTCCTCGCGCGAAAGATAATATGCCATGGGTTCATCCCCTCATCCTCAGCAAGTCACCGCCCGGATCGGCCGACGGTGCCTTGCTTCATTCCCTTTCACCACGGCCTAATCCTGCCGAAAATAGGGAATTTCAGTTGTCGTTTTTAGGGAAAGTTATCTGGCATTTTTAGGGACATTCCCCTGTCGTTTTCAGGGAAATTAAATTGTCCTTATTAGGGATTTTAAACCTGTCGTTGACACATTCTTTGAGGGGAAGAACCTGCGACGTTCAATGGCCCATTCAGCGTTAAGCCCAGTGGACATCTCGGGTGGGCGACCCTCGGGATGAAAGCTCCACGGGACAGGTCCTGGCCGCCGTGAGGTGGGGTCCACCAAGAGGGCTAGCCATCGACTGGGCCGTAGCATGAAGCGAATCCTGCCGCCTCGTCAATAGACCCGCATGCAGGGGATGTGCGGACCAATCAGGACGCCGAGCCTGGTGCCGAAGGGCGAAGGCAGTTTCTCTGGGTCAAGAATGGGTGGAAGCAGCCCAGAGGTCCTGCGGGGTATGGGGAGCCGCACGGTCGAAACCGGAGGACGAGTCAAGCGAGGAACGACTTCGCCCCCGCCGGTGAGCTATACAGCGAATCCTGGGAAAACACCCGTGAACAGCAAGGCCCCGCGTATAAGCGCGAACCGTGAAGTCGAGGGGTGAGACGAAGCCGGGCCGATCGGGTCGTAGTACTGAGGACACGAAGGACCACAGAACCTTCGTCGAGGAAAGGACCCGTGGACGTCCCAAGCTCAGCCGGAGGTCACGGAGAGGACTCTGAACCTCGTGGCCGTGTCACCCTCGCGGACTGGTGCTGTATGTCGGAGCAAACTCGGGGTCATGCAGGAGTATGGGCCGGTGCCTTTACCTGGAACGGACCGACGAGGCAGGCTCCGGGAGGAGTGGACGTTTGAAGCCGTACTGTGGGAAAACCCTACGTACGGAATTTTAGAGGGGTTGCTGGAACCCGAGCATGGGGGCGTACTGAGGCACCGTCAACCGAAAGGGACGGCCAACTGAGCGACAGACCTCCTACACCACGGCACCAGCTTCCTACTCGATAACCCGGGGTGGGCCATGAATCAGGCGAGGACATCTTGGCGTCAAAACTGTTCCGAGTCAGAAAGACATCGCCGTCAAGGACGCGGGGGGATCTAGAGCAGAAATCACCACGAGAAGGCCGCATTCGGTCGGCCCCCGCTCTGAAGGGAGAGGGCTCCTGAGTGGGAGCAGATCCGCGGCCGATTTTGAGCGGTACCGCCGACGGCGATGCAGCCGGTAGAACTCGTGAATGCTTTGAAGTCAGGCGAGGCTCCACGCAGCGTACGTGGCATCGGCCTTGCCCACGTCGAAAAAATTCGGCGAATATGTGCCCAACACCACGCATGGAGGAACTCTTCGAGCATGGCCCGATAGCCCGAATAATAGTCCGTAATCAGCAATTTGTTTAGCCACTCGGGGAGATCGTCCCCGTCGGGCAAAGCTTGCAAATGATCGCGGGGCACTTGCCCGCTCCGGGTTGGACTGAGCAGAAATCCGTCGACTGCGGGCCCCGAAAGACCCATAACCACCCAACGCTCCACGATAAATCCTGTGGGGGTCGACGCACTAGTTGGCCCGACGGTCCGTAAAGCAACCAAAAAGCCGAGATTACCTATCGAAAAGGTCCGCGACAGCCAGCGACACACCAGGAAACAGGGTGCTTTCGACAACCTCGCTCTTACGGAAGGGCCCTGTCACCTGGTAACCGTCCGGAGTCAAGCGGTATATGGCCATGGTCTGCATGTCGGGATCCACGATCCAATATTCTGCTATCCCAAAACGGCGGTAAATTTGCGCCTTAATTCCGAGATCTCGAACGCGTGTGCTGGGGGACAAAACTTCGACCAACAAATCGGGGCGGCTTTGGACGTTCGCATCGGTAATGATGTTCAGCCGCTCCGAACGGATGAAGATTACATCGGGCTCGACAACATTGTATGCGTCCAATATCACGTCAAACGGAGCCACGTACACTTGTCCATGTCCCTGAGCCTCCAAACCGTGAAACCAACGATATAATGCCTGCACGATGCGTTGATGCTTGCGAAGCGGTGACGGACTCGCCTCTAAGTCTCCTTCCAGAATTTCGTAGCGCTTGCCGTCGTCGGGCACCCCCGCCAAATCGGCTACCG
>DAHXNH010000180.1 GCA_027365485.1 Clostridiales bacterium
CCCAACTCCATCAAGAGCCCCATGCCTGCATTGGTAACGGCATGACGCCAAAGCGTTCGCCGATAGCCCACCCCTTTTGCTTGCGCCGTCCGCAGGTAGTCCTGGCGCATGGCTTCGATCAAACTCCCGCGCATCATCCGAAGCACTGCTCCGACTGTGCCTAGCGTCAACACCGCCATCGGCAAAACGGCCATGTCAACCCGATTCCAACTATGGACGGGCAGCACCCCGGGAATCACTGATCCAAACACCCAAATGATTAAGGCTGCGGTCACGAAGGCGGGCAGCGCGCGTCCAATGGTCGAGATCCGGATGAGTCCCCGGTCTAGCCACGTCTGCTGCCTTAAGGCGGCGATTATCCCGAGCCCTACGCCAATCACGATTCCAAGCGTCATCGAGCCGAACACTAACTCAGCGGTAATCGGCAGTGCTTGGGCCACCTGCCGAAGAATCGGTACGCCAACGTAGGTAAACGAGTCGCCAAAGTGAAATGTCCAGGTATGCCAAACGAATCCTATCGTCTCTCGCCAAAGAAGATGATTTGGTCCGTAGCGGAAAGCCCATGCCGCAACCGTACTTCGAAAAACATGGGCCGGCGGATTAAAAGAGAGTTGCGGTGAACCCCCGTACGTCATTTCTGCCGAAAATCGAAACGCGGGCGGATACAACAGCAAAAATCCTCCCGCCAACACGGCGGTAAGAACCGCTAGCAGACGAACCAAGCGCACACCCATCCATTGCAGAAGTGCGTTCACGCTCTTTCCCCCTTTGGCTGTGACCGGCGTCTTAGGGTCCGGTCCATCACAAAGATTTAATTTTTGAGCAACTTCACTATCTTCATGATACGGCAATTGATACGAATGGTCGATATCCTCTCATCCACTGGATTTCGAATCAGTTCGTAAGGTTTTGGGGGTCTATCCTGATTAATAATTCTGCACGCGAACAAGAAAAGACCGCGCTAATTTCAAGCCGCGGTCGTCTCCTCATGAGATCGCTTCGCATGCTACCAAGGGTCGCTTAGGCCACTTCGTAGCCAGCCGACTGTATAGCGGTTTTAAGGTCCTCCATCGAAGCTTTTTGCCCGTCATACGTCACTTGTGCCCGTTCCTCGGTCAAACTGACTTTAGCCACCTTGACCCCATCGACCTGTTTCAACGCTTGGGTGACGCTGGCAACACAGTTGTCACAGGTCATGCCTTTTACCGTAAATTCTACACGTTCCATCAGATTACACTCTCCTCACGGAATATCTTAACAGCAACGAGTTGGAGACCACGGTCACCGAACTCATGGCCATAAACGCTCCAGCCAACATGGGTGGCAAAATGCCAATCACGGCTAGAGGAATCATCACCACGTTATATCCCAATGCCCAAAAGAGGTTCTGTCGGATCTTCGCCATGGTTTTTGCACCCACGGCCAATGCCTCCAGGACCGCCCCCACTTCGGGGCGCATCAACGTCACTTCGGCCGTCTCCGCCGCCACATCGCTGCCTCCGGCCAGGGCCATGCCAACATAAGCCCGAGCCAATGCCGGAGCATCGTTAACCCCATCACCGACCATGGCCACATGATGGGAAGCGGCTTCCTCTCGTTCAATCCATTGCGCCTTTTCTACGGGCGAAAGCTCGGCATGCACGGTGTCGATGCCGACCTCGCGGGCCACCCGTTCTGCCGTGGCCCGGCGGTCGCCGGTCAGCATCATGGTGGAAATGCCAAGGTGCTTGAGTGCTTCAACCGTACGCCTGGCATCACCACGAATCCGATCGGCAATGACGAAGGCCGCCAGAACATCCTCGCCTTCGGCCAGCCACACCACCGTACGTCCATCTTCCTGATCCGTCTGAAGGCGCAATGCCGCCTCCCTGGGAACACTGAATCCAAAGCCATCCAGCAGTCCTTCATTGCCCAAGAGGACGGGCGAGCCGTCGATAAACCCGACCATACCTTGCCCTTCTTCAGCGTATACGTCTTCTAAGACAATAGGGTCCACCGAACTCACCGCCCGCATGATGGCCTGACCCAGAGGATGGTTCGCGGTTTGTTCCAGGCTGGCGGCCAAGCCTAATACCCGTTCGCGGGGGGCCCCTTTCAGGATCGTCAGATTAGAAACCTCCGGATGCCCTTCGGTCAGCGTCCCAGTTTTGTCTAAGGCCACCACATCGACCCGGGAGACCCGCTCTAAAGCTTCACCGTTGCGAAACAGTACGCCCAGGCGAGCTCCCAGACCACTTCCGACCATGACCGCAGTCGGTGTCGCTAAGCCCAGCGAACATGGGCAAGCCACTACTAACACCGCGACCGCACGCAAGAGAGCCATGCGGTAGTCGCCAGTGGTCAGCCCCCAGCCCAAGAACGTCAGCGCGGCCACCGCCAACACCGCCGGCACGAAGACGTTGGCCACGCGATCGACGAACCGTTGAACCGGAGCTTTGGCCGATTGAGCCTCCTCCACCACTTTGACCACTTGGGCCAAGGTGGTCTCGCGTCCCACCCGAGTCGCTTCCATCCGAAAGGCACGCGTCCCTCGTTGCACCGTACCGGCCCAAACCGTATCTGACACCGCTTTGGTCTTAACTTCGGCTTCGCCCGTCAACAGCGATTCATCGACGACTGCAGTCCCACTAGTCACTCGGCCATCGACCGGAATACGATCGCCCGAACGAATCTCTAACGTCTGCCCGACTACCACCGCATCCACCGCGACTTCTTCAATACTGCCGTCGAGAGTAACCAATCGAGTGGTTTTTGGGGTCAACGCCAACAACTGTTGAATCGCTTCCGAAGTTTTGCCTTTAGCCGCCGCTTCTAAGTACTTGCCCACCAAAATCAGGGTAATCACGGTCGCCGAGGTATCAAAGTACAGTGGCGCATGCGCAAATACGCCGTAGACTGAGACAGACCATGCCGCCAAGGTGCCGGTCGCTATTAATACGTCCATGTTGGCGTTGCCATGGCGAACGTTAAGCCAGGCGCGTCGAGTAAAAGAAAACCCAGGTCCCCATTGAACCACGCTGGCCACTACGAGCTCAAGCCAGGGATTGACTACCCACTGTGGGCCCAGCCCAAAAAACATCCGAAGCATAGCTGCCCACAACGGCAAGGTAAAAATCAACGCCAAGGCCACTCTTCGCCGCGCCGAACGCGCCTCCTGAAGCCTCGGATCTTTTTCTTCAGCGGTCATCAGCGTAGGAACAAAACCTGCCCCGCGAAGCGCCTCCATCAGAACCTCATCCTCTGCCACCCCGCGCACGCGTTCGACGGTCAAGGTGGACTGCGCCCCATTCACCACGCCCTGAATCACGCCAGCTATGGCGTTCACTGCCCGTTCAGCGCGCGCTCGAGCCGGGGCCTCATCCAGTCCCGCCATCGTAAAAACCCGAGACTCGGTGCGGACTTGGTACCCAGCATTCGAAATCGCGCGCACGAAGTCCAGGCTTCCGGCTTGAGTCGACTGAAAACGCACCCGGGCGCTCTCCAACGCCAGATTGACCTCGGCCCCATCGACCCCCGGCACCTTTTGCAGGGCCTGTTCGACATGATGGACACAACTCGCACACGTCATCCCGATGATTTCTAACTGTAGTTCCGATTCATCAATCACGCTCGTTACCTTTTGTGCTGACGAATCCATGGTGTCCCTCCTAACGCCGTATCACTTTGCGCACCACCGTTATGAGATCGTCAATCGCTTCCTCGCCTTGATCCTGTTCGATGGCGTCCTTAACGCATCCGGTGATGTGCGAGCGCAGGAGAATCAAGGACACTTCGTCCATAGCTCCCGTCATCGCCGACACTTGCTGCAAAATGTCTGGACAATACCGGCCTTCCTCCACCATTCGCATGATGCCCTTGATTTGTCCTTCAACGCGCTTTAGTCGTGCCATCAAACCGGCCTTGTCGCGTTCGTATTGATACGTTGCCGCCGCCTCCTACCCCTACCCTCTACCAGTATAATATGTCCAAAAACCCAAAGGCGCAACGAATTTCCGAATTTTTTGACGGGACCACTCTGCAATACCGGTCGCGGTCGCTGTCAGAAAGTTATCTCACCGTGTTCTTCGTGGTAACCGTGGTAACCGCGAGGGCGGCGTTGGTTGGAACGCTCTGGGTCAGGCAGATACGACACATCAGGGATCCACTGAGCGCGGCTCCGCTGCTGCCGACCGTTATGGCTCTCACTGAGTGTGACTTGGTCTCTAGGACACATTGTTCCTTGGCGCTATGCCGCGCCCAGAGCACATTTGAGGGATTTGAGACCCAGTCAGGGCGCGTCCCTGACTGGGCGAAACAAATACGTGCTACCTCTTCGACAACGAAAAATTTCAGCCTTTCGGCATTATGGATAATCCGGAGGCCTTGACGTTGGTGTTGGGCAGGTGCTCAGCTAGCAAATAGCGAGACCTCTAAGACCCACATGGGGTCGCTATTTGCGCGGCATTACCGATCTGAGAGGGGTGCCGACCAGGGTGGAGTGCTTTAGCTTCCTTCAACATCCAGGAGTAGGGGTCCATTCTTTATGGCCAAATACATAGACAGTTCACGGCAGCCCGCGCCAGCCTCAAGAATTCCTCACCGTTTGAGTAGTCTATCGCATCAAAACCCATCCCAGCCCTGCGCTGACCACCGGTCGAACAATCGATGCCATCGCCAGTACCTATTCGCATTATAATGGTAAGCAGAATCGCAGTTGCGCTCATCCCAAGGCAAGTATTTCGACGATCGCAATCTCAAGATCTTCTCTCCGCGACCGAGGCAGGATATTTTGTGGTATTGGCGAATATTTTCTATTCAGATGGGAGTAGTTTAAGCCCGTGGATTAGTGAAGGGCAACCTTTTTAGGAGCTTTTGGGTGGTCATAAGGTCAACGGGGAAATCCTTTAAACTGAGCCGAATCCAGTAGTGAAGACTTCACTCGCCCACCCGCACCCGTTTCAGGAATATGCCTGGGACAAGAGCCATTCTAGACGAAGGGAAGATCGATCGTGGATCGAATTTATATTTTAGATACAACGTTACGGGACGGAGAGCAAGTGCCAGGGGCGAAACTGGCTGCTGGCGAGAAGCTTGAGATTGCTCGGCAACTTGCCGTTCTGGGCGTCGACGTCATTGAAGCTGGATTCCCGGCCTCGTCGCCTGGGGACTTTCAGGCCGTGCGCACCATTGCTCAGGAAGTCCGTGGGGTCGGCATCACCGCGTTAGCCCGCGCCGTCTCCAAAGACATTGATGCGGTATGGGAAGCCGTGCGTGAAGCCGAGTTCCCCCAAATCCACATTGTCCTCGGCGTTTCCGACATTCATCTCGAGGGCAAGTTCCGGAGATCGCGGGAAGAGGTGTTAGCCATGGGGGTAGAGGCAGTCCGCTATGCCAAAAAGTATACTCCCTACGTGGAATATTCGACCGAAGATGCCGGACGAGCCGATCTCGAGTATTTGAAGGAAACGGTATCCCGGGTGATCGATGCCGGCGCCACCGTGGTCAATATTCCAGACACCACCGGCTATTGCGACCCAGAACAGTTTGGCCATATTATTCATACGCTCAAGACCGAAGTCGCTAACATCGACCGCGCAATCCTGTCGGTGCACTGCCACAACGACTTGGGTATGGCTACGGCTAATACCCTCGCCGCCATTAAAAACGGTGCCCGCCGGATCGAAGTCACCGTCAATGGACTTGGCGAGCGTGCCGGCAATACCGCACTCGAGGAAGTGGTCATGGCGATTAAGGTCAAGGCGGATTTTTATCAGGTCATGACTACCATCCACACCGAAGAAATTACTCGCACAAGCCGTCTAGTCAGCAATCTTACCGGAATCTGGGTGCAGCCCAACAAGGCTATCGTCGGGTCCAATGCCTTTGCCCATTCTTCGGGAATTCACCAAGATGGCGTCTTAAAATCCCGGCAAACGTATGAAATCATCGACCCTCAGAGTGTCGGCATTGCTGAATCCCGCATGGTCTTGACCGCTCGCAGCGGCCGCCACGCAGTGCGTGCCCGGCTTCAAGACTTAGGGCGGACCATCGAGGACGCGCAGTTTGAACTATTCCACCAGCAGTTTCTAGAGTTGGCCGATCGTAAAAAAGAGGTCTACGACGAAGATTTGCTGGCTTTGTTGACCCAGGAAAATGCAGTGGCTGCATCGGCGTATGAATTGTTATCTTTAGAAGCTTCGTCTGGGACCACTCGTTCCCCTGGGGCCACGGTCAGACTTCGTCTGCCCGATGGGCGAGAGAAAAGCGCAGAGGCGTCAGGCTCGGGTCCGGTGGATGCCGCTTATTCCGCCATCAACCACATCCTCGGTCAAACCGTCAGGATACTGGAATTCTCCTTACAGTCGGTAACGGAAGGCATCGACGCCCAGGCTAGGGTGTCGGTCAGATTAGCCATCGGCTCCGACGTATTTATCGGGCGGGCTACAGACTCGGATGTAGTCATTTCCGCCGTCCAAGCGTATTTGGATGCGTTCAATCGCACCCTGCACCACTCAACCCAAGTCCATCAGAGTGCCTGATGGCGATTTGGCGGTGCTTGCATTCCTCTCGCCAATCCCATGGCGGTTAGGGGGAACGAACAAGACACGGCGTGAACCAAAATTCTGGCTCTAACCCGGAGGGTGGCGCATCATGAGGTCTCAGGTCGTGATGCTGTGCGGCCCTCCCGGTTCGGGTAAGCCCACCTACTCGAAAACGCGGGAAGCCTCTAGCTTGATTCGTTTATCCATTGAGGAGCACAGTGGAATAGGATTCGGCAATGACGGAAGGGACGGCCCTTTCTAGCCGTACGCAGGCCCCTCCTGAGATCCCGACCCCCACTGGCGTCAGAGATTTTATATCTCATCGTGGAGCAGGCACACGCGATCTTAGGCTACAGTTTTTGGCGTCGGTCGGCGCGCCCGTGTAACCCAAAGGGCGTATCAATTTGACCCTAATGCTCTCTTTCCTATCTCCGATCGTGTACTGGGCCGATAGGATAGCGCGTTCGCAGTTCCCCTCGGTGACGGCGAGCAACTCGTCGATAGCTCATCGGCACAGAGCCACGTCATGTCCTGGCCGCTATGTTTACCAGGTTCCAACCGACACCCGGCAGGGCGATCCCCCCGAATGGAAGAATGATGCTTAAAGGGAGCCGAGATCCGAATTCGCGTTCTGACGACGACCTCCCCGACCTTCATTGGATTGTGCTGTGGCCGGGATTAGGCGGCACTGCAGAGCATTTTCTCGATTCCTGCGCTATGGCCCTGCACAAGATTGGAACCTTGTGGCCGCTGCACTTTCCCGGTCACGGAATCTCCCACCCTCACTTGAACCCTGGCTAGAGCCAATGCGATAGGCAACGCCGCCACGATGCTGACTGCCACCGATATTCCGATGAGTCACGAAAAAATTCTTTGGGTCAGAATCCATCGATCCCCCATGACTAGCCGACGTGGCCAATCACGGGGGACGTCTCAAGGAGGAGAAACGATAGAGCCATTCGGCCCTCATGGAACCGAAGACCTCTTCATCGTATCTTTCGGGCCCGCAATCGTCTCGCACAATTCGAACTCACTGTTGCACAATTTTTACCTTCATGGAACCCACGCTTTTTCCTTCCGCGGTTATACGATTTGGGCCACACGCGACATCCGTCGCACCTCCGACGGATTCATTCGCCGAAACTGCTTAAACACCCGGGTAAAATAGCTCATATTCTGAAATCCCACCGCACAACAGGCATCGAGGACCGAGCAATCCGTAGACTGGAGCATAGACGCTGCTTGATTAATCCGATATGCGTTAATGTAATGCACTGGAGTCACGCCAATCAATCGGTGAAAATGACGGCAAAAATATCCTTCGCTCATAGGGATCATTTGGGCTAAATCTCGGATTCGAATCGGCTCCGCATAATGTTGATGAATGAACGACAAGATGGGTTTTAACCGGTCCAACCCCAATCCATCCGCTTCCGTCGACGGGTCTCTTTGCAACAAACGATTACCTGCAAACAGTTCATATAAAATTAGGTACAAATTTGCTTTAATCCGAAGTTCATATCCCTCCCCCTTGTGGTCATGGCTGTCGAAAATTTGTTGGGCGCTACCCACCATGCGTTGGTCTCCGGCGTCTTCCCCGGTTACCACCATCGGGAGTCGGCTCTCTTGATCCAGCAGCCGTTTGATAAAGCGGTGTTGGATGCGGTCGTAATGCGGGCTAGCCAACCATTCTAAATCAAAGACGAGGGCATAGGCCTCGCTAATCCAGTCCCCAGCCTCCAACCCATGCACCTCTTCGGAGTTCACTAAAAGCATTTGGCCTGCTCGCAATATTTTCGTCTGCATGCCTACCCGCGCTCGAACCGCGCCCCGGGTTACCAAGACCAATTCGGTTTCCCGATGCCAATGCAGGTTCACCGACTGCTGCGTCGGCCCGGGGGTCAGCACGACGAAGTAGGTCGAGAGCGGAAACATGCAGTCGCCGTGCGCACGATTTTCTAATAAGTGGCCCTCCGTATTCATGGCGTCCTCCGATCGTAAGTGCTCTATGCGTCCTTGGCCCACCGCATACGCTCCAATCATCTCGTCAAAATTGGCATCTTCTCGTGGATCGCAGCCTGAGGGCCGCGATGCACCACCATTACGGCCGCACTGAGGTAGTTAAAACCGTGGTGCTTTAGTTCGACATCGCGCTCCTTTAATCCTCTAAGAGACCGCGGGTCGTTCCGAGGCTGCCGCGGACTCCCAGGGACGCCCGCCCAAAACCTCCGGCGCCCGCGCCCGGGAGCCCTTATTCGATTCGTGCCACCCGTCATTTGCGCGGTAGTCGTGTGATTGGCCAATCACCTCGCCCTTGAGCAGTTCCTTGGAAGATCCGTTAAGGTGGCGCGCAACGAGGTTGGTAGCGACCAATAAAAGCACTGGCTCCCTTTTTGCCATAGGAATCGCGGCCGACATCGGCAAGCGCCGAGAAGGCAACATTGCCCTCTCGGCGCTTAACTTTGCCGTACACTGCGGCGTTATTTCACGCTGACGTACTGCATCTGATAGAATCCACCATACGCCCATGGGTTCGCCATCACTCCGGTCACATTCTTAGCTTCAAGGAAAATCGCCTTCGTGTAATAGAGCGGTTCCATGTAGCCTTGCTGCATCAATCCGTCGACCACTTGAGCGTACAAATGATACGCTTGGCTGGCATTGACGGTATTGCCGGCTTCGTCTTGCCACATCGTCCACAAATACACTTCATGCGGTTCGTGTTTGTCGCTATACACTTGCGCATTCAATCCAATGCTAGCGTCGCCATTGCCCGTAGAATAGGTACCGACCCACTTCCAGAAGGTTTCCCAGGCCGCGTGCTTGGCGGAATCGGTTTTCGCCGCTGTGTATTGGCTGAGATAGTACGCCATTTGCTGCTTCAGACTTTCCGACCCGGGTGGGTTTAGGTACTCTTGGTAGGCTTTGGGCTGTTTGGCCGTCCAGGCATCAATATAGGCAATGTCGGCCTTGGCCGCTTTGATGATCGGTTGCCAGGTGGAATAGTTCACGCCTAAGCTAGTATCCGTAGGACTCCCCCAAGCTTTCACATCGTTGGGATCATAAGCCGGGTAGTACCAGTTTTTCGCCGCATAGGCGAGGAAAGCCTCGGATCCGTAAGTGCCTTCAGCGCCCACCTGTTGGTTTGCCTGCAGAGGTTGATAAGTCGCATCATTCCAATTGGCGGTGCCATCACCGATGTTATACCCTGGCAAGATCCCCTGATTGAGCCCACCCCAGGTGATATCTCCCCATTGAGTGGCGTTCATCGGCTCTATCTTAAAGTTCAAGTTGAGCGCGCCCTTCAATTCTTGAGCTACCGCTTCGGCCGTGAGAACCGACGTGCTCCCCGCCGGAGCCTCGGCATAGAGATACAGTTGGGGCATCCCTTTCCCGTTGGGATATCCGGCCTGAGCCAGCAGCTTGCGCGCGGCGCTGACATTGTAGGGTAGTCCGTGCTCGATGGCTGCGGTCGGCCAGCCCTTGTAGCCGAACACCGTGGTGGCTCCGACCATGCCATTTAATACTGGATTGGCAATCGGTGCGCGGTTGACCGCCATGGCAATGGCTTGGCGAACTTTCAGATTGAAGAGCGGTGACGGCACGGCCGAACGATCCCATTGGAGCGTGCCCAAATTGGCCTGAGCTTGAGCGTGCAGTTCCCCCTTAAAATGGGTCAAAGCATACTTGTAGTCGGACGCGGAAGTAATCAAACCAGCGGACAAGACGCCGGACTCAAAATCTTCTACCGGCACTGTCGGTGCAGGAATGAGGTTGATCTGTTGCGCATTGCCAGGCTTGGGCTGACCGGGCATATTAACATAGTGGGGATTTCGGACCATGGTATCGTCGCCATTAATCACAAATTTCTTAATCACGTAAGGGCCATCGCCGACAAAATACTTCGGCATCCACCAATCGGTAGGATGGGCCTCCACATCGGGCGGATAGAGCGGCATCGACCCGGCCAAGGGAAGGTCGCCTAAGATATTGTGGGGGCCGCCCAAGGTCAATTGGATCTCATAATTATTGATGACCTTGAGTCCCACCTCGCTCGCCGGGACTCCCCCCGCATGATACGTATACGAATTCTTGACGTACTGCATGACACTTGCCCAAATGGCACCGGTACTGTCGCTCGGAGCGACTAAGCGCATCCACGAATAATAAAAGTCTTGGGCGGTTACCGGAGCGCCATTCGACCACTTGGCGCCGTGGCGAATCCAAAACGTCCACACCCGTCCCCCGTCGGTCGAGGTCCACTTTTGCGCCAACACAGGCACCACTTGGTTCTTTTGGTTGTACCCGAAGAGGCCATCGAATAACGTACCCTGGTCCACCAAAATTTCGCCGCTCCAACTAATCGGGTCCAGGGACGACAACGCTGAAGCGGGATAGGTCAACGTCACCTGGGTCGTAGCTGCATCGGTTATTGGTTGTGCCCCGAACCAACCTCCCCCAGCCAAAAGCGCGGCGCTTGCCAGTCCTACCGAGGCCATCGAAACACTGCGTTTCATTTTATTCAGCACTGCTAGTTCCCTCCATCGAATGGTTTAATGGTTTAAATGTCTTCGTCGTTTGTTGATCCACGTCTTGGGCCTTGCGCCTTCGCGCATCACTCCTTTCCAGTCTCTCTCCGGCTAGATCGTGGGGCTCTCACTCCCAGGCGAATAAACCGAGTGGTCTAGGGAGCGCATCCAAATTCGAATGGTTGAATATAATTGAAATGAATTTTCTGCAAGCTTCATGTACTTAATTCTACCGTCCACTGCCAGTCAGTGTCTTGCAACATTTTGACCGTCATTAACACTATTTTGACCTCCACTACGGAATTCTGTCCCCGAGGCAACCGATCCGTGGACCACGCATTAGACCGTTCTCAGCCGCACTTTGTCGACTGAAAAGTGTATCGGGCTATGGTCTGGGTCCGTCTTTGACTTTCGAGTCGCGGGTCCTGAGTCAGGGAGAATCCTGACGGCCTGAATTCCGGGCTTCTGACCCCAGAAGATCCACCCCCATCGGTCCATGGAACCCGGATGCTCCCAAAGTCGGGCTGGCATTGGTGGTATCACGGTACCCTGATGCTGACCGTATTGGCATGTTTGTCAGGCCCATGCATCCCGTTAAGCACGCGAACCTCAAGTACCACGACCCAAGCTCTTTGACTGCGCTGCATGGTCTTTGGTCGACCTCATGAGTCAAGCCGTGCTCACCACCCCTGACAAATGCCCGAAGAACGTCGCATGGCCACGCTCAGGCACGAGTTTATCTCCTCTATCAAACCCAGACCGTCGACGGTGAGAACCTGACCTCCGCGCCGGAAAGGACCCCTCCATGCCGCTCGCGAGCGTATTGAGGGGGAATCCGTTAACCTCGAGGGAGGGAATAGTCGCGACTCTAGACGAGATCCAAAGGGGTTTCGTCCACTGCACCCGGAACCACGGATGGTCCGCCCCCATCTTCTGGTAGCGGGCAATGACCGTTTTATTCACCGATTGGGCCATTTGGAGCCGAAACCCCCACTGTGCTCGCAAGCGTCGATATGTCTCCCCGTGCAGCGCGACTTGCTGGAGGTTCTGCATTGAGTAAACAATTTCCGCGAGGCGATGACATCCTGAGCATAACGATCGACGGCCTGCCGGAGCCACGTCGTGGGCTCCGGGGTCGGATATCATTGGACTTTCGCGGTCAAGGCGAGTGCGATTCCACGATCCTCCGGCAATTCATCCATAATGGCAGACTACTTCGAGTAGTGAGGGCGCCGGGCCAAAAGGCGACGGCTCTCAGAGCGGATCCTTCTCGGCCTCACTGTGTCTTTCGCATAGTCCCGCGGATCCGCTCTGCAGGTTGATCCATTCACGCTCAACCGGATCCACGATGACTGCTTAAGGCGCTCGCCCTCATTATCTGAGCCGCCGGCCACCCCGAGTAAGGCCACCTGGCTGGGTCAATAGGTGCCCTTAACCACAAAAAATGATCCGCGAATAGTACCTGCGAGTTTAGATTTTTGCCGCGCAAACTTAAATTTCCCCGCTAGTTCCTGGGGGACTTCCATCCCCTCCGAAAGCTTAAATCCCACCGCTCGCTTCCCAACCTGGTCGACGGTATAAAGCACATTGAGCACCAGCCCATCCTCGTAAAAGACGTAGGCAAATTGAATGTTTTCCACTTGAAAACGCGAAGTTTCTAAAGGCTTCGCGGCCAACTCAAGGTCCCGTTCGTGTTTCAAAATTCGGCGCACATACTCCAGTGTCTCCGCGCTTTCGCCTGCCGGCACCACCGTAAAATCGTGCTGGTATTTGTTTTTAAAGTATCGAGCTTCATTGGCCCGTAAACCAGCCAAAGCCTCGGCTACCGGCGAAGACTCCAACCCCACGGGTGACACCTGGCGAAAATCAACGACATAGGACATTGCCAAGACTCCTTTGATCTCGATTTTGGGCCCATCCAACACCCAAAGTTCCCCTTATCAGCCAAATGCCCGGTTTCCTTGGAAATCCGCCGACGCCTTCCTCCGGGGTCGTCTCCCCGCTGCCACCGCCTCTCGGGAGGAGCGTCTCATCGGCCGAGTGCATCCATCCCCCTGGTGGGGATTCGCGAGGATGGTTCACACCAAACACGCGCTTGACTCGACCGTGGAGCCCCGTCCAGTCAAGGCGAGAATTTCTCTGGTCTTCGGTTCACGGTTCGTCCACGCGGCCTTCTCGGGTGAGCAGCGTCTCCAATTGGTCCAACTGATGCGTCCAACCGTACCTCGCGCCTCCTATCTCCTGCTTAGCTGCGCTATCGAATCCGGTTTGCTCCAAGTGAAGTTTGGTCACGCCATGGTCCACTGCCGTTAGCGTCCAGGTCACGGTCGTCTGGTGCAGATCCCTCTGCCCCTCGGTCACCCAACGATACGACAGCCGATGCGGCACTTCGGCTGCCAATACCTCACAATCGACCACCCCAGTCCACCCTGTCGCCGCCTTGCCTCGAAACTGAAAGTGGTGTCCGACGACTGGTTGAAAGTCTTCGGTCTCAAAAAACATCCATTGCATCAAGGTGGCCGGATCAGTCAGGGCATGCCAGACGCGATCGATCGGGCTCTTAATTTCGTAGTCCAACGACACTGTTTCACTCACTATAACCCCCCCCCTCCAGCAGATTGAAACCATTTTGGCGATGGTTGAAGCCTCCGTTAAGGTCTTGAATCCGGTGTCTGTGGGCGTTTTGTCCCTGCATCCTCACAATATCGCTCGGAGACGGCCAGTGGCTGGATTCCATCGGAAGTCGAAACCCTTGCAGACCAAGGATAGGCCCTTTCGGCCTGCCCACCCGGTCAACCCGGGCGAGAGGTGGTCGGGCGTGGAAAATCGCCGATGGTTCGGCGGACAAGGCGCCGTGAAAATGCCCGCCCAGTGTCTCCGTTTTACCATCGCAGCCGATAAGCCAACGCGTCCAATTACTTAGGAGTCTTTAGGTGTGGCGCAGCCATTACTTCGCATGATTAGGCCGATTATCCCGAACCGTCGGGGTTTTCCAACAAATCCTGCAACCGATCCATGCGTTGAGTCCAAAACCGTTGATAAAAGGATACCCATTCTTGCACTTCGCGCAGTCGATCGGCATTCAGATGATACCTGGATTCCCGTCCTACCTTACGATCGGCTACCAGACCCGCTTCTTTCAGGATAGCGAGATGCTTAGCGACCCCGGTGCGACCCATACCGAACTTGGCGGTCATCTCGTAAAGAGGCAACTCGTCAACCTGTGCAAGCGTATCCAGTAACTGACGCCTGGTTGGATCGGCGATGGCGCTAAAGACATCCCTCGTAAGAACATCCCTGCCTTTCTAAATCGTGGGCAACCTGCTTCAATCCCTGAACCTTCACTCAGCCCCTTGTGCGCGATTCCTGAGAATCTGGCCCTAGCCGAGCAGGGCAGCGAGACAGTGTGCCCATTCCGGTTAAGCTCTATGATTATTGCGTTATGATTCGGCGATTTTTATCGTCTGCGCGAGGTCCGAGGATTTCCTTCCGCTCTCCGTCCTCTGCACGATTGGCGGTAGAGTGGGGTTGCCTAACATCAGCACTTGGTCAGCCTGTCGCACCAGGGAAACCGAAGCTCTATGCACAAAGTCCCGTTGCTGACGACGTTTCTCTTCAGCGCTTTTAGGCGTGCGATCCCCGTGTTTTCGCGCGTTTACGACGAGTATTTAGAGCCACTGGCCCCCCTTTTTTGACGCCGCGACACCGTTTGGTGTTGCTCTTAACAATATGCCACTAAACGGTGGCCTGTCAAGATTGAGTGCGTAGGTTCAATATGGCCTCTGACCGCCCCTACGGTCTCGGCCGGCGACCAGCACCTAAAGCCCTCATCAACCGACTCTCTTGCAAAAGATCGGCGTCAAGAAGAACCAGGTGGTATTGGCCGTGGTGTGCCTGAACTGCTGCCGCTCATATCGGTGCGTTCACTGCGGTTCCCCCACAAGCCTCAAATGCCCGCATGAGACTATCGCCGATGAAGTGGAGATTCCCCGCTCCGAGAATTTTCGTGCCAAGTAGTCGGACCATGCATCGAGAGGAATTGCCGGGGGAGAACTTCATCGCTTTGCTTGGCCGAAGACCCTCGAGGAAAGTCGGAATGAACGCTTGTTGAACGGTGTAGAGACAGAGCGCATCATGAATGTCTACGGCGGACCAATCGCCGCTTTCGGTCCGCACCTTCTTGCCTGGATGCGGTTTGGATTGGATGCACGACATTTAGCCTCAGGCGCTATCGATTATCGACTTCCTCCGGCTGTCACTGCCCACGGCCAATGAGGGGCTGGTACCGAAAACCCCACAGCTTTGGCATCAAATCCTCAAATTTGACCCGCGCACAGTATAGCGACGACCATTTCATCGCTCTGGCCAGACCCGCGCACGGTTTCACCATTTGGAAAAAACGGTGCCAAAAGTGGATGATAGGCTATGTTTGTCTATCTTCCCACCGCTATCCATGCCTTTTTTCCTGCGCGTTTCCCCTCGGGTTCAGACTAGACCTCCGCCACTGCTTTAAGACTAGAAAGCATGCCTCTCAGACGAGGCAAGCCTCGGCCAAAACTTAGCGGCTTGTCTTATACTGACATTTACAGTATCCTGATTATGTTAGTATCTTTTTTTCAAAAGAAGGAACAATACACGTGCTAACGTCTAGACACTATGTTTTACAAGGAGGACGAACGGATGCAAGAAAGACAAGTACGGCAACAAATTGTAGAAGCAGCCCAACTTCTAGCCAAAGTCGGTATGTTGTTTCGGGGTGAACACGCCAACTTATCGGCGCGTTTGGACGACCATCACATTCTCATGACACGAGGGGGATCGATATCCAATCTCTCGGTCGATGATCTTGCAGTCATCAATCTCAATGGTGAACTGGCTAGCGGCGAATCGATGGATCCGACGATGCAGGAAGTGATTCAGATGCACACCCGGGTTTATCAAACGCGCTCCTCGGTTGGCGCCGTCATTCACACCCATGCGCCTCACATCACCGCATTTGCCGTGGCTAACCAGCCCATTCCTTTGGTGTATGAACCGCTTTTGCGCTTCGGCGTAACCGAGGCGGTGCCCGTCGTCGCCTGGGCACCGAGAGGTTCGGACCAATCGGTCAATGCCATTATCGACGTGGTCCGTGATCACCCGGGACTACCTGCTGTGATGATGGCAAACCATGGTGCCCTGGTCTTTCATCAGGATTCGATGACCACAGCGCGCTTGCTGGCCACCCTCGACGAAGCTGCAGAACTCGTCATTCAGGCCAAAGCCTTAGGCGGCGCTAAACCGCTAGAACTGTCGGCTATTAATGAAGTGCGTGAGCGTATGCTGGCCTTCGGTAGCCGACACTAAAATGCCCTCTCCCCCGCCTCGCCCCGACGGGTGGCGGCCGGGAGTTCAAAACCGCTCCAGATGACACTGGCCGCCGGCCAGTGTCTGAGGCTTTCCGCATCCTACGTCTCTAGCTCCGTCTTTTGAGACGTCCATCCCGACCGGTTTGGCCCGATGTCAGAGGATTATCAGCCCCATTTTCGAACGTCTAGCCGCTCGGGCTGCGTGCGTTTATTCCCTTCCCGGTGCCGGCTGATCCCGGGAAGGGAATAAATGGCTGGGGTGGTCTTAACAATTTTCAGGGCAAAAGGGGATTTGGCATAGCCCTAAGGATGACCTTGGTCAGTCATCCTCGCACTCGCAAGCCTTTGAATACCGATCCAAGCCGTATCTGACAATGCCAAGAAGGGAATCCATCCATATGCCTGGCTCCAGCGTGCACGCTGTCCCCGAGAGAGAACCGAAGCGATCTATGATCCTGACCGGCAAGGCGCTTTGGTTAAGCTTTGCGGCGGCGACCACGGGCACGTTCATGGTGAATCTCGACTCGAGCGTGGTCAACGTTGCTCTGCCCGTGCTGCAACATCAATTTTCGGTCTCGATTGAGAGCTTGCAATGGGTCATTACCGCCTATCTCCTCGTCATTACCGGGTTGCTCCCGGTCACCGGTAGAATCGCGGACGCCGTGGGCCGACGAAAAGTCTTTTTGGTCGGAATCTCCACTTTTACCGCAGGATCCCTGCTCAGCGCGATTTCACCGACGTTTACCGTTCTGATGGACCTATCCGTTTCTGATCATAACTGACCAAATCTGGTGCCATCTTCCTAGTTCATCGCATCACGGCTTCTTAGGGTCTCGAAGACCGGTCGTCCACCGGCGGATGCTCCCCAGGCTAGTCACCGAGCAGGTCTGCCGTCCCCTTCGCAACGCTCAGGACATGGAGGCAGACACGGGTGAGGAGCTCCTCACCGAACTCTCGGCCACCGTTTGCAAATTGATCGCGGCGTTGATGTCGCG
>DAHXNH010000181.1 GCA_027365485.1 Clostridiales bacterium
CCCTTCGCTGGGTTTACCTTTAACCCGACTAGCGTCGCCACCGAAGTAGCGAACATGGCTGCCGTTAACGCGAGGTGGCAACAACCACTGTTCACCGGCTCGATCAATCCCAGCGAGTACTTCCCGCAGTACGAAAGCCAAATGAAGGCGGCGGGCATAGGAAAAGTGCTACAGGTTTTGCAGCAACAGATTAACGCGTACGTGAAAGCCAACCATATTGATTTCGCAAAAAAGGGATAGGTTCGTGGGCGTACCCAGAAAGTTGGTCAGTAAATAAGGTCGATTCTTGGTCCGAATGGTTTTTCTGAGAGTCGTGGGACGCACGGGATACTGGGCCTGCCACACACTGGTTTAGTTTACGTGCGTCCATCTCGACATTACGCGATAGGGGCCCGTCGTACGGGCGATGCGGTTCGAGGTGAGATAGTTCGTTGGGAAGACGGTGGGCGAACCACTGTGCGCCATTTTCTGAGGCCGTAGACGATTGAGAGTCGTGAAGAGCTTGCGGGTGGTTCGTTTTAGACTGACGTCGACCGTGTTCTTAGCAATGGGAATGTGGGGGCTTTAGGTCTAGTGGATAACGCTAAGGAGTCTTAAAATATTAACACCACAACAGTGGACATCCTCCCCATAGCTAAAGCTAGGGATCCGTCGTAAGTGGCCCCGTGTGATCGTTTTGATGAACAAGAACCGATGGCTGTGGTACGCTCCGCCGGGAAAGTTTGAGGAACGGAGTGAGATACGATGCCGATTTGTGTGTGGAATGACCATGAACGGAGGCATTATGGACTCGTGTTTGCCTGGATGCAGGATCATCTTGGATGAAGAAGGAAAACCATTTCTGGCGACATCGATGGCCCTCTCGCTGAGAGCTGACAGCCCGGCCGCCAACCGTCAGGTGACGGGAGTGGCCATGGATATCCTTCCGATGGGGGTAGCGCAGTGGACCGGGGAAGGGGCGCTGCCCAGGGCCCGGGGGTGGGCGCAAGCCTACTACCAAGATTTACTCAGATCTTTTGCCGTCCCTTCTCGCGATAATCCCAACATTGGGATTATCGCGAGAAGCCCTCGGAGGATGAATTCGTAGGTTAAAAGTGTAAGACTCCTAATACTGGGAACGGTTGCGAAAGGGGACATGGAAGATAGTGATTCGGACTGCGAGTCAGGTTGTCGTGAATCCTAAGAAGGCGAAGCGGAGAAAGCGCATGCGGCGAGGTGATTGGGAGTTGCTCGCGCTCGCGTCGCCCGGGATCATCTATTTGCTGGTGATGGCGTATTTCCCGATGGTGGGTGCCATCGTCGCGTTTAAGACGTACCTGTACAACAAGGGGATTTTCGGGAGCCCGTGGGATGGGCTGCAAAACTTTCAGTTCTTTTTTCGGTCGCAGGAATTTCTTAGCATAACCCGCAACACGATTGGGTATAACCTCGCCTTTATTTTCTTGGGTACCGTGGTGGCTATCGGCCTGGCGATCCTGATGTTTTTTATCCACCGAAACAAGGGCGCGGTCAGCGTGTATCAGACGGTGCTGTTTTTGCCCTATTTTTCCTCCTGGATTGTGGTCGAATACATTGTCTACGGGTTTTTGTCTCAACAACATGGATTAATTGACCATGCCTTCTTTCCGCCCAACCATGGGATCAATTGGTATGAGTCGCCGCAGTATTGGCCTTACATTCTGACCGCCGCAAATCTGTGGCATGGGGTTGGGTTCTCTACATTAATCTACTTTGCGGGCATTATGGGAATCGATCCCACGTACTACGAGGTCGCTGCTATCGATGGTGCCAGTCGATGGCAAATCGTTCGGCGAATTATGATCCCTATGTTGTCCCCGTTGATAGCGATTCTCGTGATTATTGCGCTAGGCAGTATCTTTAACGCGGATTTTGGCTTGTTTTATTTTGTGCCCAACAATTCGGCCTTTTTGTTCCCAACGACGCAGGTCATCAATACCTATGTGTTCCGCGCCCTGATTGATTTAGGCCAAATTGGAATGTCGGCAGCCGTGGGATTATACCAGTCGGTGGTTGGCCTCGGGGCGGTGATTCTCGCTAACTATGTAGTTAAAAAGCTAAATCCCGACAACGCGCTGTGGTAGGGAAGGGAGATATCTACGATGTTCTTAGGTGTATCCAAGCGATTCGACATATCTCGAATTTTAGTGTATGCCGTGCTAACGGCGATCTGTGTGATTGTAATGGTGCCGTTTTTTTTGATCGTATCGAGTTCGCTGACGAGTACCCAAACCTTGACCCTGCACGGCTACAGTATTATCCCCACGCATTTCAGCTTTCTTGCTTACCGCTATATCTTTCGCTATCCCGCCGTGCTGCTGCATGCGTATGGCGTGACCATTACCATTACGGTGGTCGGTACCGTCGGGTCAGTCTTGTTGACATCAATGATGGGGTACGTTTTATCGCGAAAGGATTTTCGCTTAGTGCGGCCAGCTACCTTTTATGTATTTTTCACGATGCTGTTTAGCGGAGGGTTGGTTCCGTATTATATACTTATGACGCATTACCTGCATTTGGAAAATTCCATTTTCTCGATGATCATCCCGGGAGTAATCACGCCGTTTAACGTGCTGATTATGAAAGGATTTCTGGCCAAGATCCCCGTGGAGATTATCGAGTCAGCCAAAGTTGACGGAGCCAGCGAATTTCGCATCTTTTTTCGGATGGTTTTGCCGTTATCGACACCTGCGTTGGCGACCCTTGGGTTATTGGTGTCGTTCGCATATTGGGGGGAATGGTTCAATGCGTTGCTCTTTATCAACAATCAAAACTTGGTGCCCCTTCAGTTGATGCTGTACAACATTATGAATACCGTGAATTTCTTGGCCAACAACCCTGAGGGCGCCGCGACGGGCTTGCATGTAAGCCTCTCGAGCTTGCCGACCATTTCTGCGCAAATGGCGATGGTGGTGCTTGCTGCTGGGCCGATGATGATCATCTTTCCGTTCTTTCGTCGGTATTTTGTCCAGGGCCTCACCGTCGGCTCCTTAAAATCGTAGCCACAGCGTCACGGTGCGCTCGAATCTGTCGTGCTTAAGGTTGGTCGACGATCGACTGCAGTGGAGGCGAGCGGATGGACCGAGACGCGATGAACATGAGTTGGGTTCACCGTGACGAAGTGCTTTTCGAATCAGGGGGCAATGATGCCAATAGCAATTGAATCTCGGAGCAAAAAAGGTGACTATTTGTAGCCATGGTAGGAGGGGCCGTTTTTTGAGTCGGGATCGGTCACAAGGATAGTGCCAGGACGGCTAGGAGTTTGTCCATTTATTGGCGTCTTGTCAGCCTCTTCCACAACATCTGTGGTTATGATTTGTTCGAAATACGTATATGTGGGGTTGTCCCGGGAGGAAACTGAAATTAACGGACAGGCTCCTAGGCGGCACTAAGGGGTAGCTTAGCGGTCAGGGGTGGCTCTTGAGGTTTAGCGTTCCAGTAGGGTGCAGTGGTTCCCTTAGGTCCCCGATAGCAGCGGCTCCCCGTACAGTGGGATGCTACAGGCACCTCGACAATTCGCACATGGGGCGCGTCTGGCCCCACCCGGAAGTGGGCACCGTTCTGACGTGGGCGAGCATGTTTTCTTGAAGAAGGACGGATCACCTGGCTATGTACGGCCGGAGAACCCGCGATTGAGTTGGTGCGATGATTATCCCCGACTCACTGTCATATGGGCGCGGACTCGTGTGAGGGATATCCCGGTTCGAGTGCGCCGCTCTAGCGCGGTCGCTCGATTCTCACCAGAGCGGCGAAATGATCGCTGATCGTAGGTCCGTCCGCAGGATAGAAGAGGCGGCAGGTTAGGGATAGGGGGCGTAAAGTGGATCGAATTGCAGGGATTGAAACCGTTTGTTTATCACGAATGCACGACCGGGACCAACAATGGTTTACGGCAAAGTATCGAACGGTTAAGGCAGATTGTTGCTTAGTGCTGGTTCACACAGAATCAGGGCGGACGGGGATTGGAGAGGCGAGCGCATATGGCAATCCGACGAAGATTAGCGGCCACATCAAGGACTTGGCTCCCATGCTGATTGGGCGAACGGTCTCTCAATGCGAGTGGCTCCACCCAAACGGTCGACAGCAAAGCTTTGACTGCGCGGTGGCAGGGTTGGATACCGCCTTGTGGGATTTGCGGGGGCAACTGTTATCTCAGCCTGTCGCCAAGCTTATCAACGAAAAAGCCATGACTCAGGTCGAGGTGTATGCGTCAGGAGGGTGTCGATACGACTGGAGAGTCGACCCGGATCAACTCATTGCGGAGGCGCGACAATATCAAAACCAGGGATTCCGGGCATTCAAGTTTCGCCTTGGAACGTTTTGGGATTGGGACGCTGTCACCAGTGATCGTTTCATTGAGCTCGTTACAGCTTTAGTGAATGCGACCGATTCCCATTTGAATTTAATGGTGGACGGTAACTGCCGACTGTCCGAACGACAGGCGTTGGACATCGGCCGGGCACTGGCCCAGTTGGGACGTTTTCTGTGGTTTGAGGAGCCGATCGATAGCAAGGATCTTCAGGGCTATCAACGGTTGAGCAGAGCACTAGACATTCCCATATCCGGAGGCGAATCGTTCAGCACCCTGGAGCAAATGATGCCGTACTTCACGTCGCACGCGTTCTCGATAGTGCAACAAGATGTTGGCTTATGTGGGATAACCGAGGCGGTACACATTGGCGAAATCGCGTCGAGCTACGAGATACGGACGGTTCCCCACAATTGGCATAATGGCGTTGTGACACTCGCCAATGCCCATGCTGTGGCTGCGTTGGAACCCGCACCTCTGGTCGAGATGAATATGTTGCAGGGACCCCTCCAATGGGGGATCTTGGACGGGCCCATGCCCATCAGCGAGGGGTGGCTTGACATTTCGCGCCAGGAAGGCATCGGTGCCAACTTAGCACCGGATATCTCGAAGCGGTATCCCTTTATTGAGGGGTATTATGGTGTAGCGGTTGAGCGGTAGGTCCGCTTGGAGACGGAAGACGAATACGAGTGCCAGGAGTGTCGCGTCCCAAGCGTCTTAGCGTCATATATTGGAGGTGAGCGCGATGATGAAGTTCTGCCCCCTAAATCTCAGTCAAGATGAATTGATTGAGTACACCTATGAATGGGAAGGCGAACGCTTTCCCGATGGCAGGCCAAAAGTGGCGGATGTCTGGCTGGAAGCGTTGAAAAGCGTTACCATTACGCAGGCGTGGGGTGTTCTCACCAATGCCGGGTACGCGTGGCAATACGAAGGCGGTTTTATGTGTACGCACCCGGGACAGGTGCTGGTGGCCCGGGCCCTAACCGCCGTGTATATGCCGCGTCGTCCGGATATGCGAAAGCTTATGGAAGAGAAAGGTGCACAGTGCGGTTGCGTCGGGGATCAAATTTCGTGGCCGATCGACCTGTTGTCCGAAGGTGATGTCTATGTGGCCGACGTATTCGGAAAAATCGTCCAGGGGCCGGTCATTGGAGACAATTTATCGACGGCGATTTACACGAAATCCGGTAATGGCGTAGTTCATGACGCGGCTGTTCGAGACATCGATGGGATTCGAGAACTGGATGGATTTACGAGCTTTGTGAGAGGAGTTCACCCGTCATACGCTTCCCCCACCATAATGTTGACGGGGATAAATACCCCCGTGCGGATTGGAAACGTTACGGTAATACCGGGCGATGTCGTCTTGGGGAGAGGTGATGGGGTGATTTTTATTCCGCCTCATCTGGTGAGGAAAGTGGTGAGAACATCTCAACTGATCCGCCTGCGAGATCAGTTCGGAAAGCAACGACTGCGAGAAAGGAAATACACGCCAGGGCAGATCGATCGCCGATGGACTAATCAAATGGACGACGATTTCTTCGAGTGGGTCCAAGAGCAGGCCGCCGATATGCCGTTTCCTATGGAAGAAATACAAGCTATGCTAAAACAACGCACGTGGTAGGAATGGGTCGGTCGAAAGACCGGAAGCGCAATAGGGCGTCCGCGTTTTCTGCGGCCGTGATGCGTGGATGCGGTGGGAATGACGATGCGGTGTTCTAGGCGAAGGCAATGGGCGAGTCAGACCGTCGCTCGGGAAGAGCGCCGAGACGATCATGTGGAACCGGAAGAGTTGGGGCATCGTCGGAACAGAGGGAGCATGACGTGACCTCCGAATCGAACCCGAAGGCGTGGGCGACGGGAGCTCGTCAGTCAGCGACGGATACGGGATGATCGCCCGGTCACAGACCGGCGCGGTGTGCGGTGGACCCCGAGCGCATGCCCCTGTCGGTCGCGCAGCGCCAACAGAAAGCGGAGGTCATCCGTCAAAGCACCAATTCACGAATTGGGCGGGCGTTGTGCAGCCTGCATAGATCGGCGGCTGCACAACGCCCACGTGTCTTCGCGCAAGAAGGCCAACCATATGCAATAATGGGGACAATGTGGTCTCTATGAAAGGATGGGCACATCGTTGGAGAACTCGGGATTATGGACAGGCGTCGCGGTGGCTGCGGAGTGGATCGCCCGGGTATTCTGGGCATCTTTGCTGTGGTTTGTTTTTTCCCTTGCGGGTGCGGGCGTCTTGGGGGTCGGACCTGCCACCGCATCCCTCGCTGCGCTCACACGAAAATGGGCACAGGGTCAAGGAGGCGTGCATCCGTGGGCCATCTTTTGGGGCACGTTCCGCCACGATTTCTGGCGAACGAATCGGCTCGCCTGGGTCATAATGGGGGGGGGAGGATTCTTAGCGTGGGACACGCGTCTGACTGCGTCCGTCAAGATCCATCTCCTTCACGCGGCAGTTATCCCGCTTTACGTTGTAGACGTGATGGCGGTGGCCATGGCGCTCTATGTATTTCCGTTGTATGCGCATCGCCAGATGGACCGGCTGTGGCAATATTTCCGTTTGGCGGCACTGACATGCGTGGTTAATCCCGGTCGCACCTTGCTTATATTGACCATGTTGTACGTGGTTTTCTTCGTATTGGGCGGCATTCTACCTTTGGCGGCGGTAAGTGCGCTCATGTATGCAATGGTGCGTCTTAGTCTTGCTGGGTTTAAACGGCTGGAACGGATGATTGCCGCGCAGTCGGGCATGCCTTCCGACTAGACATCTGCCTCTTAAGGCGCGTTGCGAAACGAAGGGTCCTCCTGAAGATATGTCGTACATTCGTCAAGGAGACCCTGCCGCCCGCGCGGAGAGATCCATTCGGAACTCATCTTCGCCGGTGGATCGTCAAATAGGATCGTGACCCCTCTATTCCCTACGGTCTGTGGGTCCTCGTACCACTCCGATTGTATGAAGCAACCCCCGAAGTGAAGGTCGGTCCTTGGCACGAAGCCCTGATGAGGGCCGTGCCAAGGGCCGAGATTATTAGCCCATACATGCATCGCACGTCGACTGGATGATGACCTCGAGAGTTGCTCCGTCACCAATCGGTCGCGGGTCGAATCCGGCTTGTCGTCAATCAAACTGAGCTGACGAAAATGCTAGACGCCTAACTTACCGTAACCGTGATCGTGGCAATGGACGCGAATCCGCCGAGCACGACATACACGGTAATGGTCGCGGCCCCAGCCCCTTCCCCGGTGACGACGCCTGTGGGGCTGACGCTCGCGACTTTCGGGTTACTGACCTCATAGCTTATCCTTGCCTCGGTGAGATTAGCTGAACTTCCGTTACTCATGGTACCAGCAAGGGATATCGAAGTCGTCTGGCCTGGAGCGAGATTGGATTGGGTTGGCGTCGCGGTGACCGAGACCAACGTGAGAGGAAGTCCAACCACGCCTGCCTGCCAAAACGGTGCTCCATATTGATATGCCCCCATGCTAGGGGTCGGATCTGTCCCGCCGACCGTGATCCCGGGGATGAATAAACCGCTGTTTCGGGCCGGCGAGTTTGGTTGGAGTTGGTAGTCGGCCGCCGACGGATTCACGTAGTCTGGGTTGACGGACGCAGACAGATTATGGTTGATGTTGGCGCCCTGGGCTGAACCAGATAGCAGGTTCACTCCGCCGATGTTGTTGATGATATTGGTGCCAACACCGTTATTTACTCCAAGCAAGGTTACCCCGCCGTCGTTGTTATAGACCTGTGCGACCGGTGATCCCGTCGGCGAATGGATAAAGATGGTTGACGACGGATCATTCCAACCCACGTTGTCATAAATCAGGGCGTTGTAGCCACCGGTATCCAGATAGAGCCCAGCCTCGCCCCACGGGTAAACCTCCGGCATAGGTGTGGCGTCGTGCAGCCAATTATGATCGAACGAAGTGTTCCCGAGGTTCTGGAATCCAGTGTAAATTGCTCCTCCGTCGACGTTCAACCGATTGAACGCGTAGAGGTTATTGTACGCGATGTGGTTGGTGCCGGGGCTAAAGATGTCGATGGCGCTGCGGCCAGTGCGGAAAATCGTATTGTGCACTACCGTTTGGTCAGGGCCGCCAAGGATCGTTACCCCGGAGGCGTAGGTGCCCATCGTGTCCACGTCGTAGATGACGTTTCCGCTCACCACGTTCTGGCTACCCAACAGCGCCACACCGCCGCCGGCGCTGTGCGCGATAATGCTGTTTTCAAACGTGTTGCCTTGGCCTTGGATCACCACGCCGGTGCCGATCCCGTATGTCCACTCGTAAGGACCGGAGAGCGTTTGGTACTCCACCGGATATTGCACGTTCAAACCGTTCAAGACGTCTCCCGTGGTGGACGTCCCGGTTTGGACGGTGGCACCGAAAACTCTGAGCCCGATAACGTCGGTGTAGCTAACGTTGTTGAGATCGAAGGCGTACGTCCGCTGCTTGACTTCCACCGCGTGGTGCTGCGGACTTTGACCGTTGGGTGCCCACATGTACAGTATCTGGCTTGTCGGGTCGTAATACCATTCTCCTGGGTGGGAGAGCATTTTCAACTGGCCGAAGAGATAGTAGCGAGTCGACCCGGGCACCAGCGGTGGCCCAGCGGTGAGACCGCTAAAATCCAAAACGCCCGGCGAGGAACTGGAAACCGTCGTGGTGCGGCTGGCGAACCAACGCTCCGTGTACACCTGGGCTCCATTCCAGTACCCCGCGGGCTGCGTGAGATTGGGGTCTACAATCTGTGTGTTGCTGGTGCCATTTTGAGCGTATTCGATATGGGGAGTAAGTTGGTGATACCCAGGCCAAGGCCACTGGGCCGGGATTAAGCGTTGGCCCTGATAAAAGACCTCGTTGCCCATCAAACTGGGATTCAGCGCCACGTGGGTGGCATAAATGTCGCCCGCCTGGACGGCGGCTGCGAACGGGGAATTGGGCAAAAATGGGTCTGCTTGGGATTGGGCCAACCCAGGCAACTGCCCCGGTGTGACCTGTTGCCATCCACTCACCAAGTCGGTCCCGTTCACCACCACTCGCTGATGGTGAAACGGACGGTAGGTGATCGGTTCCGAGGGAGTGCCCGATTGCGCTGGGGTCACTGTTTCCCGGTAGGTCCCTCCCATGATTTCGCAGGTGTCTCCGGGTGCCAGAACTTGCGCGCAACGGGAGATGGTGCGGAACGCGCTATGGGGAGACAGTCCGCTGCTGGCGTTGTTTCCGCGGGTAGACACGTAGTACGTGACACCGGTAGTGGTATTAGACGGCGAACGATGCATGGTTCCGGCGAATCCAAAACTCAGCATCGCCATCGAGATGATGGCTGTGATGGTCCCTCTAGATTTCATGGTTTGCTATTGCCTCCTAAGAAAATTGGAGGAGCAGTAGGTCATTCGCTTTCGATTACGCGACAAGGTCGGTCAGGTGATGCTTGACCAACTCATTCAGGATTGGAGCCTCGCTGTTTAGGTTGCGCAATTGGAAGAGAAGTCCTATCCTCCCTTCATCTGCCGAAACAATTCGAGTGTCAGTCTTGGCACGCGACCGACAATGATAACCTTACCATACGAGTTACGATCAGTAAACTACCCAGGAGACCGGAGGCTCCGGGCGTTCGGCACCCGGTTGGTGTGAAGGTGTGAAGGTGGGCTGGACGGGAGATGCAGACCTCCTCGCAGCGCGCCGGGCTGATTGTTCGCGGAGACAAACTCGGCGAACGTGACTGGGTAGTGTAGTAATACCGTAACCTAGGTTTTGGCGTCTTGACACGGTCAAGACGCCTTCATATGATAAGGTTAACGCGAGTTGTTTTTGGGATTGGATTACATGTACGCGTGTCGGTGCGCCGCGGTTGAAGCGAATGGACATGCATAAGGTGCGAACCATCTGAATGGAAAAAGCATTGAAAGGAGTTGTGGCAATGAAGACGAAGCCCAACATCGTATTTCTTAAGTTTCGCACCCCGAGAATACACCAAATTTCCTCGACATCATACCTACAAAAAAACCCGCGAAACCCGCATGAATACACGGTTTTTGCTATAATTAGAGGAGAATCCAAATCGGCCCGAAATGAGAGGTTATTATGCAACAAGACTTGTCAGAGGTTGGAAAAGTCCTCGAACCGCACGAGTATTCCATGGCTACCGTGTTGTTGGATGCGGCAAAGACCTTTAAATTGCCATCCATTATCAAGAAGGCCGGCTTCGAAAAGGCTCAAGGGTATAGCGTGACGGAAATTATCATGCTGATGATGCTCCTCCCGTTCGTGGTATTGAACAGGGTCAATGACTTATTTACGAGCCATTTTCGCGAAATCACCGCGATGAGGAAAGATGCGACCTATCGCCTCCAAAATGACGAACGGATCCCCTGGCGAGCGATCTTGTACGGGGTGGTAAGGCGATTTCAGCGGCTCGTCAATCCGCAGAAAACTGTTGCGCCGAATTCGGCGCTGATCGCTGACGACACCACGGACGCCCGCACGAGATCCCACATTGCAACCATCTCCTGCGTCTTCGATCCTGTGGAAGGGCCAGGGGGACTAGGTTCGGCTTCAAAGATCTCGTGTTGGGCTGGTTTGATGGAACGAGCTTTCTGCCGGTTGATTTCAGTATTCATAGCGAAAAGCCTCTGCGGGGCCAACGGCGGAAAGCGCAATATCACAAAGCCTGTATACCAGGCTCACCCGGCGCGACGCGCCGGAAAGAATGCACGACGAATAAAATCGACCAGACGGTAGCGATGATTAAACGGGCGGTCAAACACGGCATCCGGGTGCGCTATGTGTTGGCCGATAGCTGGTTCAGCAGCAAAGGGTTCATCCAAGCGGTTCGGCAAATTCGCCATCAGGCGATGCATGTGGTGTGTGGTGTGCGCAAGGACAAGCGCAAATATGAGTACCGAGGCGTGGCAGTTGACGCCAAGACGCTGCTGACCCAGTTACAAAAAGCAGGCAAGGCTTCGCGTTGCCGCAAACTAAACACTCGATATTTTGAAGTCGTCGTGCCGTACGAAGGGGTCGGGGAGGTCCAATGGTATTTCTGCCGATTCCCGTATGCTAAGGAATGGCGGCTCTTTCTGTCGACTGACACCGCGCTTTCGTTTGTGAAAATGATGGAGATCTATACCGTGCGCTGGACCATCGACGTGTTTTTCAAAGGAATGAAGTAGCAACTACGTCTTGGCCGCTGTCAATCTCGGGACTTTGACGCGCAAATCGCCCACGTCACCCTGAGGTGTATCACCTACATCTTTCTAGCCTACCTCCGCCGAGTCGATGCGTACGAATCCTTAGGCCTCCTCTTCGAGGGGATTGTGGCCGGGTTGCGCGAGAAAAACGAGGCCGAACGCTGGTGGGCCTTATTTGAGAATCGCTTGCAGACAGACCGTCCTTACCTCCGTCGCGAAGTCGGGCCCGATACC